>DATARC010000048.1:0-9342 GCA_036264335.1 Candidatus Dormiibacterota bacterium
GGCGGCCGCGGCGGCGACTTCATGGACCAGCTGATCTTCAACGACGAGATGATCGTGGCCCAGGCGCCGGACCCGATAAACGTGATCGGCCTTGGCATGGGCGGCCCTGTGGTGATCACACATGGCACCGAGGAGCAGAAGAAGAGATACCTGCCTCCGCTCCTCTCAGCCGAAGAGATCTGGTGCCAGGGCTTCAGCGAGCCGAACGCCGGCAGCGACCTGTCGGGGCTGCAGACCCGAGCCGAGGACAAAGGCGACCACTACCTCGTGAACGGCCAGAAGGTCTGGACAACCCTCGCCCACATCGCCAAGTGGTGCATGTTGCTGACCCGCGAGCGCAAGGAAGACAACCCGCGCCACGGCCTCACCTACCTGCTGGTCGACATGGAAAGTCCCGGCATCGAGGTGCGCCCTCTGGTGCAGATCACAGGCGATGCCGAGTTCAACGAGATCTTTTTCAAGGACGTCAAGGTGCCCAAGTCGCAGGTGCTCGGCGAGCCCGGAGAGGGCTGGGCCGTGGCCATGACCACGCTTCTGCATGAGCGCGGCACGCTTGGCATGGCGCTGGCAACCCGCGCTCAGATCACTGCGGCCGAGCTAGCCGAGCACACCCGCAAGCTCGGGCGTGGCTCCGACCCGCTCGTGCGCCAGAAGGTCGCCCAATTCACGATCGAGGCGCGAGCCCTGCAGCTAAACGGCTACCGGGCGCTGACGGCGATGAAGCGAAATGGAATTCCGGGGCCTGAGGGTTCGATTCTCAAGTTGATGTGGTCGGAGCTCAACCAGCGCATGGCCGAGACCGCCGTCGACGTCGCGGGGGCGTCGGGCCAGGTTGGGGACACGAGCGGCTGGAGGTATCAATTTCTGCGCTCGCGCGCGAACACGATCGAGGCTGGGACCTCGGAGGTGCTGCGCAACATCCTCGCGGAGCGCGTGCTGGGGCTGCCACGAAGCCGCTAGCCGCGATCAGAACGTGACCGCGGTCGCCAATCGCGAGGCCCGGTCCCCCGAGACCACGCCCACGAAGAAGGGCGTCGACCGCGCCATTCTGGCCGTGTTCGCGGGCCTGATGCTCGGATCCCTCATCGCCTCGCTCAACCTCACCCTGGTGGCGCCCGCGCTGCCGACGATCGTCGCGGAGCTGGGCGGGATCGCCGACTACAGCTGGATTCCGATCTCCGCGATGCTCGCCTCGACCATCGTCGTGCCAGTGGCCGGCAAGCTCTCGGACATTTACGGACGAAAGCCCCTCTACATGACGGGGATCGTCGTCTTCGCAGTCGGATCGGCGCTCTCCGGCATCGCCCCAAACTTCTGGTTTCTCGTTTTCGCACGATTCGTCCAGGGCGCCGGGATGGGCTTCATCATGCCGCTGTCGCAGGCGATCATCGGGGACATCATCTCCCCGCGCGAACGCGGCAAATATCAGGGCATGCTGGGCGCGTCATTCGGACTGGCATCGATCGTCGGGCCCGCCGCCGGCGGGTTCATCACCGACCACTACTCATGGCGATGGCTCTTCTTCGTCAACCTGCCGTTCGCGGCGCTGACCCTCATCGTGGTCGCGCTGTACATGCACGTGCCAAACGAGCGGCGGCGGCACAAGATCGATGTGGCCGGCAGCGTGACCCTTTCGCTGGGGATCACGGCACTGCTCCTGGCCACTGTATGGGGCGGCAACATGTATGCGTGGGGTTCATGGCAGATCGTGGGCCTCTACGCGGCGGCGGCAATTCTCCTGATCGTCTTCGCGTGGGTGGAAACGCGGGCGCCGGAGCCGGTCCTGCCGCTCCACCTCTGGAAGAGCCGGATCTTCACGTTCTCGAACATCGCCGGCATGTGCGTGGCGATGACGATGTTCGGCGCCATCTTTTTCCTACCTGTCTTCGTGCAGGGAGTGATTGGAAACAGCGTGACCAACTCAGGCGCGATCCTCGTGCCGATGCTGGTGGCCATGGTCGTCACGAGCATCGTCAGCGGTCAGGTGATGTCGCGAACCGGTCGTTACAAGCTGCTTCTGCTTGGAGGCATCGTGTTCATGGGCGCGGGTTTCGCGATGCTGGCGACGTTCGACATCAACACGACCAACCAGACTGTCATCGAGGCCATGATCCTGATCGGACTTGGGCTGGGGGTCACCATGCAGACCTATACGCTCGTGGTTCAGAACTCGGTGGGCCGCACCGACATGGCGGTCGCGACCTCGGCAACGCAGCTCTCGCGCTCAATGGGTTCTGCGATCGGCCTCGCGGTGCTGGGCACGATCCTGACGCAGGGCATGGCGACCTCCCTGGCACGCTATCTCCCGCCCGCCGCGCTCAAGGGCTTCCAATCCGGAGGGGCGGGGGCGGTGTTCGATCCCAGCCGGCTCATCCACCTGCCGCCGGCCATCGCCGGCGCCATCCGTCACGGCCTGTCGGACGCGCTGCATCCCGTGTTCGTCGCCGGACTGATCATCCTCGTCCTGGCCTTCGTGGCGACGCTCTTCATCGAGGAAGTGCCCTTGCGCCAAACCGCCCACGTGACCGCGGGCCGCCCGCGTGCCGGGGGCGACAAACAGGAAGCCGCCGTCTAGACCAGCGCACCTCTGCCATGGGACGGCCGAGTGCGATCTGTGCATGATTCCGCTCAATGGATACGAATTCCCAGAGAGAGCTCCGCGTCCTGTGGTCCTTCTGGATCGCATGTGGGCTGGCTGTGACTGGCGCGATCCTCCCGCTGCTGCTGGCCGCAGGCGGCACCAATCGAATTGCCGGAGCTGCCGTACCCTTCGGCGTCGCCGCCATCGCGCTGGCGGTCACCGCGCTCCTGTACCACCAGGGAAGGCCCCTGGCGACGGCGCTCTACTTCATCGCCGGGCTGGCGCTCGTCTACGGAATGCTGTCGATGATCGCCGTTCCGCTCAGGCTCGCAGTCATCGGCACGTGCGACCCCGCCCCGGCGATATGCACGTCCGGGTTTGAGCCGCCGATGAGCGGGGGTGAGGACAGCGGATTGGCCATCGGCGTGGCCATGGGCACGCTGGCCATCCTGGTGGGCTTCTTCGGCCTGCTGATGCTTTACCGAATCCGTCCGCAGACGACCCAAGCGCCACCGACTCGCATTGCCAGACCGTGGGTTCCGCCGGCGACCGACGCAGCAGCTTCATCATCGGCTGATCCGGCGCCGGCGCCAGCGGTGGCCGAGTCGGCACCCGTGGCGGCCGCTGCGCCGACTGAAGCGCCGTCGCTCGCTCCTGTCGACGCCGCCGCCGCAGCGCCGAAGCCGGCGCGAAGAGCGCGGGTCAAACGTGCAAAACCACAAGCTGAGCTCGCAGCGCCGGTCGAGCCCCTCGAGCTGGCTGCGCCAGAGGAACCGCTCGAGCTGCCGGCACCGACTTCCGAAACCAAGGCCGACTCAGAACCCGCGGGCTGATCCCGCGGCAACTTAAACTCGACGGCAGTGGACTTCGCATTTTCCGAAGAGCAGGAGATGCTGCGCAGCTCCACCCGGGACTTCCTCGCGAAGGAATGCGGGTCGAAGGTCGTGCGCAAGCTGATGGTTCAACCGGATGCCTACGATGCGGCCTTGTGGAAGAAGATGGCGGGGCTCGGCTGGACCTCCCTCGGCATCCCTGAGCAGTACGGTGGCGCCGGCACCTTTCTAGACCTGATCGTGGTGCTCGAGGAATGTGGGCGCGCCCTTCTTCCCGGGCCGTTCTTCGCCACGATGGGCCTTGCCGTACCCGCGCTTGTCGAGGCCGGCACCGAGGCTCAGAAGAAGGAGGCGCTTGGCGATATTGCCGAGGGCAAGGCGCGGGCGACGCTGGCACTGACCGAGCCGTCCGGTCGGTGGGACGCGCCGGCGATCACGCTGGCAGCCAAGCCGGCCGCAGGTGGCTGGCGGCTCGACGGCGTCAAGCAGTTCGTGCCCGATGCCGAGGGCGCGGATTACATGGTGGTGGCGGCGCGCACAAGAGGCGAGGGCGAAGAGGGAATCTCTCTTTTCCTGGTCAAGGGACGGCCCAAGGGAATGACAGTCACGCAGCTCCAGACCCTTGACATGACGAGGCGCTGGAGCGAGGTGCGGTTCGAAGGCGTGGAGCTCGAATCCAATGCTCTGATGGGCGCGCAACACAAGGGTTGGGCGCCGCTAAAGCGCGCGCTGGAATGGGCGACCGCGGCCCTGTGCGCGGAGATGGTCGGCGGCACGCAGAAGGTGCTCGAGGACTCAACCGAGTACGCCAAGACGCGACACCAGTTTGGCAAGCCGATCGGGATCTACCAGGCCGTATCGCACAAGCTGGCGGACATGCTCGTGCTGTCGGAGAGCGGCCGATCGGCGACCTACTACGCGGCATGGGCGGTGGAGGCGGACGCGCCGGACCGTTCGCTCGCGGCATCGATGGCCAAGGCCTATGTCTCCGACGCGTATCGAAAGGTGACCGGCGATGGCATCCAGGTGCACGGCGGCATCGGCTTCACCTGGGAGCACGACATGCACCTGTACTTCAAGCGGGCGAAGGCGTCAGAGGTGACGCTGGGCGACGCCACCTATCACCGGGAGCTGGTCGCGCAATCGCTCGACCTCTAATTTCTGTCCGTCCGTGGAGCCATCATCCGAACGTGATCACAGCGCGAGCGTAGTTACCCCGCGGCGAGCAACCTGAAGACGACAAGCCCGAACAGCGCGCACGCCGGCAGGACCAGGCCTCTGAACAGCGACCAGTAGCTGGCCCACGCCTCGCGCAGCCTGTCGAGCCGCCGGCCTGAGCCGAACACCAGCGACCAGTAGATCGGCAGCGCGGCTCCTGTATTGAGGGCCAGTGCCAGCAGCGCGATGCCGCCGGCGCCGACGAGCCACGGCTGCAGAGGCGTAGCTCCGCCAAAGCCGAGCTGGATCCCCCACGCGGCCGATGCGGCCATCAGTCCCAGCAACGCGGGCACTCCGAGTAGAAAGAACGCCGCAAAGCTCACGATCACCAGCGCGAGCATCAAGGCCAGCATGGCCACGATCCCGGCCAGCGCTGCGGCTGCCACGGTGACGCCGCTAGTGGCCGGAACATTGCTCGCGACCGGCGTGGGATCGAACGATGTGCTTTGGATCGACGCCGATGCCCGCATCGACTGCACGTCGGACCAGGAGTGCCAGTGGGCGCTCGAGGAAACCGTCGCCGCGATGCCTGCGGGCGCCAGCGCGAGCAGCAGACCCGCAGCGATCGCGGCAGCGTTGCGCCGGATGAGCGCCACCGGCAGCCACACTCGTCGTTTTCGGGTGCGGCCGAGCCCGGTCTCCATCAGCCGCTCGCGGTCGAAGGTGGTCCCGCACAACACCGTCAAGGCGAAGCACGCCGTGATCGGGAGCAGCAGCGACGCGAGAGCAAGTGGCGAGCGGAAGACGAACAGCGCGAGTGGGAGGTCGGCCACGGCGGCCGAAACCGGTGAGAGCAAGAACGACCAGGCGCCACCAGCCGCGCCCTCGCGCGGAAACAGCATGAAGCCCAGCATCCTTCCCATCGCTGCCCAGTAAGCCGTCACCGCGGCGACGAAGGCGAAGACGGGCAACAGGTCCCACGGGGCGCTCTGTCCGAACAGCGTCAGCAGGGTCATGCCGGCCGCCATCCAGAAGGTGACCCAGACCGTGCTCACGACCGCGCCCGGCAGAACCTCCAGCCAGATGAGCGACGGATCGTCGATCGGCGTGTACAGCAGCACCTCCAGCGACTGTTGCGCCTTCTCCCACCAGATTCCGATCGAGCTCTTGATCGATTCGAGCAGCGCGAAAGACATGAAGAACAGCGGCAGGAGCAGGCCGGCCTGAAGCGCGGAGCCTCCTGCGAAGCGCTGGGCCACCTGTCCCGCCACTCCCGGCAGCTGGCCGAAAAGCGATGTGCCGGCGACGAGAAGGAGCACGAAGGCGTTGAGGTACATGACCCAGCTCAGGTCCCCTCGCCGCCACCACGAGCTCACGTAGAACGGAAGCGAGTGGCGAAGCAGGTTCCACTGCGAGCCAAGCGAAGCGAACATGCGCGGAGCGCCGATTCCGGAAACCGCCGCCGGCGCCGGCATCGGCTCCGCCGAGGGCGAGACAGGCTCCTCCATGGCTTTGAGGTAGACCGACTCGAGGCTCGTCTCGACCTCCTCGAGCTCATGGAACGGCGCAGCCTCGGCGGACAGGCGCCGCTGCAGCTCGGCGGCGAAGGCGGCGCGGTCGGCGAGGGTGGCCGACCACGGCAGCGTGTAGCTGAGGCGGTCGCCGTCAAGGGAATGCTCCACCGCATGCTCGCGAAGCCAGGCTTTCAACGGCTCGGGATTGGACACCGCCTTGCTCAAGTGCGCGAACATGCGACGGCCCTTCGCCGCCTCCTGGCGAAGGTCCTCGAGCGTGCCTCTTGTGACGATCACGCCTTTGCGCATGATCGCGATGCGGTCCGCCATCAGCTCCGCTTCGCTGAGCACGTGCGTGGTGACGATCAGCGCAGCGCCGCGCTGCTTCTGCTCCGCGAGGTAGTGACGCATGTCGGCAGCCGCGACCGGGTCCAGGCCGGCCGTTGGCTCGTCGCAAAAGATCCAATCGGGCTCATGGAGCGTCGCCCTGATCAGCGCAACCTTCTGCGCCATCCCGCGCGAGTACGCCGCGAGGACGGTGTCGGCGCGGTCCGCGAGCTCGAAACGCTCCAGCAGCTGCGCGATCTTCTTCGTGCGCACGGCTTCGGGAACGCCGTACAGGTAACCAAAGCGGTCGAGGTATTCGGGTGCTGTGTTGCGTCCGTACAGGCGCGCTTGATCGGGCACGACGCCGAGCCGCGCGCGCACGGCGTCCAGCTTCTCGGGCAGGCGCAGCCCGTCGAGCTCGATGAGTCCGGCGTCTGGCCTGAGGATGCCGCCAAGGCATCGGAGCGTGGTGGACTTGCCCGCGCCGTTCTGACCCAGAAGGACGAGCAGCTCACCGCGTTCCACCCGCAGGTCGACACCGTCGACAGCGCGAACGTCGCCAAAGCTCTTGCGGAGTCCATCGACCCGGATCACGTTGGAAATGCTAGTGAGGCGTCGTGCAGATGGGTTGCAGCTAAGCCCCCTGGGTCGAGGTGAGCGTCAACGTCTCAACGGTGGGCGTCATGACAGAGCGTCGACGGCGGGCTGGACGCGGCTCATCACCTTGTGATGGACCACCTCCCTCGGCTCGCCCGCATCGAGACGAGTGATCCGCTCCGGCTCGGCCGCGGCAAGGCGTTCGTACGCTTCCGCCACGCGGTTGTGGAACTCGACCGACTCGCGCTCGACTCGATCGGCGCTCTTGCCTGCGCTCAGTTGCCGCTCGCGACCCTTTTGCACGGGCAGGGCCAGCAGAAACGTCATATCTGGACGCGGGAAGGTCGAGGGCCAGGTCACCGGCACGCCACGTCCACCGCCCTGGTAAGCAAAAGTCGAGTCCTGGTAGCGGTCTGCGATGACGATCCGGCCGAGCGCCAGCGCCGGCGTGATCAGCTCCTGTAGGAGCTGCCGTCGCGCCGCCATGAAGAGATACATCTCAGCCTCACCATCGAGCTCCATGCCGCTGTTCAGGACCACCTCGCGCAACCGCTCGCCGAGCTCGGTGCCGCCAGGCTCGCGAACCATCAGAGGCTGGCGGTGTGCGAGCTTCGCGCCCAGCAGCTCGACCTGCGTCGTCTTGCCCGAGCCCTCGGTGCCCTCGAAGGTGATGAACAGGCCCCGGCCCAAAGTCAGATGCTCGCGGTTTCTTCGGGTGCCGGCGTTATGCGCAGGTGGCGCTGGGGCTCTTTGCCCGTGCTGCGCGCGGAGAGCTCGTTCTCCGAGACCAGCTGGTGCTGCAGGCGGCGAAGGTACGCGTTCTGCGGTGAGATCTCGACCGGTCGCAATGTCGTCTTCACCGCCTTGATCGCAGCGGCAGCCTCGGCCAGGGCTTGCGTGGTGGCGTCATCCTTCTTGTCCACGCCGTAGATGCGCGCAAGCGCATCGCGTACCTGGGTGGCGGAATTGCTCTTCAGGATGTGGATGGGCAGGCCGCGACTCTCGGCCTGGCGCAGGCTGTCCGGCCGGCGCCGGTAATGGTTCTTCAGCGTAAGCACCGCGCTGGCGCCATCGAGATTCCCGAGTACCCGCACCGGTAGCTCGAGATCGCGGATCGATTGCTCGACATGGTGCCGGCTCACGCCGTACGGAAAGATGCCGAGCGGCCTGGATGCTGACGGCGCGGGAGGCTCGGGCGTCACCACGTTCGGGGCATCGACGTTGGAGATGACCCTGCCTTCGCGCGTGCGCATGCGAATCTTCGGGCTCAACAGCGGGCCGCGCAGAGCCGTATCGACCACCTCCGCCAGCGGCATGTGGATGGCAACCCGATCGCGATCCTGGATCTCCACCAGTACGTCGAAGGTCGGCGGCGCCTTGCGCTCGAGCACCGACTTCTGCGTGCCGCGGCGGCGGGCCTCTTCGTCGGAAAGGGTGACGCTCTGGATGCCGCCGAGCAGGTCATTCAGGGTCGGGTTGACGAGGAGGTTCTCCAGGGTCTGGCCGTGCGCGGTCGCGATCAGCTGCACGCCGCGCTCGGCGATGGTCCGGGCGGCGGAAGCCTCGAGCTCGGTGCCGATCTCATCGATGACGATGACCTCAGGCATATGGTTCTCGACCGCCTCGATCATCACCGCGTGCTGCAGCAGCGGAGTCTTCACCTGCATGCGCCGCGCACGGCCGATGCCGGGATGTGGGATGTCACCGTCGCCACCGATCTCGTTTGACGTATCGACTATCACGACGCGCTTGCGCAGCTCGTCGGCGAGCAGGCGCGCGCACTCGCGCAACATCGTCGTCTTGCCAATGCCGGGCCGGCCCAGCAGCAAGATGCTCTGGCCGCTGATCACGATGTCGCGGATGATCTCGCCCGTGCCGGTGACCGCACGCCCCACCCGCATCGTCAGCCCGGTGATGCGACCCGAACGGTTGCGGATGGCGGAGACGCGATGAAGGGTGCGCTCGATGCCGGCGCGGTTGTCATCGCCGAACTGCCCGACGTTGTTGGCCACATGCTCGAGGTCCGCTGCGGAGACTGTCCGGTCGGCCAGGAGCACCTCGCGGCCAGGTACGCGCGCCTCAGGCTCCCGACCCAGGTCGAGCACAATCTCCAGGAGCTCTGTCGGATCAGTGCGCTCGTGAAGCGCACGCGCGAGGTCCGTGGGCAAAGCGCGCGCAAGTAGCTCGACCTCTTCGTCCCAGTTGGCGGCTCGCGACGAAAGTTCGGGTTTCATCCGAAAGAGGGCACCAGCCCTTTCTCTCGCACGGGCACCCGCACCGCCAGTTCCTTGACCAAGAGAAGCTGCGTCAACAACACGCTGAACCCACGCCC
>DATARC010000059.1:0-1701 GCA_036264335.1 Candidatus Dormiibacterota bacterium
GACACCAGGTTGGTGTGGTCGATTCTCTGCAGCCCGTCGCGCTTGTCGAGGTTGGAGGCTTGCTTGGCCATCCAGATGGAAGTCGATATCCCGACCGAGCAGGTGACGCATTCCCCGATCTCCTGCCGGATCGCGCTCTTCACGACGCGGCCGACGCCCTCGGGGCCGAGCTTCACCAGGTCGGGGGTGCCGGCCAGGTTCATCGAGGCTTCGTCGATCGACATGCGCAGCACGTCGGGGCTGTGCCGCAGGAGGATCTCGATCAGCAGGTCCGAGGCGTCGCGATAGCGCGGCGGGTTGGGCTCCATCACGATGATCCGCGGATATATGGCCTTCGCCTCATAGACCCGCATACCCGTCTTGATGCCCAGGTCGCGAGCCTCGCGGGATGAGGACACGATAGTGGCGGCGTCGGTGGCATAGGCGGCAATCGCGAGCGGCTTGCCTCTGAGCTTTGGATCGTGCTGCTGCTCGATCGAAGCGAAGGCGCAGTTGAGGTCGATCACGAGGGTCGTGGGGGTGGCTCGATTGAGCCCGAGATCGGCCGGCGGCGCCCCCATAGCGAGCAAATGTTCGCACACACGCGGAGCAGCCGTGCCAGTGGTCAATTGATAAGCCTGTGGCCTTATCATTGGCTATCAAATGGCAGCCGTATGGGCCCCCACCCCGTACCGTCCCGGCAATGGCATCGACCCGCCCTACCTGGGAGACCGGGAGGAGCAGATCGAGGCGGTCCGCGGTTTCCTGAAGAACCCGAGGCACCCGCGAAACGTGCTGATCACCGGACTGCGCGGAGTGGGGAAGACGGTGCTGCTGAACCGCATGCAGGGCGAGGCCGAGTCCGCCGGCTGGATCGTGGTCGATCGCGAATTTTCGGAGAGCGACTCGGAGCCGCCCGCCTTCGCGAACGCCGTCCTCACCGACGTCAATCGGGCGCTTCGGAAGCTGAGCCTGTCGACCCGCCTGCGTGACAGGGCCGGCCAGATGCTGCAGGCGGCGGTGGACCTGGTGGGTGCCCTGACTGTCAGCTACGGAGAGTTCAAGGTCAGCGTCGATACCAAGCGCCGTCGCGGCGAGGCGCCGCGCCGCCTCGACGATGACCTCCGTGAGGCCCTGACCCACATCTGTGAGCTCTGCCTCAGGAGCGAGTACAAGGGCCTCGTCTTGCGCTACGACGAGTTCCATGTCGTGAGGGAGAAGACCGGCGACCTCACGTTTAGCGCGCTGCTCAGCGCCACGTCGGCAGTGCAGCAGCGCAGCCTGCCGATGATGCTGATGCTGTGCGGGCTGCCGCCCGTGGTCGACAACCTGTCGCGCTCGAAAAGCTATTCGGAGCGCATGTTCTCCACCCAGGAGCTGGGCAACCTGCGGCCACCCGAGGACAGGGCCGCCCTCGTCGACCCCGCGGTCAGGCTGGGTCGCCGGTACGCGGACGATGTCGTCGATGCCGTCATGGCAGACAGCGGTGGCTACCCTTTTTTCATCCAGGTCTACGGCGACGCGCTGTGGACCGGTTCGACAGGGGAGACCATCACGATGGTCGACCTGCGCCGCCTGCGGCCGCGCATCCTGTCCACGCTGGATGCGGGCTTCTTTCGGGCGCGCTACGTCAGGGCATCACCGCACGAGCGCCTGTTGATGCGTGACATCGCGAAGTTCGGCGAGAGCGCCACCATCGAACAGATGCAGCAGGCCTCGGGC
>DATARC010000096.1:0-3736 GCA_036264335.1 Candidatus Dormiibacterota bacterium
TGGTGGGCCGCCGTGGACTCGAACCACGTACCTCCGCGTTATCAGCACGGCGCTCTGCCAGTTGAGCTAGCGGCCCAGTTCCCCAGAGCCGTCTCGAGCTTCTGAGTCTCGTACGGCAGTTTTGGAGTTTACTGGGTCAGCGGTGGCCGAAGCTCATTTGGCCCCACCTGCCTCCGGGCTCCCGCTTCTGACAGACTCCCGGCGGTGAGAGGCTTCCTCCTCGGCTTCATCCTCGTCGTCGCCCTGAGCTTCATCGTCCTCTCCATCCGGCCCGGCGGGCTGCGCCGTCAGCTCCGCTTCGCCGCCCGCCGACTGCGCCTCCTCCTCGTGCTGGGCACCGTTTACGTGATCGGCTCGGCCGGCCTTCGTGCCGTATTCCAGGAAGGACCCGTCACCGACTTCGGGCCGCCCATCCTCGCTTGCGTGCTGCTGGCGGTCTTCTTCGTCCTCGGCCAGGACCCGGCCAAGCCCACGGGGCGTCCCGCCCCTTAAGCGGGGGCTCGCACTCCGCTGCGGCGCAGGATTGCGACGTCGCGCGGCTCCAGGTGCAACCGTCCGCCGGTCATCGCCTTGCCGCCATTGAGCGACTCGGCGTCCCCGGGAATCGCGACCTCCACCGTGGCGTTGCCATGGTTCAGCAGGAAAAGGATCGACCCGCCCGGCACGTCACGCTGTACCGCCTCAACGCCGGCGGCAACCGTCATCACGGGGGTCACTCCGACCCGCCGGCAGGCCGACCTGACAAGCTGGGCCAACGCCAAGGCATCCAGGTGAGTGCTCACGTATTCAGCGGTCCCGGCGCCGAAACGGTTGAGCGTGACCGCGGCGCTTCCGTTTAAGGGCGATGACGCATATATCGCCATCACCTCTGCCCCGTGAACATCCAGCAGCTCCGCCCAGATCTCGCCGGTGGCCCCTTCGCCAGAGCCATTACCGCCTGCACCCCCTTCAGAGAAATGCAGCGCCACCTTCTCTGAATCGCCCAGCGGCACCCAGTCGAGCACCTGCAGCCCGAGGACGCGAACGAACGGCTGCGGGTAGCCCCCGAGCCTGATGTGCTCGTTGGCATCGGCGATGCCGCTGAAGAACGTCATCAAAAGGTGCCCGCCCTTTTCGACGTATGACGCGAGGTTGGCCGCGCCTTCATCGCTGACGAGATAGAGGCTTGGAGCGATCACCAGCTTGTAGCGCGACAGGTCGTCCGTCGGACGCGCGAAGTCGGTGGTGACGTTGGCCTCGAACAAGGGTCGGTAATACGCCTCGAGCTGCGCGATCTGCTGAATTCGGTTCGACGGTTTGGAAGGCAGCTCCAGCGCCCACCAGGAATCCCAATCGAAAACGATCGCCACTTCCGCAGGCACCTTGCTGCCGCGGACGGCATCGAGGCCTTGCAGCTCCTTACCCAGGCGCACCACCTCATGCCATGTCGGTGACGACTCGACTGGACCATGCGGGACCATCGCGCTGTGGAACTTCTCCGCCCCCGCACGCGACTGGCGCCACTGGAAGAACATGACTCCGTCCGCGCCTCGCGCCAGGGCCTGCAGGCTCCACAGCCGCATCTGACCGGGGGCCTTCGGCGCATTCACCTCGCGCCAGTTCACCCGATTCGGCGTTTGCTCCATCAAAAGCCATGGCTTGCCGTGGCCCAACGACCTCATGAGGTCGCCCGCCATCGCCGCGCGCATGCCTGCCTCAGTGTCCAGCGGATCCTGGTACACGTCGTCGGTGACGATGTCTTCGCGCTCCGCCCACTTCCAGTAGTCGAGTGGCTTGAAGAAGCGCATGAAGTTGGTGGTCACCGGTACGTTGGGCGTTCGCTCGCTCAGGACCCGGTGCTCGATCTCGTAACAATCGAGCAGCTCATCGGACGAGAACCTCATGAAGTCGAGCTGCTGGCTTGGGTTCGCCCAGGTTGGAGTGCGCCGCGGCGGCAGCACCTCGTCCCACGCGGAGTACCGCTGCGACCAGAAGTCCGTGCCCCAGGCCTTGTTCAAGCCGTCGATGTCGCCGTAGCGATCCGTGAGCCAGGCGCGGAACGCCCGGGCCGATACCTCGCAGAAGCACGCCGGCACATGACACGCGTACTCGTTGCCGACATGCCACATGACCAGCGCCGGGTGATCGGCATAACGCGTGGCAAGGGCATCGACGAGGCGGCGCGTCCCTTCCCGGTATACCGGGCTGCTCGGACAGTAATGCTGGCGCCCACCCGGCCACAGTCGTACGCCGTCGGCCAGCACGGGCAGCATCTCGGGGTGGGCGGCCGACATCCACGGCGGCGGCGAAGCGGTGGCGGTGGCCAGGTCGACCGCGATGCCGCCGTCGTGGAGCAGGTTCATGATGCGGTCGAGCCAATCGAAATCGAACTTGCCCTCCTGCGGCTCCAACCGCGACCAGGCGAAGATGCCGAGCGACACCAGGTTGACGCCGGCCTCCTTCATCAGGCGCACGTCCTCAGGCCAGACGTCCTCCGGCCACTGGTCGGGGTTGTAGTCCCCGCCGTACAGGATGTGCGGCAGCCTGTCTCCAAGAAGCGTGCCGTCGCGTGGCTTGTCGATCGGAGTTCAGCCCTTGGTCGAGCCGAGCGTGAGGCCGGCGACAAAATGCTTCTGCAGCGCGATGAAGACGATGATCGGGGGAATCGCCGCGAGCAGGGACCCGGCGGCGATCAGGTTGTTGTTGACGAAGAACTCGCCGGCCATGTTGTTGAGGGCGCTGGTGATTGGCCGCTTGTCCCCTGTCTTCAGCAGCAGCAACGCCCAGAAGAAGTCGTTGTAGATAAAGGTGAACAGCAGCGTCGCCATCGCGGCGAGCGCGGGGCGGCAGAGCGGGAGGATGACGCTCCACCAGATACGCAGCACGTTGGCGCCATCGACGAGCGCAGACTCGGTGATCTCCTTCGTGATCGTCTTCATGTAGTTGCTGAGGACGAAGGTGGCGAAGCCTGTCTGGAAGACGACGTGGATGAGGATGATGCCGATGTACTGGTCGTACAGCAGCCCGTTGTCACTGAAGAGGGCGAACGAAAATCTGCCCACGTCGATGGAACCGAAATAGGCAACCGGGGTGTGCAGGTACACCCAGTACAGCGGCACGATGATGACCTGTGGCGGCAGCAGGTTACCGGCGGTGAACAGCATCAGGACGACGAGGTTGAACTTCCAGCTGAACTGCGTGCAGCAGAAGGCGACCATCGAGGCGAGCAGCAGCGTGAGGATCACCGCCGGCACGACGATGACCAACGTGTTGATGTAGAAGTACGGCAGGTCGGCTTCGGTCCACAAGGTCGTGAAATTGTTGAGGTTGAGGGTTTTCGGCCAGGAGAGGTAGCCGTTGAAAAGGGTTTCGCTGACGGGTCGAAGGGCCGCGTAGATCGCCCAGAGCAGAGGGAACAGCCACAGGGCGACGGCCGCGATCAGGAAGGCGTGCAGAGAGATTCGCCCCGGCCGGATGCGACGCGGCCGCGTCGCCTGCCGTGCCTTGAGCGTGCTCGGAGCCGCGGCCACCGCACTCACGCCTGGGCCTTCATCGTTCGAGAGAGGAACAGGATGATCGGTCCGAGCGAGATAACCAGAAGGACGACAGCGATCGCCGACCCGAATCCGATCAGGCTCGCCTCGCTGATGCTGTTGTTGGTGATCAGGATCGACAGCAGCTCGAGGCCGTTGGTGCCGTGGTTGAAGATAAACGCGAGGTCGAACGCACGCAGGGCTTCGATCGCGGTGACGACCAC
>DATARC010000175.1:0-9356 GCA_036264335.1 Candidatus Dormiibacterota bacterium
GAACGCACCTCGACGACCACAACCCCAAGATCCAGCTGATGTACGGCAAGCGCATTTCCGTGACGTCGACGGAGAACGTGCGTGTGGACCTTGATGGTGAGACTCCTGGAACGCTGCCCGCGCTCTTCGAGATCCAGCCAGGGGCCATCGATTTCATAGCGCCGGTTTGACGAAGGGGGTCGTCGCCACCCCGCACCGGCTCGCGAGCGAGGCGGGCGCCCAGGTCATGCGCGATGGCGGCAACGCCATCGACGCCGCCATAGCGGCAGACGCCGTGCTGTGCGTGGTCTATCCGCACATGACCTCCGTCGGCGGGGATCTCATGGCCATCGTTTGGCCCGCCGGCGCGGCTGCGCCAATCGGGCTGATCGGCGCCGGGCGCTCGGGCGAGCTGGCCACGATCGATGCGGTTCGCGCACGGGGCCACGACGAGATGCCGGATCGGGGCGCCCTCAGCGTGACGGTCCCGGGGACGGTCGAGGCTTGGGGTCGCCTGCTCGAGAGATTCGGCTCTCTCGGGATGGGCGCGGTCCTGGATCCGGCGGCGGCCCTTGCCCGGGACGGATTCGTCATCACGCAGCATCTTTCCGACGATCTCAAGGAGGAAGCCGAGCTGCTCGGACGTGAGCCGGCTGCCCAGGCGCTGTATCCGCCGATGGAGGCAGGAATGCTGCTGCGCAACCCCGACCTCGCGTCGGTCCTGACTGATATCGGCCGCCACGGGATCAACACCTTTTACCGCGGAGCCGTCGGAGCCGCTATCGCCGAAGCGCTTCGGCGGCGCGATGGATTCGTCACTTCTCGCGACCTGGCGACTCACCGCAGTCAGTGGGTCGACCCGGTGGCCGTCGAGTATCGCGGGCTCATCGTGTACGAGCTGCCGCCCCCGACGCAGGGCCTGACCGCAAGCGCCATGCTGGCCAGGCTTCGGCGATTCGACCGCCACGCACTCGAGCCTGGTGCCGCGTTCATCGCCGCATTCAAGAAGGTGCGCGACGAGAGCTACGCGCTGCGAGATCGCTACATCACCGACCCTGACTTCTCGCCGGCTCCGTTCGAGCCGTTCCTCGACCCGATGCATGCGATCGCGGACACGGGCGGCCACCTGCGTGATGGCGGCGACACCATCTACCTATGCGCTGCCGACGAGCACGGCAACCTGGTTTCGCTCATCCAGAGCGTTTCGTACGGTTTCGGTTCCGGCGTCGTCGCTGAAGGCACAGGGATGCTGCTGCAGAACCGCGGCTGCTACTTCAAGCTCGACCCGGCGCATGTCAACCGGCTGGAGCCTAAGAAGCGAACGATGCACACTCTCATCCCCGCGATGGCCGCGCGTGAAGGCCGGCCCTGGGCGAGTTTCGGGTCGATGGGCGGGGACGGACAGCCCCAGCTTCAGACCCAGGTCCTCATGAACCTCGTGGACCACGGTCTGGAGCCTGCGGAAGCGGTGGCACGCCCGCGGGTGCGGGTCCAGGCGGACGGGAAGAAGATCTCGGTCGAGGCGGACTATCCAGGCGCCGGGGAGCTCAACCGGTCGGGCCTCAACATCGAGCTCATGCCGCCAAACCACCACACCCTCGGCCACGCGCACGCGATCCTGGTGGATGGCCCGGGCTCGTGGCGCGCCGGGGCGGACCCGAGGTCTGACGGATCGGTCGAGCGCTCGCCCTAAAACGGGCCCTCACCTCGCCTGGGTATAATTCGTATTCGGTTTGGCAATAGAGACTGAAGTCAAGGGCAAGCTGATAGCGGAGCACAGGCGCGCTGATACTGACACGGGTTCGCCCGAGGTCCAGATCGCGCTGTTCACAAGCCGCATCCGGGAGCTGACCGAGCACCTGAAAACGCACGCCAAGGACCACCACTCGCGCCGCGGCCTTCTCCTCCTGGTTGGCAAGCAACGGCGTCTGCTGAACTACCTGAGAGACACCGACGTCGAGCGCTATCGCTCACTCGTCGCCAAGCTCGGGATCAGGAGATAGCCGGGGGCTGGGCAAAAACCCAGCCGATTTAAGTCAATCGGGAGGACTCCACGCTGGTCGCGCTGAAGTCAGATCTTAGAAGCTCCCGCTGAGGCCGAAGGCCTGAGCCGCAGCTGCTAGGAACCTGACCCAGGGACGCACCTCGGGGATGTCCTCCCAAATGGAGGTATTCGCGTGGCAATTGTCACCAAGAACGTAGAGGTCGCCGGAAGGCGGCTGTCGATCGAGACCGGCCGGGTGGCCGAGCAGGCGAACGGGGCGGTGGTTCTCCGCCAGGGCGACTCGGTGGTGCTCAGCACCGCCGTGATGTCAAAGGAACCGCGCATGGGAGTGGACTTCTTTCCGCTCACGTGCGACTACGAGGAGAAGCTGTACGCGGTCGGCAAGATACCTGGCGCATTCATGCGCCGCGAGGGCCGGCCGAGCGAGACCGCAATCCTCGCCTCGAGGCTCACCGACCGCCCGCTGCGGCCGCTGTTCCCCGACATGTTCCGGCTCGACGTTCAGGTCGTCTCGACAGTCCTGTCGGCCGACCAGGAGAACGACCCGACCATCCTCAGCATCAACGGGGCGTCCACCGCCCTGACGATCTCAGACATCCCCTGGGCCGGCCCGGTCGGGGCCGTGAGGATGGGATTGCTCGACGGCGAGCTGGTGGTCAATCCGCCGTCGTCGCGGATGGCCGACTCGGAGCTCGACCTGGTGGTCGCCGGCACCGCCGACGCCATCCTGATGGTCGAAGCCGGGGCCAAGGGCGTCACCGAGAAGACGGTGGTCGACGCTCTTCAGATGGCGCACGAGGCGATCAAGCAGCTGTGCGCCGCTCAGGTCGAGCTGCAGCAGCAGATCGGCAAGCCGAAGTACCAGTACACGCCGCCCTCCTACCCGGAGCAGGTGGTCGAGGTCGTGAGCGAGTACCTCGCATTGCGGCTGGACCAGGCAGCCTTCGGACCCGACAAGGCGGCGCGCGAAGCGAGTACCGATGAGCTGCGTAAGAAGACGATCGCGGAGCTGGGCGAGCGGTTCCCCGAGCACCTCGACATCCTCGGCAAGCTCTTTGACAAGAAGCTCAAGGACCGCGTGCGGGAGCGCATCGTCGACGAAGGCGTGCGCATCGACGGCCGCGGCCTCAAGGACGTTCGTGAGATCACAGTCGAGGTCGGCGTCCTCCCACGCACGCACGGTTCTGGGCTCTTCACTCGCGGCCAGACCCAGGCGCTGACCATCGCGACCCTCGGCTCCATGTCTGACAAGCAAAAGCTCGACGGCCTTGGGCTCGAAGAGTTCAAGCGCTACATGCACCATTACAACTTCCCTCCGTTCTCAGTCGGCGAGGCGCGCCCTCTGCGCGGACCCGGGCGGCGTGAGATCGGGCACGGCGCGCTCGCGGAGCGAGCCCTGCTCGCGGTGATCCCATCAGTCGAGGAGTGGCCTTACACGATGCGGCTGGTGTCTGAGATCCTCAGCTCCAACGGCTCGACGTCGATGGCCTCGGTCTGCGGTTCGACGCTATCGCTGATGGATGCAGGCGTGCCGATCAAAGCGCCGGTGGCCGGTATCGCGATGGGCCTGGTCACGCGCGAAGGCAAGTTTGCCGTGCTCACCGACATCCAGGGCGTCGAGGACAACCTCGGCGACATGGACTTCAAGGTGGCCGGGACCAAGGACGGGATCACGGCGCTGCAGATGGACATCAAGATCAAGGGCCTGCCGCACGAGATCCTTGCGCAGGCGCTGGAGCAGGCCCGCGAGGCGAGGCTGTTCGTGCTCGACAAGATGCTGGCCGTGATACCTGAGCCACGTACTGAGCTGAGCCAGTACGCACCGCGCATCACGACCATCCACATCAACCCCGACAAGATCCGCGACATCATCGGCCCGGGAGGCAAGATGATCCGCAAGATCACCGAGGAGACCGGAGCCCAGATCGACGTTGAAGACGATGGCAGCGTGTTCATCGCCGCGGCCGACCGGGACGCGGGGCAGCGGGCGATCGACTGGATCAAGGGCCTCACCGACGAGATCGAGGTGGGCAAGATCTACAGGGGCAAGGTCGTCCGGATCATGCCGTTTGGAGCCTTCGTCGAGGTGCTGCCGAACCAGGACGGGCTCGTCCACATCTCCAAGCTCACCGACCACCGGGTCGAGAGGGTGGAGGAGGTCGCCAACGTCGGCGACGAGATCATGGTCAAGGCCACCGAGGTCGACAGCCAGGGGCGACTCAACCTGAGCCGCCAGGCCGCGATCGATGAGCTGACCGCAAAGGGCGAGCCGATCGACGAGAAGATCGACAAGGAAGCAATGGCAGTCGCGCTCGCGTCACCGCCGCCTCCACCGCGCGAAGGCGGATTCAGCGGCGGGAACCGTGGTGGACGCAATGGCGGGGGCGGCGGCCGGCCTCGCCGGTAAACAGGCAAATGAGCGAGCCGATCCGAGTCGCGGTGGCAGGGCACCGAGGCAAGGTCGGCTCAATCCTTGTACCGGCGTTCGAGGCGGACCCCGATATCGAGTACGTCGGCGGGGTCGGGCCCGGCGATGACCTCGCAGCTTTCCTGAAAAAAACGCGGCCGCAAGCCCTGGTCGACTTCACGCGCCCCTCGGTCGCGCTGCACAACGCGCTGGCTGCCGTCGCGGCGGGAGCAGCGCCGGTGGTCGGAACCTCAGGCATTCCCGCCGATGGCATCGACAAGCTCGAGGTGGCGTGCAAGGCGAAAGGCGTGGGTGGCATCGTCGCGCCCAACTTCGCGATCGGAGCCGTGCTGATGATGCACCTGGCTGACATCGCCGCTCCTCACTTCGACGCCGTCGAGATCGTCGAGATGCACAACGCCGCCAAGCTTGATGCACCGTCCGGCACTGCGCTGTCGACCGCCAGGCGCCTTGCGGCTCGACGTCGCGACAAGCCTTTCAGCCACAAGAAGGCGGAGAAGGAGACGCTCGCTGGGACGCGGGGCGGGGAAGAGGGAGGCATCGCGGTGCACAGCGTTCGCCTGCCTGGCTTCGTCGCGGACCAGGAGGTGATCTTCGGCCTGCCGGGACAATCGATGACGATCGCGCACCGGACCACGAGTCGCGAGGCCTATGTTCCGGGCGTGCTGCTCGCGATTCGCAAGGTGACGAGCGACACGCGGTTCTATCGAGGCCTGGACGAGCTGCTGGGTCTTGACGCCGGTCACTAGCCACTCCCACCTGGATCGAACTAAACTGACTTCGTGCCCACCTCCAGACCATTAAACGTTGCCGTCGTCGGCGCGACGGGGATGGCCGGACAGGTCACGTTGTCGATTCTTGCCGAGCGGCATTTTCCTGCTGCCAGCGTCAGGGCTCTCGCCTCAGAACGCTCGAAGGGCCGGTCGGTGCCCTACAACGGAAGCTCGATCACCCTGGAAGCGATCGACGAGAAGGCGTTCAAGGGCATCGATGTCGCGCTCTTCGCGACGAGCGCGGACATCGCTCTCATGTACGCGCCGATCGCTGCGGAAGCCGGCGCCCTGGTGATCGACTACAGCTCCGCCTGGAGGATGAAGCAAAACGTTCCTCTGGTCGTGCCCGAGGTGAATCGCGAGGACATCCGCGACAACGAGGGCATCATCGCCAACCCAAACTGCTGCGCGGCTCCCCTGACCGTCGTCCTCGATCCACTGAGAAAAGCTGTCGGGGTCGAGCGGGTGCTCGTCTCCACGTACCAGTCGGCGTCGGGCGCGGGCAGAGCCCTGGTGGAGGAGCTGGAGGAGCAGACCAAGGCGATCGCCGATGGGAGCGAGCCGCAGGTGGTCATTTATCCACACCAGCTCGCGTACAACGTCGTGCCTGGCGGCTGGCACCCGGAGGCCGACGGCTTCAACGAGGAAGAGGTCAAGATCGCCAACGAGACCCGAAAGATCATGCACATGCCCGACCTGCGAATTGCGGCCACGTGCGTTCGGGTGCCCGTACCGATTGGACATGGCGAGTCGGTTTTCATCGAGACGACGCGAAACATCTCGGCGGATGAGGTTCGGACGCTGCTCGGCAGCTCGCCGGGGATCATCGTCGAGGACGACCCGCACGCAAAGATTTACCCGACGCCGCACCACGTGGCCGGCAAGGACGAGGTGTATGTTGGCCGCATTCGCAACGACCCGTCCACGAGAAACGGCCTGGCGCTGTGGTTGGTTTCAGACAACTTGCGCAAAGGCGCAGCGCTCAACGCGGTCCAGGTCGCAGAACACGCCATTGAGATGGGGGTAGTTCGATGAAGGAGCTCGGCCGCCTCATCACCGCGATGCTCACACCGTTCACCGCAGATGGCGCTGTCGACTACCAAGGCGCCGAGCGCCTGGCAGCGCTGCTGGTGGCCGATGGAGCGGACGGCGTCGTCGTCTCCGGCACCACGGGCGAATCCCCGACGTTGAGCGACGACGAGAAGATCGAGCTGGTCAAAACGATCAAGAAGGCGATCCCCGGCAAGACGGTGATCGCCGGCACCGGCAGCAACGACACCCACCATTCGGTGAAGCTCTCAGAGCGGGCGATGAGTGCCGGCGCGGACGCCCTCCTGGCCGTCGTGCCGTACTACAACAAGCCGCCACAGGAGGGCATGTACCAGCACTTCAAAGCGATCGCGCAGGTCGGGCCGACGATCATGTACAACATCCAGGGACGCACCGCGATCAACATGACCGCGGCCACGACGCTCAGGTGCGCCGAGCTGCCGGGAATCGTCGGCGTCAAGGAGGCCAGCGGGGACCTCGATCAGATCGGGCTGGTCTGCGCGGGCAAGCCGGCAGGCTTCAACGTCTGGAGCGGCGACGACAGCTGGACGCTGCCCGTGATGTCGGCCGGAGGCTATGGCGTGATCTGCGTCGTGTCGCATATCGCAGGGCGCTCGATGAGGAAGATGATCGAGGCCCACCTCAAGGGCGAGAACGACGTCGCTCGCAAGATCCACTCAGGTCTTCTTCCGGTCATCAAGGCGTTGATGACCACAGCGGCGAACCCGGTCCCCGTCAAATCCGTGCTCAACGCGATGGGCTTTCCAGCCGGTCCCTTCCGCCTGCCACTCGTACCGCTGACCAAGGATCAGCTCGAAAGCGTCATGCACACGGTGCGTGAGGCCGGGGACCTCATCAGCTTCAAGGCGGGCGTCAAAGTCGCTTAGCGCACCGGAGCTCCAGCTTCTCCACACCGAGATCCGCGCCTGCACGAAGTGTGGGCTGCACGCGACGCGAACCCAGGCGGTACCGGGCACGGGGCCCTGTCCGGCCGACATCATGATCGTGGGCGAGGCGCCGGGCTTCAACGAAGACCGCGAAGGTGCACCGTTCGTCGGCGCTGCCGGCAAGCTGCTGGACACGCTCCTCGTGCGGATCGGCTTGAGCCGGGCGGACGTCTTCATCACCAACGTCCTCAAGTGCCGGCCACCCATGAACCGCGATCCGATGCCCAACGAGGCTGAGGCGTGCTCGCCATACCTGGCCAGGCAGCTCGAGATGGTCCAGCCAAAAGTTGTGTTGATCCTCGGACGCCATGCCATGGAGCGCTTGATGCCGGGACACGGGTCGATCTCCCGCGTGCACGGCAGCATGGTCAAGCGCGGCGGGGTCGCGTACGTGCCGCTGTATCACCCGGCGGCGGCGCTGCACAACGGCGCGCTGGTCGCCGACCTCGAGAGGGACTTCGACCAGGTCAAGGTCTACCTCGACAAGCTCCTGGCCCCGCCACCTCCTCCTGAGCCGACACCGCCACCGCGGCAGGAAGCCGAACAGCTGCGTCTGCTGTGAGCGATTCGCGACTCCGATACCTGCCGCTGGGCGGCCTGGGCGAGGTCGGCATCAACATGTGGGCACTCGAGTGGGAGAAGCAGATCCTCGTCGTCGACGCCGGATTGATGTTTCCGCACGAGGACATGCTCGGCATCGACCTGGTCCTGCCAGACATCTCGTACCTCCTCGATCGAAGCAAGGATGTGCTCGGCATCTTCCTGAGCCACGGGCACGAAGACCACATTGGCGGCCTGCCGTACGTCCTGAAGAAGCTCAACGTGCCCGTTTACGGGACACGCCTCACGCTGGGCCTGGTCAAGCCAAAGCTGAAGGAGCACCGCATCCTGCGCGAGGCAGACCTGCGGGAGGTTCGGGTGGGCGACGCGGTGCAGCTCGGCCCGTTCAAGGTCGAGACGGTGGCTGTCTGCCACTCCATCCCGGACGCGGTCGCGCTGGCCATCGAGACTCCGGTCGGTCGGGTCATCTACACCAGCGACTTCAAGCTGGACGACGCGCCACCGGATGGCCTGGCGACCAACATGGCTCGCTTCAAGCAGCTCGGCGACGCCGGGGTGCTGCTCCTGCTGAGCGATTCCACCAACGCCGAGCGGGCGGGGCGCTCTGGCTCGGAGCGCGATCTGCACGAACCTTTCGAGCGGATCTTTGGCGAGGCGCCGGGCAGGATCGTCGTCGCCAACTTCGCGTCCAACATCCACCGCATCCAGCACCTCGTGCGCATGGCCGTTCAATTTGAGCGGCGGGTGGCGGTGGTGGGCCGGAGCCTGCAGACCAACTTCAAGACGGCGCGCGAGCTCGGATTTCTGAAGGTGCCCGAGGGCCTCACCATCAAGCTCGAGGACGCCGACCGAATCTCGCCCTCAAAGCTGCTGCTGCTCACGGCCGGCAGCCAGGGCGAGCCGATGTCGGCGCTGGCGCGGTTCGCCGCGCAGCGCCACCCGTTCGTGAACGTGCTCAAAGGGGACTGGGTGGTGATATCGGCGCGGCCGATCCCGGGCAATGAGCGCCTGGTGCACCAGACGGTCAACAATCTGAACCGCCACGGAGCGCGGGTGTTCTATTCGGAGGTCGGCAACGTGCACGTCACCGGACATGCCCAGAGGGACGAGCTGCGCGAGATGCTCGATGCGGTGCGACCGAAATACTTCATCCCGGTGCACGGCGAGTACAGGCAGCTCATGCAGCACGCGGAGGTGGCGCGAGAGGCCGGCCTCAGCGACGACCGGATCATCGTCGTCGAAGATGGGGGGGCGGTCGAGCTCGATAAGGATTCGATCCACCTCGGCGCCAAGGTCAGCACCGGCCTGGTGTTCGTGGACGGCCTTGGGGTGGGCGACGTTGAGCAGGTGGTGCTGCGCGACAGGCGGCACCTGGCCGAGGATGGGATCCTCATCGTGACCTTGACCGTCGATCGTGAGACGTCGATCGTGCGGGCCGGTCCCGACCTGACCTCCAGGGGTGTGATCGAGCCAGAGCTGTCGTCGAAGCTGATGGCCGATGCGCGAGATTCCGCGCTGGCGAGCATCGCGCGACTGGCCGATACTCACGCCGACGTGAACACGATGAGGGAGGCGATCCACGACTCGGTGTCACAAACGGTGTGGAAGAAAAC
>DATARC010000183.1:0-34112 GCA_036264335.1 Candidatus Dormiibacterota bacterium
AGATTGCAATGCCGAGGACCATCGCCAACGGGAAGTAGTTCCGGCGGCGCTTGTTCATCTCGTCAGACGATCGGGTAGCCCGATCGCTCCGAAGCTGAGCTATGGCTGCGGCAATCAGCACGATGCCGAGCAGGGACGCCCAAACTACATACGGGAGATCGTTGGCCGTCGGCGCGGAAAACACGGTCGAGAAGATGGTAGGCGGCGGGGCTAGGCTTTCTCGACCGTGTTGGTCATTCAGGCCGGCCTGGATTTCGCCAATTGCACCTCGAGGCCGATGCCTGCCGTCTGGATGACGCAGGTCCTGAAAGGGCTCTGGGCGACCAGGCGCTCGAACCTGGCCGGCGAGTAAGCACGGCGTCGCAACATCTCCAGCGTCCCCTTGGTCGTGAAGGAGCCAAGCCGTCCGAGCTCCATCTTCCGCACCTCGGACTCGATGTCGGCGTGGGAAGCGTCGCTTCTCATGTCGTCGATTACTGCCTTGCCGCCGGCCCGAAGCACTCGGTGCATCTCGGCGAGTGCGCTGACGGGCTGGGTGAAGTTCTTGAACGCGGCCTGGCAGACGATCAGGTCGAAGGTGTCGGCTTCAAACGGCATGCTGGCGACGTCGCCCTGGTGAAAGTCGACGCCGACTCCCGCCTGTCGGGCCTTCTTGTTGGCGATCTCCACGAACGTCCGGCTGATGTCCAGGGCGGTCACCCGGAAGCTGCCGAGTCGCGACATCTCGATCGCCAGATACCCAGGTCCGGGGGCGACTTCGAGGATGTGAGCGCCATCCGGCAACCCGGCTGTGAATGCCGCCGCCTGCTTGCGATACTCCGCGAGCTGCTTCCCCGAGCCGCGGATGCCCGCGTACCACCGGGCGATCAAGCCCTCCATCTCCGGCCCCTTGAACCGCCATCGTCGTTCTGTCATCTCCATCACGCCGACCTCCTTGGTGGGCCTCTAACGGCGTTAGAGGCGAAGGGTGCAGCATATCCCTAACGCTGTTAGGATTGCAAGTGTGAGCTCAAGAGTTGACCCCGACCGCTGAGGAGAGGACGCCGGGCCTGACTCGCGCGTTTCTCGTCACCGCCGCGCTTGCGCTGGTGCACGAGGACGGTCTCGAAGCCTTGACCATGCGTGCGCTCGCGGACCGGTTGAATGTGAAGGCCGCGTCGCTGTACTGGCATGTTCGCGATCGCAACGAGCTGGTCGAGCTGCTGGCGGACTCGATCCTGGCCGGTGTGCACGGCACGCCATCCGGCCCCTGGCGTTCGGTCGCACGAGGCACAGCGTTCGCGCTTGCTGCCCGTGTCGCCGGCCAGCGGGATGCCGCTCGGATTCTGCTGGAGGTTCCTGATTCCCTTCAGCGCAGCGCGCCGTATCTCAGCGTCAAGCGCAGCCTGCAGGAGGCCGGTTTGCAGTCAACCGAAGCGGGTGATGTCGCGTTCATGGTGATGGTGCACGTGATTGTGGATCGCGCCACGGGCAAGACGCCGTTGCCGGAGCTCGGCGCTGTCGCTTCGATCGCCGTGGATTCGGGCTCCCGTGGCGTCGTCCTGAGGGTTGGCTCTGACCTGGAGTCGTTGATACGGGCCCCCCATGGTGCCGGCTCTGCCGCTCCGGCGATCGTGCGCGGTGAGACAGTCAAGGTGCGGCGCCTTCGTGGCGTCGGGTTGGCGGAGATCGAGCTGAACCCGCGCCATCCCTGGCGCTTTCAGATCCAGGGTCCGACCTGGAACACGGTCCTGAGGTTGGGCGGGCTCGACGTAAGGGAGATAAAGCTCGACAGCGGGGCGGCGAAGGTCGAATGCTTTCTGCCTCGCCCCAACGGCGTCGTGCCGATCGTCGTCTCCGGCGGTGTGGTCGGAGTCAGCATCCATCGGCTGCCGGACGTTGCGGTGACCGCGGATGTCAGCCCCGGTACCGTTCGGCTGAAGCTCGATACGTTTGCGGTCAGCGCCACGACCACTGACATTCATTGGGAGAGCGATGGAGCGTCGCGCTCCGCCGACCGTTACGAGCTGCGCATCAATGGCGGAGCCATGCAGGTGACGCTCGACGATCAAGCGACCGACGAGCCACGGGCGGTTACGACGTCGACGCCCGAGTCGTCGAGAGAGCCGGCGTCGGCGCTCGAGATCCTTCTTGATGGTGTCGAGAAGCGCATCGGTTCAAATCTCGCCTGAAGGTTGGCTTAACAAGCGGGGTTCTTGCCGGCTCCCCGAGCTCCTAACCTCCCGTCTCAAAACGCCTGGAGGTTCGCATGCTCTTTCTCGACTCGGGTCCCAACATCACGCCCATTCAGGATCTGATCACGACCTGGACGCATATCGCGCAGGCGTTGGTCGCATCGATCGGTGCCTTGGCTTTCGTGTTCGCCTTTCTCTGGAAGATCACGTCGGTCGAGGCCAAGTCCGCGCTGGAGGCCAAGCAGTGGATCCAGCGCATCGTCGTCGGCACCATCGGGGTCGAGGTGGCAGGCTCGTTGGTCAATATCCTGACCAGCTCGGTGCCCGGAGCGACCCACTGACGCGATGGATTGGATCCCGTCGCTTCTGCAGGCGCTCAGCCAGCTGCAGAGTGTGCTCTGGCCGCTTGTCCATCCCGAAAAGGTCATCGCTTCACTTCTCGAGGACAGCCTTGGCCTCCTGCTGAAGGTCTGGTTCGGTTTCATCCTGCACACGACGGACTTCGACACCGGCAGGGATTTCGTGCTCAATGCGACGATTCGACGCTTCGAGCCGGCAGTGCAGCTCGCAGCCGACGCGGCCCTGGCCCTGGTGGTGGTCGTGGCGAGCTACAGGCTGATGTGGGGCCATGGAGTTCGCAGCCAGTACACCGTGCGGCTGTTGCTCCCGCGCCTGATGATGGGCACGCTCCTCATCAACTTCTCGATGCCCCTGTTCCAGGTCGCAGTTCACGCCAGCAACGTCGTGTGTGATGCGATCCAGACATTTGGCACGATCCCCGACTGGAACACGTGGTGGGACAACTACCGCCTCGATCAAACCCATGGCATATGGCAGTTCGTAACGACAGGCGTTCTCGTGGCGGGCTACGACGCGCTCGCCGTGGCGTACCTCGTCCGCTACGCAATCCTCATCGTGCTTGCGATTACGGCGCCCCTCGCGGGATTGCTGTTCACACTGCCTGACACTCACCACCTGGCCAAGCAGTGGTCCTCCTTGTTTGTGACGAACCTGTTGATGCAGCCTGCCCAGCTGTTCGTGCTGGCCATTGGATTCGGTCTCGAGAACGGCGGCCACACGCCAGTTCACCACCTGTTCGCACTCGCTTCGCTGCTGATCGTTTTCAAGGTGCCGGGCGCGCTTGGTGGCTCCGAACAGGCAGCCCACAAGCTCGAATCGGCTGTGACGACTGGACTGCACGGCTTGCAGCGCGTTATCGCGAAAGCTGCGTGAGGTGTTGAGGGCCGGCGGCATTTGCCTCGCCGCGATCCTCCTCTATGCGCTTGGCGCTTCGAGGAGCCCGAACGAGCACAAGCTCACCCTCGCGGCGATCGTTCCGGGGGCGGCGATGACCCAGCCTTTCGGCTGCTCGAGCCTGGTTCTCGAACCATTCGATCCTTATTGCCCCACCCACCACATGCATACGGGGGTCGACCTGGCGGCACGGGAAGGCACTCCTGTTTATGCCGCCGACGCCGGGACGGCAAGCATCGGTTACGACCCACAAGGCGCCGGCCTGTACGTCGCCGTTGCCTCGAACGGTCGGGTTCGAGTGCTCTATTGCCACCTCTCGAAAGCGACAGTCACGCCAGGACAGCTCGTCGTCACCGGCCAGCTGATCGGCGCTGTCGGCGCGACCGGCCTGGCGACTGGCGCACACCTCCATTTCGAGGTCCAGGTGGATGGGCGGGCGATCGATCCAGCACCTTGGCTGCTTTCTTAACGGCCTGGGTAGGCGCCGCGGGATCTGGCACCTACGCTGCGGGCCATCAAACGGAGGTGAGCGCGATGGTCAACAAGGTGATTCTGATCGGCAACCTGACGGCGGACCCGGAGGTCAAAGCCACACCAAAAGGCGTGTTCGTGGCGACCCTGCGGCTGGCCACCAACACGTATACGGGCAAGGATGACGAAGGCAACAGCAAGGAGGAGACCGAGTTCCACAACCTCGTGATCTTCGGTAAGCGGGCGGAGTTCGCCGGCGAACACCTGCGTAAAGGCCGACTTCTGTATGCGGAGGGTCGCCTGCGGACGCGAATCTGGACCGACACCGCCGGCCTCAAGCACTACAAAACCGAGATCGTCCTGGACGATATAGAGATGCTGGGCCCGAAACCCCAGGAGGTCGCCGCCTAGCCCACCCAGGTTGCGTTCGGCGGGCCAGGGCGTAATGATGTAATCGATGGCTGAGGATTTAGGCGCTTGGTTCGCCGGCCGCCTCCCCAAAACGTGGTTCGTCGGGCCGCCCGAGGTGAGCGCGGACGGCGACGAGGTGCTCGTCCTGGGCACGCTCCCGGACGTCGAGCTGGCGAAGGGCACCAGTGCCGATGGGCGCGCGGCGGCCCGGTCCGCGCGCATCGACAGGTTTCGCGAAGAGACCCGCGAGGAGCGTGTCAGGATCGCGCGCGAGGCCGAACGCCACTTCAAGCGGAAGGTCGCGTGGGGAGCTCGATGCGGTGGCGAGACCAAGATCTTCACGACGCTCAGCATTCCTGTCATGACGCGTCTGAGGATGTCGGAGCGTTCGATTCTCGACACGCTGGTCGCCGGCGGCGTGGCGCGGAGCCGCAGCGACGCCCTCGCCTGGTGCGTCCGGTTGGTGGGCATGCACCAGGCGGACTGGATCAAGGGCCTTCGCGATGCCCTGGTCAAGGTGGACGAAGTCCGCAGCAAAGGGCCGCTGAACTAGTCCAACACCCGGCGGTCGCGCAGGTTCCGAACCCGAGCCTCGTCAAGACCGTTGATACGCTGTGGCCACATTGACAGCCGAGGACGATCGCCGGCAGGTCGTGATCATGGGCGCCGGCCCGGCCGGCTTGACTGCCGCCTATGAGCTCATGAAGCGCGAGATCCCGATCACCGTGATCGAGAAGGACCCCGTTTACGTCGGCGGCCTGGCTCGCACCGTCGAGCACAAGGGTTACCGCTTCGACATCGGAGGGCACCGCTTCTTCTCCAAGAACCAGGAGGTCGAGGATCTCTGGTCCGAGATCCTTGGCCCGGACATGCTCACTCGAGGCCGTCTTTCGAGGATCTACTACCGAGGGCGGTTTTTCGCCTACCCGCTGAAAGCCGCGAACGCCTTATGGAACCTGGGCCTCATCGAGACGGTGCTGTGTACAGCCAGCTACGCGCGCGCCCGTGCGTTTCCGATCCGCAACCCGCGGAGCTTCGAGGACTGGGTCCGCAACCAGTTCGGATGGCGCTTGTACAGCATCTTCTTCAAGACGTATACGGAAAAGGTGTGGGGCATACCGACCACCGAGCTCTCGGCCGACTGGGCGGCGCAGAGAATCAAGAGCCTTGACCTGTGGCTGGTGCTGACCAGCGCGCTGCTGCCGCACAAGAAACCGACGAACCGCAACGACATCGTCACGACGCTGATCGACAGCTTTCGCTACCCGCGTCTCGGGCCTGGGCAGATGTGGGAGCGAGTGGCCGACGTCTGCAAGGAGAAGGGCCGGCCGGTGATGTTCGGCGAGTCGGTCGAGAGGATCAAGCACGACCGGGGCCGTGTGCGATCTGTGACCACGCGTTCGGAGTCAGGTGTGTTGACCGACCACGCTGGAACCGATTTTCTCTCGAGCATTCCGATTCGCCAGCTGGTGGCTCGGCTGGAACCTCCGGCTCCCGATGCGGTGCAGAAAGCCGCGAACGCCCTGTCTTACCGCGACTTCATCAGCGTCGCATTGATGATCGATCGCGCTGATGTCTTTCCTGACAATTGGATCTATATCCACGACCCAACCGTTCGCGTGGGACGCATTCAGAACTTCAAGAACTGGAGCCCGGCCATGGTGCCCGACCAGGGCAAGACGTGCCTCGGCCTCGAGTACTTCTGCTTCGAAGGCGACGGCATGTGGACCTCCGACGATGCCACCCTCATCAAGCGGGCGACGGATGAGCTCGCCCAGCTTGGAATCTGCTCGCCGGACCAGGTGTTCGACGGGGTGGTGGTGAGGCAGCAGAAGGCCTATCCGGTTTACGACGACTCATACCAAACGCACGTCGACGTCATCCGAGAATACCTACGAACGCAGCTGAGCAACCTTCATCTGATCGGCCGTAACGGGATGCACAAGTACAACAACCAGGACCACTCGATGATGACCGCCCTGCTGGTCGCGAAGAATATCGCGACCGGCTCCAGCTATGACCCGTGGAAGGTCAACGCCGAGGCCGTCTATCACGAGGACGTGCATCTAGGGGAAAAAGACACGACGGGCAGGCAAGTCCCCCAGCGCCTGGCCGGGTAGGTCGAGCGGCCTAGGCTGCCCTCTTCGCCCTGGCGAAGTTGGCCCCGATCAAGCTTGCGATGGCCAGCACGCCGAACAGGATCGCGTGGGTGGTGTGGTGCTTCGCATGCGGATCGCTGACAAAGATCTGCAGAACCCCTTCGTAGTAGAGGCCGGCCAGCAGCAGAAACACGACAGCGAGTACGACCAGCGCGACGGCAAGGTTGTTTCCTTTCATGGGCGGAAGGTTAACAAAGCCAGGCTGATCACCCCGGCCGCTGCGCAGTACCAGCCGTAGGGATCGAGCCGTCCCGACCGGAAGTACCGCAGGAGGAAGCGAGCGCTGAGGTACGCCGCCAATCCAGCGAGCACGGCGGCTGCCACGTACTCGGCCAGCGGCACGCTGCTCGATAGCAGCTGCGGGATTTCGAGGACGCCCGCCGCCGCGATGATCGGAGTTGCCAGCAGAAACGAGAAGCGTGCAGCTTCCTGGTGCCGGAGCCCCGACAGCAGGCCGCCTCCAATCGTGACCCCGGAGCGGGAGATGCCCGGAAGGAGGGCAAGCGCCTGGCATGCACCCACCAATGCCGCCGCTTTGAAGCTGATCTGCTCGGCCGCGGCGAAGCTCTCCTCCTGCTCAACCCGCGATCTGGCAGTTGGAGCAACCCGCGCCTCAGCGCGTCGCCGGAGTGTCTCGAAGCCAAGCATGAGGAGGCCGTTCACGATCAGGAAGATCGCGGCCGCGAAGGGGCTGGCGAAAAGACTCTTCAGCTGATGCTCGAGAAAAACTCCGAGGATGCCCGCCGGAATGGTCCCCACAAGCAGCAGCATCGCCAGCCGTTCCGAGGGCTTCTCGATTCGGCCCCGCAGCGCAGCCGTGAAGAAGCTCTTGATGATCTCCACCCACTGTGTTCTGTAAACGAAGAAGAGGGCGCCCGCCGTGCCCAGGTGCAACAGCACGAGGAAAGGCACGAAGGATGGGTCCGACTGTTTGAAGCTCCAGTGCAGAAGGCTCGGAATCAAGACTGCGTGGCCCAGCGAGGAAACGGGGAAGAGCTCGGTGGCTCCCTGCAGAAGGCCCATGAAGAGCGCTTGCGCTAGGGACATCGGATGGCCAGGCGAGGGCGCAGCAGCTAGTGGGAGACGAGCTTGGCGACGGCCTCGCCCACGAGCCGGCGGGCTGTGTCGAACTCACGACGGATGGCTGCGTCTTCAGCGCCGTCCAGGGTGGCGACGACGCCCTCCCAGCGCTCCCGGTCCCTCTCCAGGAGGCCGGCCTTGACCTGGCCGATGGTCTGCGTGGCGAACAGGAGGCCGCCGCCCGGGTTGTCGAGGATCGAGCTCGCGATCTCAAGCTGGCCACGTGCCCAAGCTACGATCTCTTCGCCTGGATGGGTATCGAGCTCCTTCGGCCGCAGCACCTCCATCGCCTGACTATTCTCGTCCAAGCGCGCTGAGAGCCTCGCCGGTGAGGCGGTAGACAGTCCACTCCGAGTTGGGCCTGGCGCCAAGGCGTTCATAGAAGCGAATCGCGTCCTGGTTCCAATTGAGGACCGCCCACTCGAGGCGCCCGCACCCGCGTTGCACGGCCAGCTGGGCGAGATGCGCAAGCAGCGCTCGGCCGATGCCTCGCCCGCGATGATCGGAGAGAACGAACAGGTCCTCGAGGTAGATACCGGGTCGTGCGAGAAAGGTCGAGAACGTGTGGAAGAAGAGCGCAAAGCCAACCGGCAAGGCGTCGTCCTCTGCAATGACCGTCTCCGCGTACGGACGAGGGCCGAAAAGACCAGTCATCAAGAGATCTTCGGTCAAGACGACATCGTCATCCAGCTTTTCAAATTTCGCGAGCTGGCGGATGAGGTTGGCGATCAGCGGCACGTCGGCAGGCTCCGCGGCGCGGATGTGCAGGGTCAACTGGACCGCCGCTTGCGGGTTGTGTCGGGAGTGTGCTTCCGCGACACTCCGTCCCGCGCCCGCCGCACTGCTTGAGGCCGATCGCGCAGGCGAAACACCAGCCGCATCGCACCCTGCGTCTCCGAGAAGCTTGCGATCTTGTTGTCGACAAGGCCCGCGGCCAGCCCCGCGTCAATCACGTCTGTGTCGCGAATCGCGCTCCCGGCGCCCTTGGTTCTGACCACCCATATCGCACCATTTGGCTCGATCCAGCCCTTCATCGCCGCGATCTTGCCCAGGTCCTGTGGCGTCTCAGCGCCAAAGAACACGAGGTCGGCTGGGCTGGGCGGCTTGCCCTTGACGACCTCTGGGGTGCGCGTGCGCAGAAGGGCCACGAAACCCTGGTCGTCGAGATTGACGATTGCCACCTTGGCGCCGGGCTTCACGCCAAGCTTGTCCAGGAGCGGCCTTGTGCTGAGCAGGTCTGGGCTCATTCGTGCTTTTCCGACTTGACTTCCTGCTGGTCCGGCCCGCCACGCACCGACCCAAACGCGATAACACCCACCAGCCAGCCGGCGTAGGCGCCGGCGATGGCGAGGATGAAGACTGGCAGCGGGCTGGCCACGCGATTCAGAAGCGTGAGGCCGAGTCCAACGAACAAGGCAAAAACGATGCCGCCTGCGATGATCCCGACAACCGTCCCGGCGACCGTCCGTGGGCTCAGACCTCGACCACCTCGAGGTCGCTCACAGCCCCATCCACTGTGCCCGAATACAGGTGGTTGAACATGAAGCGCGTCTTCGGGTGGCGCGCCTTCAGCGCGGTTGCCGCCTCCCAGCTCATGTGGCTGAAAACATCTCCGGGGCCGGTGGCTTCGACGATCGCCACGTCGGCGCCGTCCACCAGCTTGTCGAGCGGCGCTGTCGGCTCCGTGTCGCCCGAGTAGGCCAGCATCTTGTCGCCGACCTTGATGCGGTAGCCGCGGGAGCCGCTGGTGCCGTGATCCAGCTTGATCGCCTCGTAGTGGTGGCCGGCCGCCGCACCGGACGGCTTGCCCTCTTCGTATGTGACCTTGAAGCGATCCTTCATCGCCAGGCCCCAGTCCTGGCCCCAGCTCACCTCCCACAGAGCTTCCAACCTGGAAGCCAGACCGGCCGGGCCGACAAAGGTGATGGGTCGCGGGTCTACGAACACCCGATAGAGCACAAATGGTGGCAAGCCGAGCGTGTGGTCGCCGTGGAAATGGGTGAGGAAGACCACCTCGATGGCGCCGGGATCGACACCACAGCGGTGCATATGCGGCAGAAGAGGTGCTCCTCCATCCAGCAGGAGCCGCCCGTCGACGACCACCGCCCCGTTATATCGCTCGGGAGAGAATGCCGCGCCGGTGCCGAGAAAGGCTAGCTGCACTCGGGAGGGTCCGACCTCATCGCGGCCTGCGATCCATGTGTTTCGTTCGCCGCCTTCAGGCGACGGTGACCGACGGGTTCAGGTAGACGTCCTGGATCGCGTGCAGCAAATCGACGCCCTCCTTCATCGGCCTCTGAAACGACTTGCGCCCGCTGATCAATCCCATGCCTCCGGCGCGCTTGTTGATGACGGCCGTGCGTACGGCGTCTTTGAGGTCGGAAGCCCCATGCGACTCCCCACCGGAATTGATGAGGCCTGAGCGGCCCATGTAGCAGTTCACCACCTGATAACGGCAGAGGTCGATCGGATGGTCGGTGGTCAGCTTGTCGTAGACGATGGGTGACGTCTTGCCGAAGTTGACCACCTCGAAGCCGCGGTTGGTGTCGGGCAGCTTTTGTTTGATGATGTCGGCCTGGATCGTCACTCCAAGGTGGTTGGCCTGGCCCGTCAGGTCGGCTGCGGTCTCGTAGTTGACGCCATCCTTCTTGAATGCATTGTTTCGCACGTAGCACCACAGGATCGTCGCCATCCCAAGCTCGTGCGCCCGGGCGAATGCGGCCGCGATCTCCTGGAGCTGGCGGTCAGACTCCGCGGAGCCGAAGTAGATCGTGGCGCCCAGGGCGACGGCGCCCATCTCGTACGCCTCCTTCACGGTTCCGAACAGGATCTGGTCGTAATGGTTCGGATAGGTGAGGAGCTCGTTGTGGTTGATCTTGCAGATGAACGGGATTCGATGCGCATAACGGCGCGCGACCGAGCCCAGGACTCCGAAGGTCGATGCCACGGCATTGCAGCCACCCTCGATCGCGAGCTCAATGATCTTCTCGCTGTCGAAGTAGATCGGGTTCGGGGCAAACGAGGCGCCGGCGGTGTGCTCGATGCCCTGGTCGACCGGCAGGATCGACAGGTAGCCGGTGCCAGACAGACGCCCGTGCTCGAACAGCGACTGGAGGCTCCTGAGCACCCTGGTGGGTCGGTCGCTGTCCTTCCAGATGCGGTCGACGAAGTCGGGTCCCGGCAGGTGGAGCTGGGCCCTCGGCACGGTATCGCACTTGTGCTCGAGGAGGCCCCTGGCGTCTCCGCCCAGAATCTCTTCGAGCTTGCCGAACGATCCCCGAGTGGCTGTGGCCATCAATCCCTCATCACCATCTAAATTAAGTCCCTCCGCAGGTTCGCGATCGCGTAGGCGTCACTCTATAGTGGCACCTCATGACCGAGCGAGCTAGCGATCTGCTCAGCAAGCTCGCCGAGCGGCTCTCCGCCGACCCTGGCGAGAGCGGCCTGGTGGCCGCCGAATCGGTGCGTTCCCTCGCACCCGAGATCCTGAAGTCTCACAAAACCGGGTCGGTGGACGAGTTGGTGAAGACCTCGGGAAAGTTCCTGGAGCTCCTCTTCCGCTCCCTTGTCGCAGACTCGCGGATTCCGTGGGTTGAGTACTATGCCATCGCTCGAGAAGCCTCGCGCCGCTACGCCGAGAAGGGGATTCCCCTGGAGGCGCTCATGGAAGGACTTTCGGTGTTCCGCCGCTCCGTGATCGCACGCGTCACCGACGAGGTGGGGGGCGCCGAGGGTTCAGATGAGGTGATTCGCCTGGCCCAGGGGCGCCTTGGCGAGGTGATCGAGCACATGAACTCGAGCTTTATCCGGGGCTACCTCGACTACACCGAAGCGCGCCACATCGCGCGCCAGACGGAGCTGCACGGCCTGTATCACATCGCCAGTGCGCTCGGCCGATCGCTCGACGTCTCCGAGATTGCCGAGGTGGGGCTGCGCGAGACCCTCCAGGTCCTCCGCCTACAAGCCGGCGCGGTCTGGGTTCGCGAGGGCGCTCGCCTGAAGCTCGCCAAGACGCTCGGTATGCAGCCGGGTGAGGAGGAGGAGTTCTCCGAGTCAGGTCGGTCTCGCCTCGTGAAGGTGGTCGAGATTGCATCAGGTCCCGCCGAGTCTCGGGTCGACCGCATCACAGGCGAGTGGAGCGCCATCCGAGCCGAGCTGCGGACTAAAGGTGTGCTGCTGGGAGCCATGACTGTCGCCACCCGCCTTCCGCGAACCTTTGAATCCAGCGACCTGGAGTTCGTCGCCGCTGTGGCTGACCAGATCGCCGTCGCCCTGGATCGCGCGCGGCAGCACACACGAGAGGCTCGCACCGACTACCTGACGGGACTCGCGAACCGGCCCGAGTTCGAGCGCGCCATCGATCGGGCGGTTGCGGCCGCGCAGCGCCACAAGCGCCGGCTGGCTCTGATGATGATCGACCTCGACAACCTCAAGGACATCAACGACACGCATGGACATCACGTGGGCGACGAGGCGATTCGAGTCCTCGCCCATGAGCTCCAGCGAGCGGTGCGTGCGACCGACACGTGCGGGCGGTTGGGCGGCGACGAGTTTGGGGTCGCCATGCCGGATGCGGACGAGCGCCATGCCAGCGATGTCGCCTCTCGTGTTCGCCAATCGCTTGAAGAGCTCAACCGAGCCGGCAAATCGCCGGTGCCGGTCCAGTTCAGCATCGGCATCACCTCGTGGCGCTCCGGGATGGACTGGCAGGCGATGTACCAGGTCGCGGACAAGGCGCTGTACGTCGACAAGCGGCGACGTCATGCTGGTCGCGCAAGGGCCGTCGGCCAAGCGAGGGCCTGACCTGGCCGAAGTCGCTCCGGCCGGTCCGGTCCTGGCTCCCGAATTCTTCGACCGCGACACGGTCAGCGTGGCGCGCGATCTGCTTGGCAAGGTTCTGTTTCGCGAGGTCGGCGGCAGGCGCTTGTGGGGCAGGCTGGTGGAGGTCGAAGCCTATCTCGGCCCGGACGACTTGGCGGCGCATTCTTCGGGCGGTCGTCGAAGCCCGCGCAATGAGGTGATGTACGGACCACCTGGACACGCTTACGTCTACTTCACTTACGGGATGCACCATTGCCTCAACTTCGTGACGCGTGAGGCAGGGGTGCCGCAGGCCGTGCTGGTGCGAGCGCTCGAGCCGGGACCTGGCGTCGGGCGGTGCAGCGGGCCTGGCCTGGTATGCCGCGCCCTGGTGATCGACCGGAACCTGAACGGGGCGGCGCTGGTGCCTCCCTCGATCTACGTGGTCGACGACGACACGCCCAACCGTCGGGTGTATGCGACTCCCCGAATCGGGATCGGACAGCAAGACGAGTGGACCGACCGACCGCTCCGTTTCTGCTGGGACTCGCCCTACCTCTCCAGGCCGCTACCCAGGGTGATGCGCGGCGGGATCAGCTAGAAAATCGGGGCCCCTTATGGCCACCGGCCAGGGGCAGGATCACGCTTCTCGCCAGCAATGCGGCTCATTCGACGACCCGGTCGATGATGGTCGCGGCGCCGATGCCGCCGCCGCAGCACATGGTTTCAAGGCCGTAACGCAGGTCCCGACGCTCCAGCTCAAAGAGGAGCCGGTTCATGAGGATGGCGCCCGAGGCACCCAGCGGGTGACCGACGGCGATCGCCCCGCCGTTGACGTTGGTCTTGTTGAGGTCGGCGCCGGTCTCCTTCTCCCATGCGAGCACCACCGAGGCAAAGGCCTCGTTCACCTCGAAGAGGTCGATGCTCTTGAGGTCAAGCCCCGCCTTCTTCAAAACTGCGGCGGTGCCGGGGATTGGGCCTTCCAGCATCAGGACCGGGTCGGTGCCAACGACTGCCTGGGCACGGATGCGAGCTCGAGGCCTGATGCCGAGCTCCTTGGCCTTCTCGAGCGACATCAGGAGGACGGCGGCGGCGCCGTCAGAGATCTGGCTGGAGTTGCCCGCAGTGATCGAATGCTCCGGGTTGAACGCGGGCTGCAGCGCAGATGTGGCTTCGTAGCTTGCGTTCGCACGGATGCCTTCGTCCCTGTCGAAGAGCTCCGTGTGGCCGTTGCCGTTCAGTGAGACCTCTACCGGCATGATCTGTGTCCTGAAATATCCGTGCTCGGTAGCCTCTTGCGCCAGCCGGTGGCTGCGAACGCCGAACTCGTCCATCTGCTTTCGCGAGATCCCATACTTGCGCGCGATGAGCTCCGCCGAGATCCCCTGCGGGACGAGGTCGTAGAGCTCCATCAGCTCCGGCGGGAATGGCGACCCCGGTGAAATCGCGTTCGAGCCCATGGGAATCCTGGTCATCGATTCGACGCCGCCGGCAATGGTGATGTCGCAAACCCCGGAGGAAATCAGGTTGGCGGCGAAATGAATCGCCTGCTGGCTGGAGCCGCACTGCCTGTCGACTGTGGTTGCAGGCGTTGTCACCGGGAAGCCCGCGGTCAGCCACGCGCTGCGAGCGATGTTCAAACTCTGCTCGCCGGCTTGAGACACGCAACCAAAGACGACGTCATCAACCTGGTCTGGCGCGATGCCGGCTCGCTTGACTATCTCTTTCAAGACCAGCGAGCCGAGGACGACCGGGTGGACCTCCTTGAGCTTTCCATTGCGACGACCGATCGGGGTCCTGACCGCCTCGACGATGACGACTTCGCGCATGTTCATAGATTCATTCTAGGCGCGCGCAATAGTCGGTCCTGATGTTCTGTGTCAAGCCACAAACATTTGCCTGGCAAGAGGAAAATTTTCTATGTTGACGTGGCCTTAATCCACTGATAACTTTCGCGACGCCCCAAGCGGCTGAGTACGGTAAACCTGAGGATACCGAACGTCGAGTAGGTGGAAGGATCGGCGCAAGCCGGGATGGAAACCGAAAAACGCATAGGGGACTTCAGGGTAAACAGGAAGGTCGCTTGGAGCATTTCTCCACAACCCCTGCACACCCACCCCTCAATACGAAAAGCCGCGTTTTGCGGCGTCCTTCCAGACTTTGTCCACAGCATCGGGGTCGACCACGGCAGCCCTGCTCATGAGCTCTTTCAGGCCGTCCCGAAGCCGCGCCACCGGCATCGGATCCTCAAACCGAAGCCACCTGTACGCGACCGGCTTCGACCAGGCGCGACCCTCGCTGGCATAGAGCCGGCGATGCGTTTCGATCACGATCTCCTCGACCTGGCGCAGCACGCTGGGTTCTCCCGCGCTTAACGTGGCGAAGTCCTGCTGCTCCATCCAGGCGAGCACGCGATCCAGGCGCAGGCCGGCCGGGGATTCCGTCTAGCTCACCGGCGGCGCTGGCGTCACTGCCGCGGCGCCGATCTCGTACAGGCTCGAGCGCAAGGTGCATATAAAAGGAAGGTTGCGGTAAAGCTCGCGATAGTCGAGCCCGTAGCCGACGACGTAATCGTTGGGAATCTGAAACCCCACGTAGCGCACGGGCACGTCGACCAGCCGACGGGTCGGACGGTCAAGCAGCGTCACGACCTCGATGGACGCCGGATTTCGGAGCCGGAGCTCAGACAGCAGGTAGTCCAGCGTAAGGCCGGTGTTGACGATGTCCTCGACCAGGAGCACATGCCGGCCTTCGATTGGATAGTCGATGTCGCGCGCGATTCGAACGCGTTCGCGGGGTTGAGCACCGGCATATCGCTTGAGGTCGAGGTAGTCGATCACGAACGGGACCTTGACCTGGCGGGCCAGGTCGGCCAGGAAGAACGTGATGCCCTTGAGCACACCGACCAGGACTATCGATCGCCCTCGGTAATCGCGCGAGATCTTCGTCGCGAGCGAGCGCACGCGCGTCTCGAGCTCGACCGGGGAGATGACGATGTCGCCGATGTCCTGCTTGCGAAGGTTCTGGACCTCGACTGCGCCATAGCCCGCTTTAGCGAGCAGCTGCTGGTAATCCTTGCGGTAGAGCAGCCTGACATTGACGTCGGGGTAGAGCTCGCGCAGCAGCCGCATCTTCCGATTCTTCGGCGTGACCAGGGACTGCTTCATGGTCGTGAGCTCGACGTACATGTCGTGCTCAGGCAGATAGAAGTCCGGCGTGAACATCTCCGCGACGCGCTCGCCGTCCCACGCAATTGGAAATGACACGGGCTCGTAGACCCACCGGATCCGGTAGTAGTCCAGAAAGCGCGCGAACTCCTGCTCGGACGGATGGGCGAACTCGACGCGCGCGTGGGCCGGACCCGTGCGTCTGACCAGGCGCGAGCGCTGCCTGACGGGGCGGCGCCACTTCTGCGGAACGTGAAGTTGAGCGGACGACGCCAAATAAGCTTTGAAATTGTACTCTCGAACCCGAGTGGCAAATTCGAGCGACGATGTGAGCACGCCCGCGCAGAGGATGATCGCCGAGCAGCTGGTGCCAAACGGTGTCAGCGACGAGCGGGTGCTGGAGGCCATGGCCTCGATCCCTCGCGAGGAATTTCTCTCAGGCAGGCTGCGGCGGCACGCCTACGAGAATCGCGCTCTCTCGATCGACTGTTGGCAGACGATCTCGCAACCCCTGGTGGTGGCGTTGATGACCCAGGCGCTGGCCCCTCAGGCCGGCGACGTCGCCCTCGAGGTCGGGACCGGGTCGGGCTACCAGGCGGCTGTCCTCAGCCGGCTGTGCAGGAAGGTCGTCACGGTTGAGCGGGAGCCGGCACTGGCCGAGCACGCCTCCGAGACCCTGAGGCGCCTCGGTTTCAACAACGTCGAGGTGGCGGTGGCCGATGGCAGCCAGGGTTGGCCGGCATCGGCTCCGTACGACATGATCCTGGTCGCGTGCGCCACGCCCGACCTTCCCGCCGCGCTCGTCGAGGAGTTGGCGCCGGAGGGGAGGTTGATCATCCCGCTTGGTCGCGTGGAGGACGAGTCCCAGGACCTGCGGATTTACCAGCGCCATGGGCAAGAGCTGGCGTCGCGCTCGTTGTTCCCGGTCCGGTTCGTCCCTCTACGGACTGGATGAGGGGGCTGGGGTCGGGGTCGGCGTCGGGGTTGTGCCGGGTGTCGGTTTGGCGCCCGCCGTCAGGTCTTTCAGCTGCTGCAGCAGCTTGCCGACCTGAGTCATGTCGGCGGCGTACGTCGAAAGGTCGCCGGCCTTGAGCGCCGTGTACGCCGCTGCGTAAGTCGTGTTGGCCTGCGTGACGAGGTTGGCGATCTGGGCCAATTGAGCCGCTGTGAGGGTCGTTGGAGGTGTGTTGGTCGGCGGTGGCGCACTGGTTGTGCCAACGAGCTGATCGATCGCCTGCTGCAGGGTGTCTGTGTAAACCACATTCGTCTGGTCGGCCAGGATCACCTTTTTCAGCTCAGGGAGTCCTTTGCCCGAGGTGGCACGGAGATAGATCGGCTCGAAATAGAGGAACGAGTTTCCAATCGGCACGACGAGAAGGTTGCCCTGCTGGACGTGTGAGCCCGAGCCGGCAAAAAGCGTGAAGTCGCGCGAGATCGCAGGTTCCTGGTTGATGAGATTCGCTATCTGTTGAGGCCCGAAGATCACCTTGTCCTTGGGCAGGATGTAAGAGACGTACTGCCCGTAATGCGCGGCGTCGTTCCGCACGGCCAGCCAGGACACCAGGTTCTGCTTGCTGAGTGGAGTGAAAGGCATGATCAGAAGGAACTCGGGATTGGTTTCGCCCGGCAGCCGGAACAGCACGTAGTACGGCTGCACAGGGGTGGCCGCAGCGGTGGGCGACGTCTGTGCCGTCGGGACGTCCCAAACATCCTCGCGCGCGAAGAAGACGTTGGGATCGCTTATGTGGTACGTCGCGTAGATCCCGACCTGGACGTTGAACAGGTCGATTGGCACCCGAAGGTGGTCGCGCAACCCGCTCGGCATCGCATCGATGGGCTTGAACAGGGACGGAAACGTGGCCGCATACGCCTTGATGATCGGATCCGTCGGGTCGATCACGTAGAAGTCAGTGGTCCCTTCGTACGCGTCGACGACGACCTTGACCGAGTTGCGGATGTAGTCGATGTTGGGCTCGCTTGCAGCGCCGACAGGGAACGTGCTCGCCTGCGCGTAGGGGTATGTGGTTCCCGTCGTATATGCGTCGAGGATCCAGTACACGCGGCCACCGACCACGACCACGTAAGGATGGTTGTCAAAGGTCAGGAAGGGCGCGAGCTCTCGCGCGCGATCGATGACCGTTCGATTGAACAGCAGCTGCGTCTTGTCGGTCACCTGCGGGGACACGAGCAGGTTGTATTCCTGCAGTCGCAAAGCCCACAACGCACGGTTGACCGAGGTCATGGGGATTCCGTGCGTGCCTTTGTAGTTGGTGAAGGCGTCGAGGCTCCCCTGGGGGAAGTCGAACTCGGGCGTGTTTGACGGCGCCAGCGCATAGCTGTTGGTGAGCTCCCCAAAGTAGATGCCGGGCTGCGTCACCTGCAGTGGCCCGGTCGGGGGAATGTCGCCGACCACGTAATCCGGCAGGCCCTCGCCCACCACGGCATTGACCGTGCTCGCCGCCACGCCATAACCGTGGGTGTAGAAGAGGTGCTGGTTGACCCAGTTCTTCGCTGCATCCGCGAGCCGGGTGAAGTCGAACTCACGGGCGCTGATCTCGAGCTGCTTGTATGCGCCGGCGATCGTGTAGCGGTCGAAGTTGATGTCCTTGAAGCTGTAGTAGGTCCTGATCGTCTGCTGCTGCTCGTAGGTGTCCTGGAGTGGGGCGTTGTCCCACAGGATCAGGTTGTTGACGGTCGTCTGGTCGTTCTGAACATCCTTGGCCGTCAGGGGCTGATCCCCGCCGAAGTTGCTCACGGTGACGTTGCTGAGCCCATATGCCGCTCGCGTCCCGGCGATCTCGCGCTGGATGAACGGAATCTCGTAGGAGCGAGCGCTGGGGGTGACCACGAAATACTGCAGCGCCGCCGGGTAGAGCTGGCCGATCAGGAGAAGACCGATCCAGATGGCGGCTGCGGTGACCGGCAGCCAGAGGCGCTTCAGCCAGATGTTCGCGATCAAGGCGCCGGCGAGGACGATTGCAGCTCCAGCCTGGAACGTGAACAGCGGCAACCGGGCGTTGACGTCGGTGTACGCGGCGCCCCAGACGATGAGCTGGTTGTGTGCGAACAGCAAGTCGTACCGGCCGAGCCACATCCAGGCCCCCAGCACCAGCGCGAAGATCGCCAGCATCCCGGAGAGGTGGGCAATCGCGAGCGGGCTGAGGCTGAGGTCGATGGTGTCCCCGCGCCAGACGTAGAGGCCGGCGATCACGAGAATCGAGAGGAACGCCAGCCCCAGCGCCCAGCCTGCTATTGCGTGCAGGAACGGCAACGTCAGCAGATAGAAGGAGATGTCCTGCCCCAGGACCGGTTCCGTGATTCCCGCCGGCGACGAGTGCAGGAACAGCGCCAGGGTCTGCCACTGGCTTCCCGCACCACCAGAGAGGATCAGCGCCACCAGGGCCGCCGCAATGAGCGCGACTCGGCCGATCGGGGTGCGTACTACCGCGCGCCTGATCCCGACCGCTCGCAAACCGGGACCTGACCGAACGCGCAGCGCGATGAGCACGTTCGCCGCGATGTACGCAAACGCGATCAAAAAGCTGCCGGCGAAGAGGACGGACTGCAAGGTCCATTGCGTCGAAAACACATCCAGGTAGCCCAGCGAGCTGAACCACTGGCGTTCGGTGATGAACCAGACAATCGGGCTCGCAAAGATGAAGATGAGAAACGCCAACCCAAAGAGCGAGACCCCGACCCAGAATCGGCGTGGAGGTCGCGGGATGCGAATCTCCCTTGCTCCCTCGAACGCTCCCCCGCGCTCGAACGGATCAAAGGGCCTGTAGCGGCGGCTCATGGGGTAGGAATCAGGTTAGCGACTCCCGTCGGTGCGGGCCGCCCGGCATCTTGTGATCAGTCCTTTAGATTGTTCGGGTCGAGCAACTCCTGCTTCGGACGCTCGATTCGCTGGCGCGAGCGCATGATCTCGATGAGCTTCTTTCGGCCCTTCGGGGGTCCGATCATGATCGCGCCCACGAGCTTGTCGTCCTTGAAGAACAGCTTGCGGTAGAACTTCTCTTCGAAGCTGTAGGTCCGCACCGACTCAAGGTCCGGCTGCACGTCAGGTGTGACTCCCATCACCGCCAGAGTCGACCCGAACATCGTCGTCGTGTATGTCGGTACATCGAAGAAGTCTTCCGTGGCGCCGGCCATGTTGCGAGCCGCAACCTTGCCATGCGCCTCCGCGTTGTCCCAGGTCCCCATCTGGTTGTGACGCTCGACCATCAGGTCGTAAAAGACGGCGATGTCGCCCGCGGCATAGACGTCGGGGGCTGAGGTCAACAGCCTGGCGTCGGTGACGATGCCCTTGTTCAGCTTGATGCCGGTGCCGTTGACCGGCTCCGTGTAGTAGTCGAGGCCGACCCCATACGTGAGGACGTCGAAGTCGACGTGGTGCCCGTTGACTGTCTCCGCGGTGAACCGACCATTTTTTCGGCTGAACTTCTGCACCTCATCCGACGTGATGAACTCCACACCCTGGGCCTCGCCCAGCTGGCGGCATAGCTGCCCGCCCTCCTGGTCCAGGACGTACCGCAGGAACCATGGCCCGCGCATGATCCAGGTCAGCTTGGCCTTCTTGCGAAAGCTCACGCCTTCCGCGAGCTCATAGCCGATGAAGCTTCCGCCCATCACCAGGACCCTTTCGGCGGCATCGGCCTTTTCGATGATCGCGTCGGTGTCGTCGAGCGTCTGAAAACCAATGGTCTGTGAGACGTCGTCCGAGCCTGGCCACGGCGGCGGTTTGGGACGGCCGCCGGTGGCGACTAGGAGAGCGTCGTAGGCGAATTCCTGCTCCCGGTTCGTCCGCACGACTTTGGCACCGGTATCGACCTCGGTCGCCCACGTCTCGAAATGGATGTCGAGGTTCTGCTGCGCGTAGTCCTCTGCCGTGCGCATGAAAACCTTCTCGCGGCGCACCTGGCCGCGCAGGTACCTGGGCAGAGCGACGCGGTTGTAGAGAGGATGGCGCTCCGCCGCGATCATCACGATCGAGGATTCGGGCTCGAGCTTGCGCAGCTCTTCCGCGGCTGTCTGCCCGGCGATGCCGTTGCCCAGGATCACATAACGGCGCGACACGAGCTAGAGAGTCAATCCGTAGATGTAGCTGGTGTCGTCGTCATTGGCGAAATGGTATCCACTGGCCCGCAGGTCAGCCTCCGCGGGGTGATCCCGCGGAAGCGCGATGGTCACGTCGTCGAGGCCGTCGGCGTCGGCTTCGAAGCGCAGGGCGAGGAGAAGCTCGCGCAGCGCGCCCCCCTTACCGGCCAGGAATGCCACCGAGATGTTGTTTCCCCACGGCTCCCGAAGACCCACTATCGCGCGCCCTCCCGGGCCCGACCGCAGCATCCCGGTACCGGCAAGCCTGGCTAGCTCCTTCGCGCCCAGGTCCTGCGCTCCCTGGAAGTCGGCGGTCACCCCGCCCCAGAGCTCGATCCCGGGACTGGAAGCGATGCCGGCCCACAGCCTGTCCGCTTCGCCGGGGTCGGGGATCCGGGGTGACTCACCACCCTCGACCCGGCCGCCCTCCCACCAGCGGTCGTCCTGGAGGCGGATGAACCCAACCTCTTCGAACAGCTTGGCGGCCGCGGGATTGCCTGTCGCCAGCCGGATCTCGTGGAAGTTCTGCTCGTGCGCCTGCGCGACGGCAGCCAGCAGCATGTGGCGCGCAAGGCCCTGCCGTCGATGGCTGGTGGCGACCCGCAATCCCTCGTACCACAGCAGGCCCGGGGCGTACGGACGCAAGCGCTGCAGCCCGATGAGCGTCCCATCGATCTCGACCGCCTGAAAGGCCGAGGCCGAGTCCACCACCCAGTCGTCGAAAACGCGAGGCACGTAGTCGTGCCCGCCCCAGATATCGCGACAGAGCTCGATGACGCGCTCGCGATCCGCCGGTCTTACCGGCCGGATGACCAGGTCGCTGCCGCGGAACTTCAGCGGCTCTGTGGCTGCCAATGCGCGATCCCTGTCTGCGTCACGCCGCCTTTGAATAGCAGCCCTTCGCCATCGACTTCGAGGAGCTCTTCCACGATCGACCGGCCTTGCTTCTCGTTCCAGCGGTCGCCGATCATCGCCGCGCAGTCCGCGAGCGCTTCATCGATGTCTGCGTATCGCTGGGGGTTGGGGTAGCTGGTGAATTTGACCTCGGGCGCGATGTCCATCTGCATCAGAAGCATGAAGAGGTCGCTGAAACGTGGGAGCCGAGGCTCTTGACCCAACATCTGGTCGCGCACGACGGCCCCAAGGTGAGCCATAGGCGACTCGCGCAACATGATGAAGATCCGTTCTCGCGCCGATGCTTCCATCTTGGCGATGAACGGAACGGGGTCATCGACTCCATAGAGGACGTGTGAGCAGATCAGCAGGTCGGCGGGCGCAACGGCGGCGTCCTGCCAGGTGCTGGCCACGATCGTCATGTTGTCGCGGTGTGGGATCTGCGCTCGCATTCCTTCGGAGGGCTCCACCGCAGTCACCCACTCGAGGCGCTCCGAGAGCGGGATGGCGTGCCGACCTGATCCCGCCCCGACGTCGATGAGCGTCTTGGCCGGGGACAGGTACGGGTCGATGACTTCGAGGAAGGCGTCCGAGCGGGCCTGGGTGGATCGGGCGAAAGTCGGCGCGCGGCGATCCCAGTAGCCGGGGTCGCTGTGGCCGGCCGCGGCGGCGGCGCGCTCCGCGACGACCGCCCGCCACTGCTCAACCCAGTCGATCTCCAGGGGGAGGCGCGCTGTGTTCTGCACTGATCACCGAGGCTACCGGATCCCCCAAAACCAGATCTGATCGCGCGTCCATGTCGTCGTTTCGCAGGCAGTTTTTAACATGGTTGTGGATAACCCGGGGACAAAGTCGGGCGCTTGGGCGCGGGCTAGGATACGGGCACCAGTGGCCGACACCCCAGCCGAGTTCACCGCCGCCGAATCAGCCTTGCTGGCCAGGTTTTTCACGAACCTGGACCGGCCGGTTTTCGCGCTGCGAAACCTGCCCGAGGTGGTCAAGGGTGCGCTGTTCTCCCGCTACTCGCGCACCGAGAAGAGCCTGCGGCGCGTGCTCCTCGACGAGTTCGTCAACGAGCCGGACTCGGGCTTCGCCCAGCTCGCCGGAGCGCAGGCAGGAGCCGACGATACGGTCGCCGTCCGCCGCGCCGAAGAGTTCTACGAGCGGGTGCTGGTCGGCTACGGGGACGACTCGGTGGCGGAGCTGGCGGGCGCCCATGTTGCTCTGGAGCGGGTCTCGACCCTGGCGGCCAAGGCGCTGGAGGACAGCCGCATCGGCATCTCGCCGCTTGAGAAGTCGACCCGCTATGTGCGCTTCGACAGGCCAGGCCCTGACGGCAAACACCTCTACTACAGGGGCCCGGAGCTGGCGCATCCGGACTATGAGCCTGCCTGCGACGCCCTGTTCCAGGCGTACAGCCGGCTCATCGACCCGGTGACGCAGGCGATACGAGAGCGTTTCCCCATCGAGGACGGAGAGACGGATCGGGCGTGGAAGTCGGCCACCCGCGCCAAGGCGCTCGACATGCTGCGCGGGCTGCTCCCGGCCGGAACGCTCACCAACCTCGGCCTGTTCGGCAACGGTCGTGCTTTCGAATACCTGATCACCAAGCTGGCCGCCAGCGACTTGGCAGAGTGTCGCCGGCTGGCCGCCGACCTGCATCGTGAGCTGGACCTGGTCATCCCGTCGTTCGTCAAGCGGGCTGTCGACGAGCGGTACGGGACGCCTGCCGCGGAACGAATCGCCCGGACCCGATCTGCGACGGCACGGCACGCGCAGCGCATGGGTAGCGCTGGTACCGGCCCGAGCGTCACGCTCCTCGAGTCAGACCCTGACGCGGAGCGCAAGGTGGTGGCAGCCTCCCTTTTTCCTCACTCGGACACAGCTTGGCGAGATCAGGACGGCGACGTCGCAGAGGTGCTCGAGGCCATCCTGGGCGACCGCACGAATCGACGGCAGCGGCCGCCACGCGCCCTCGAGCACGCGCAGTACAACTTCGAAATCATCGCCAACTTCGCCGCCTACCGCGACCTGCACAGGCACAGGATGCTCACCCAGGACCGGCAGCTCCTGGGGACGGCCCTGGGTTACGACGTGCCGGCGGGCCTGGTTGACCTTGGCATGGAGAGCGAGTTCCGATCAGCGATCGATTCGGCGGCCGCTGCGCACGCTCGGATCGAGCGGGACGTCGGCGCTGCCGCGGCCCAGTACGTGGTGCCCCTCGCCTTTCGCTTGCGGTGGTACTTCCGCGTCAACCTGCGTGAGATCTATCACCTGTGCGAGCTGAGAACCACGCCGCAAGGGCACCCCGACTACCGCTGGGTCGCCCAGGAGATGTTCCGGCTCGTGGCCGAGGTCCATCCCCGTCTCGCGCGGTATGCGCATTTCGTCGACATGGGTCCGGGAGACGAGCTCGAGCGCCGGCGGTCGGAGCGGCGCATCGACGAGAAGCTCAGCGCGCTGGGCGGCGCCCAACGAGCTGACCCTGATCGCTGATTTGTCGCCGCCCGTCCCTTAGGATTGACCGCCATGAGAAACGAGGGTGAGGGCGACACGGCGGCAAGCGATCTATTGGTGCCCAGGGGCAGCGAGCGGCGGGGCGAGTCCACCCGGCGCACGACGGGCGAGCGACGGTTTGGTGAGAGGCGAGATCCGGTCCGGGCGGCCGCAGGTCGCCGGGTCCTGTTTCCTTTCGACAGGCGAATTGCGGAACGCCGCACGGTGGAGCGCCGCGAATTCTGGCCCGAGCCCAACCAGTAGGGACTGCGCCTCCTGGCCTCTGTCGGGCCGGCGCATCTCGGTTCAGCAATGCCTCCAAGGGATCGACGAACCTGCCAGGACGGTGAGTGGCTAGTCCGGCACTGATCGTCCATGGCGGTGCCGGGCCGGTCCCGGTGGCCGAGCGCCCGCAGCGCCAGGCTGCGGTGGAGAGGGCGCTGGCGGCCGGCTGGGCGCACGTTGCTGAAGGCGCCCTCGCGGCGGCGGTGGCCGCCGTCCGCCAGCTCGAGGACGAGCCGCTTCTCAATGCCGGAATCGGGGCTTGTCTGAACCTCGAAGGCGATGTTGAGCTCGACGCCGGCGTGATGGAGGGTGCCCAGCTACGAGCGGGTGGCGTCGGCGCGGTCCGCGATGTGCGCCATCCGATCGACCTTGCGATGGAGGTCATGAAAGACGGCCGGCACGTGCTGCTCGTCGGTGACGGGGCGTCTCGATTTGCCCGATCGCATGGCGTCGAGCTGTGCGATCCCTCCACCTTCATCATCGACCGCGAGCGCCAGCAGCATGGCGCGGATGGCGACACGGTTGGAGCCGTGGCCCGCGACTCCGAAGGTCACCTCGCTGTTGCCGTTTCCACCGGCGGAGTCCACAACAAGTGGCCCGGGCGGATCGGAGACTCGCCAATCCCTGGGGCGGGCATGTTCGCGGACGATCGTTTCGGCGCCGTCTGCGGTACCGGACTTGGCGAGGCGTTCATGCGCCTTGCGCTTGCTCGCCTGATGGTGATCGAGCTGGAGCACGGGATGGACCCGGCAGCGGTTGCCAGCGGCGCCATCGCCTTGCTCGACACCTCGATGCACGCTGTCGGGGGCGTCATCTTGATCGGACGGGAAGGTTCGCCCCAGGCTGCGTTCAACACTCCCGCCATGCCCTGGGCGATGGCGGAGTAACACGCGTTGGCGGCAGACTCGGTCAACACTGGTGAGCTGATCGCCCTGGCCCTGAAGCGTGCGGGCACCAGCCACCTGTTCACCCTTAACGGCGGTCACATCTGGCCGATCCTCACCGGCGCAGCGGAGCACGGAATTCGCATCATCGATGTGCGCCATGAGCAGTCGGCAGCCTTCGCCGCCGAGGGATGGGCGAAAGTCACCCGCGAGTGCGGGGTGGCGGCGGTCACCGCCGGTCCCGGCGTCACCAACTCGACGTCCGCCTTGGCCCAGGCCAGCTCGGCGGACAGCCCGATGTTCCTGATCGGTGGTCGCGCGCCACAGGCGCGGTGGGGCATGGGCTCGCTCCAGGAGCTGGACCACGTCGCCATCGTGAGGACGATCACGAAAAACGCCATGACGCTCGAGGCTGCGGATCAGGCGTATCGCATGGCCTCCGAATCGGTGCGCGCCGCGTTGAGCGGGCGCACCGGCCCCGTGTTCATGGACGTCCCAATCGACACTTTCTTCGGTGCCGCCGACATCCCTGAGGCGACCGAGCATCTCACTTCGGACCTCGGAGCATCGCCTGACCCCGACGCCATCGCACAAGCCGCGCGCCTCATCACTGCAGCCGAACGGCCGGCTGTGATCGCGGGCGGCGGCGTCTGGTGGTCGCATGCTGAGGCTGAGCTGACGCAGCTGGTCGAGGGCGCGAGCCTTCCGTTGTGCGTCAACGGCATGGCGCGGGGCATGCTGCCGCCCGGCCATCCCCTGTTCTTCCCACGCGCGCGCGGCCCGGCCCTGGGTGAGGCCGACCTGATTCTTGTCATCGGCGCGCCGCTGGACTTCCGCCTGAACTTCGGCCAGCATCCAGTTTTCGCGGATGGCGCCAGGCTCATCGTGATCGACGTCGATGCCGGTCGCCGGCATCGTCCAGCAGAAGTCGAAATCTACGGCGACCTCAAAGCGGCCCTGACGGCTCTTGCCGATGCAGTGGTCGGTGTGCCGGCGCGCGAATCCTGGCTTGGAAGGTTGCGCGAAGCGGAGGCCGCCTCCAGGCGTCGAGACGCGGCGATGACGGAGTCGGACACGTCGCCCGTTCATCCCGCCCGGCTGATCGCAGAGGTGGAGCGGTTCAGCGATCCCGACGCGATCTTCGTTGGGGACGGCGGAGACTTCGTGTCCTTCGCGGGCCGGCTGCTGGAGCGCCCGCGCCCCGGTCTGTGGATCGACCCGGGGCCTTACGGCTGCCTCGGCTCAGGCCCCGCTTACGCGATGGCTGCCAAGCTGGCGCATCCCGAGCGCCAGGTGATCCTCCTGTCCGGCGATGGCGCGTTCGGCTTCTCGGCCATGGAGTTCGACACGATGGTCCGCCACCGAATCCCGGTGGTTTGCGTGATCGGCAACAACGGGATCTGGGCCCTCGAAAAGCACCCGATGATGAACCTGCTCGGCGTGAGCATCGCCGCCGACCTGGGGCCGGGTACCCGCTACGACCGGGTGGTGGAGGCGCTCGGGGGTTATGGGGAGCTCGTCGAGCGCCCCGACCAGATCAGGCCCGCCCTGGAAAGGGCCTTTAGATCGGGCTTGCCGGCATGCATAAATACAATCTGTGATCCTGACGCGGAATATCCGCGATCATCAGTCCTGATGTGAGGCCTTCATGAGCACAACAGACATCAAACCGGTCGTGGAGGCGGACGAATGGCGCACTGCTCAATCGCAGTTCGACAGGGCGGCCGAGATCATCAAGCTCGAGCCGTGGCTGCGCGAGGTGCTGCGCGAGGTGCAGCGCGAGTTCACCTGCAACTTCCCGGTGACCATGGACAACGGTCACCTTCGCGTGTTCACCGGCTATCGCGTTCAGCACAACATCAACCGCGGCCCGGCCAAAGGGGGCATCCGCTACCACCCGGACGTCTCCCTCAACGAGGTGAAGGCGCTGGCGATGTGGATGACGTGGAAGTGCGCGGTGGTCAACATTCCTTTCGGTGGCGCCAAGGGCGGCATCATCGTCAACCCCAAGGAGCTGTCGTTAAACGAGCTCGAACACATGACGCGACGGTTCGCCACGGAGATCTCGATCCTGATCGGCGCCGACCGGGACATCCCTGCTCCTGACGTCAATACCGACGGCCAGACGATGGCCTGGATCATGGACACGCTGTCGATGCACCTGGGCTATTCGGCACCGGCATCGGTGACCGGCAAGCCCATCGAAGTGGGCGGCTCGCTGGGCCGCATCGAAGCCACTGGACGAGGCGTCACGATCTGCGCGATGGCAGCACTGGACCACCTGGGCCGCCTGCCACACCAGACACGTGTTGCAGTGCAGGGATTTGGCAACGTGGGCAGTATCAGCGCGAAACTCCTCGAAGAATCGGGATGCACGGTCGTCGCGGTCTCCGAGGATTACGGCGGTATCTACAACCCGCTGGGCCTTTCGATCAAACGCGTGCTCGAGTACCGCGCCCGAGAGAAGACGCTGAAAGGATTCCCCGGCGCTCAGGAGATCGGCAACCAGGAGCTGCTGGGCGTCGACTGCGACATGCTCGTCCCCGCGGCGATCGGAAACCAGCTCACGTCGCGCAACGCTCGCGATGTCAAAGCCAAGCTCATCGTGGAAGGAGCGAACGGACCCACAACGCCTGAGGCGGATGAGATCTTTCGCGAGCGCGACATCTTCCTCATCCCCGACATCCTTGCGAATGCGGGGGGCGTGACGGTGTCGTACTTCGAGTGGGTGCAGGACCTGCAGTCCTTCTTCTGGTCCGAGCACGAGGTCAACCAGAAGTTGAAGGCAATCCTCACGCGCGCTTTCTCAGAGGTGCTGAAAACCAAGCTCGAAAAGAAGCTCGACATGCGCATGGCCGCTTATGTGCAAGCGGTCTCGCGCGTCGCTGGCGCCACCCGCGAACGAGGCCTCTACCCCTAAAACGGCGCGGGTGAGGCAGGCCTCCCCCGCGGGACCCCCTCCGAGTGACACGTTGTCTGGAGGCGCTCGGAATGCGGCACGCGTGATGACGGCCGGAGTGAATCCGGCCTAATGCTCCCCCTTAAATCTCTCTAGTGCGGAAGCTCCAGATGCTCAGCCCGAGCATGATGGCGAACCACGCGACCACCCACGCCAGGAACTCGATCGGTGGGGGATCCACTGCGGAGAAAGGATTCGCGCGGCCGATCGTGCCGGCCGCCCTCAGCGTCGCCAGGACCGCGTCGGGCTCCATGGCATAGACCGCACCACGCCAGAGCCCGTCGGTCGGAAGAATCAGATGGCTGATGGTGCCGACGTTCTCGATCGCCTGGTTCTGGAGGCCAACTCCGATGTCGCCGACGACGCCCCCAATCCAGCCCATCAACCACGCGACCAGCGCGATGACCCCACCGGTGATGCCAGACAGCCGGGTCGAAAGCAGCAGGCCCAGGGACAGGAGGGCCAAGCCTTCGGTGCCGACGTAAACGATGAGGTCGATCGGATGCGGTGGCACATAGCCCGTCGCCCAATCGACCGCCCCGATCTCCAGCAGCGCTGATCCGGCTGCGTAGATCGCCACGAGCACCGCCAGGCCGAGCCACTTCCCGATCACGACCTCGCTCCGGCGCATCGGCCGGGCGAGCATCGACAGCAGTAGTCCGCTCTCGACCTCGCTCGAGATCAGAGGTCCCGCGACGACGGCGGCGCTCAAGGCAAGGACCCCGCTGTAGACAAAGGTGACGACGATGAGCAGCTGAGAGGTGATCAGCGTGATCTGCACGGCAGGGAGCGGGGAGCCATCGCTGCGGGTCACCGTCGTGATCTTGTTGAAGCCCCAGGCCGAGAAGCCGACCACGAGCAACGTGAGGATGACAAGCGCGAGCAGCAGGCGGCGGCGCGAAGCTTCCTGGACTGTCAACCGCGCCACCACCAACGCCGGTGTCACTTGTCTTCTTCGTCCTGGATCAGCTGCAGGAAGCGATCCTCGAGCGTCTGATGGCGTGGCGCCACCTCGTATACGCGGCCGCCGAGCTCGACGATCGCGGCCACCAGGTCCGGCACCCGCTCCGTCTTGAGGTTGGTGAAGGTCAGCTGGTCGCCTTCGTCATCGACCTGGCCGAACGCCGCCAGCTTGGCCTTGCCTTCTCGATCCAACCCGGTAGCACGCACTTTGACGATGGTTCCGCTCAGCAGCTGGTCCATGGTGCCGGACGCGATGACGCGACCGCGGTCGACGACCGCGACGCGGTCGCAGACCTGCTCGACCTCGCTGAGGAGGTGCGAGTTCAAGAAGACGGCAGTCCCGCGCGACGCGAGGCCGCGAATGATCTCGCGAACGTCGTGGCGGCCCACCGGGTCGAGCGCCGATGTCGGTTCATCGAGAAACACCAGCTCAGGCTCACCCAGCAGCGCGACCGCCAGTCCGAGCCTCTGCTGCATGCCCTTCGAGAATGTGTCGACGCGGTCGCCCGCGCGGTCGGTCAGGCCGACGGTGTCGAGGGCGGTGGTGATCTCATCTCTCCAGCTCGAGCGGGGCAGCGGGGCCAGCTCGCAATGCAGGGCAAGGACCTCACGCGCTGTGAGCCAGCTCTGATATCGGAACAGCTCAGGCAGGTATCCGATCTTTCGCCGCGTATGAAGATCCCCGATCGGGCGGCCGAGCAGCCAGCCTTCGCCTGAGGATGGTGCGATGAGCCCGAGCAGGAGCTTGACCGAAGTGGTCTTGCCCGCGCCGTTCGGTCCCAGAAACCCGAACACCTCGCCGCGCGGAACCGTCATCGAGAGGCCCGCCAGGGCGACCGCCTTCCCGAACCGTTTCGAAAGGTCGACGGTCTGGATGGCAGGTGAGCCAGCGGCCACCCCTTCCGGAGTGGCCGCTGTAGGTGTTTCGGCTAGTTCAGCCACGCGCGCAAGGCTAATACCTGGCGGTTATTTGAGTCCGTTGGCAATGGTCAGGATCGCGTCCTGCGTGAGGGTGCCGGCAACTCCGTAGACCGTGCCGCTCTTGATCCAGATGACACCGGCGCCAAGGCCGGTGTTGTCGCCGACGGCCACGCCATCGACACCCTGGACGGTCACCGTCTTGGAGGTCGCGTACTCGATGGGGATCGGGATCGGCAGCGTGGTGCTGGGATCCTTGACGGCCCGGATGGCCGAAGCCAGCTTCGCCGACACGCCCGGCAGCGACAGCAGGTAATCCTCGAGCTCCTTGGTCGTCACGCCGCTGGAGGTGACGACCGGCGCGCTGGACTCGCCGACGACCAGCTCGGGGAGTGTGAGCTGTGAAGGGTCGGGAGTAGCCGAGGCTGTGGTGCCTGTGCCGCTTTCCCTTCCGAGGTTCAAGTTTCCGAAGATCTCTACCACCGCCGGTCCAACCGTCACGGTCAGCTTCGAGCCATCCATGCCGGCGGGCATTGCGGGCAGCGTCTTGCCGGCCTTGGCCGCGGTGGCAGCTGCCTTGGCCGCGTCGAAGGTGAAAACGCCGACCGCGGCGGGCATCGCTGCATAGGTCACGTTGTGGGAGATGGTGCTTGGCAGCGTGACCACCGGGACCTGCAGCCCTGAGACGCTTGCGGCCTCCGCCGCGCTGGTCACGATCTGCGGCGCAGGCTGGGTCGTCCACGTGAGGGTGCCGAAATCGCCGAGACCATTGAGCGACTGCAGGTCCGCGACGCTGACCGGAACCACCTGCAGCGACTGAGGCTGGAAGAAGAGGCCCTGCGCGATGCCTGTGACCACCAACGCGAGAACGACTGTGGCCGCCGCCAGCACGCCCATCACGGGACGTGAGGCCGGCCGGACGATAGGCAGGCGGATGCCAAACCTCGGCTGGGCCGCGGGAGCAGAGCGAACCCGGCTGAACGCCGACGCCACGTCGACCTTCAGGTCGGGTACCGCCAGCGCGCCGGCCACTGCCCTGGCATCGTCGGCGTGCGTCGCGTAGCGAGCCTGGCAGTCGGCGCATGCCGAGAAGTGCCGGTTCTCCGACTCGGTCATCGAGCCCGCGTCGTCGAACTTGCGGCGAAGTGTTCCGTCAGAAAGATGTGCCACGAGTGACCTCCTTGCGCAGCGCGGCTTCCGCGCGCCTCAAAAGTGTTCCGATCTGTCCGATGCCGACTCCGAGCGACTGTGCCACCTCGGCGTAGCTGAGACCGCTGGCCCGAAGGACCAGCACCGTTGCCGGCTTCGGCGCCAGGCGAGCCAGCGCTTGCCTGACCTGGCGGCGGTCTTCGCTCACCTCGAGCATGTGTTGTGGATCCATGGTTTGCGCGCTCTCGTCCGTCGCCTGTGAGAGCTCGCGCTTCTCGCGCCGCCGGCGGCCGCGCACCCGGTTGAGAGCTTTGTGGGCGGCGGCCCGGTACAGCCAAGCCGCGGCGTAGGGCGCACTTGCTGAATGCAGACGGTTGAAATCGATAAATACCTCTTGAGCAACGTCTTCAGCCTCGTGCGGGTCCGCCAGCACACGGTTGGCGATGCCGGCAACGCGGCCGTACTCGGCCGAGAACAGCGCTTCGAACGACTCCTCGTTCGTCACGGCTCCATTTCGCCCGCCGGCCTTCGTGGCCATTTCAAAGTTGGCGCCCACCAATGATCAAGCACCGTGAGCGCGTCCTTTGTGACACCTCGTACGTCCCTATCGCCGGCGTAAGAAGAGCCGCGCAAAGTCGGTCACGAGCGGATAACCCCAGATGCCAACCGTCAGGAGGCCGGCGAAGATGACCACGGCGTCAATGCTCTCCCTGCCCTGCTGCGCCCAGTACACGTCCGACAGGTTCAGCCACAGGGCGAACTCGTCGAGGGTCAAGGCGGCGCCGACGCCGAATCCAAGCGCTGTCGCGTGCGAGACCCAGTCGCCGGCCGGCTGGATGAGCCAGGTATAGCCGACCAGCAAGAGGATGAGGATCCCCCACACGAGATGGTGGACGTGAAGGGTGCCGCTGCTGACGTTGTGGAAGGGACCGACCCCGGCGCGGATCATGTGGGTGATCGCCCGAACGATGGCGAAAGTGACCAGGAAGCCAACTGAGGCGAGGAACAGCCGCTCGCGGCGCTCGTCCTGGAAATGAAAGTGATACAGCCAGCGGACCGCCCGGACGAGGTTACCCGGCGAGCGGCTTCCTGCGGCGGGAGCTTCGAGCAATCTCATCCTCCACAATTGCGAAGTCGTTGCGCGGCAGCGCGTGGATGTGTCCCTGGAACGCCAGCGTCCAGTGTTCCGGCGGCCACTTGCGCACGTAATCGAGACGGTACGCAAGCTCCTTCGCCGGAATCCAATCCATATCTTCGAGGACCAGGTCCTGGCGAATATGCACGCGCCACGGATAGTCCTCGTCGCGCCGCGCCGAGCGCCAGATTGGAGTGTGATCCTCGTACATGGGCGAGGCCACGGTCACCGTGGCCGCGAAAGCCGCCCGCCCGGTGATGTAGTAGAGCACCCGGTCGCCGACCCGCATCGTCTCAACTCGCCGGCGGTGGCGGCTCTTCAAACCCTGGATCGTGTAGCCGAGCTCGCGCGTCTTACGAAAATTTTCGGGAGAGCTCACGATCATCCAGTACTGCGACGAGCGCCCTTCTGAGCGCCCTGACTTGCGCTTGCGCTTCGGCCGAGCCGGCCTCGAAGGCTGGTCGGCGCCTACTTCTTTTGGGGCTGCCTCGTCGGCGCCGGCGCTGGAATCCGATTCGTTCATCTGATCACTCATGGTGTGGAGGTTGGGGTCCGAGGTCGACCGGTTCAGGTAGGAGCACGGTCAGGTTGCGAATCTGGGCGACATGCGCGAGCTCGTGCTTGGTGACCATGCGGCAGATGTCGAGCAAGGTGAAGCTGCCGCCACGAGGGTCGGTGATGACGCGCTCCCACTCGCCTTTGCCCCAACCGTGCAGCAGGTCAACGGTTCTCCGCCGGACCCTGGCGAAATCCTCGATCGTCTCCTGCAACGCGCCGTTGGGCGGGTCTGGGACCGGATCCGGACCGGGGTCGATGGTGGCCCTGACGTCAGCGGTGGCAAGCCCGTCCAGGTGCGCGTGTCGCAGCAGGGCGTCGACCTTCGAGCCAGAGTCGAGGAGGTGAAAGAGCAGGCCGCCCAGGGTGGGAAAGGCAGGCCCGTGGCGGTATCTCAGGCGAGTCTCGTCAAGCCCGAAAACGAGATCGCTGATTCGCTCCGGGACCGAGCTCATGAGCAGCACTGCGTCGGACGGCGACATCTCCTCCTGGAGCTCCATAACGGGAACGATACCTAGGGTGCATCGGTCACCATGACCGGGCATGGACTTTGAGGTCGGGCCTGATGGCCAGCCGCCGCGGTTTGACGGCGCCGCATGGGTGTCGCAGGACGGGCGGCACTTCTGGAGCGGGGGGGCCTGGCAGCCCATCAAGAGGCCGCGCTCGAGAGTTTCGGGCCTGGTGATCGCGATGGGGGTTCTAATCGTGGCCGGGGTCGGATACATCGCTTTTGCGATGCTCAGCCCGAAGCCATTCGAGGGCGAAGGCGTTTCCAACGCGAAGATCGATTCGAGCACCGAGATCGAGTTCGATTACATACGCAGCACCACGTGCTCGAACCTGGCGTTCGTGTACCGGTTCTACGATCGGGGCGGCAATCAAGTCGACGTCTTCCACGACGTCAAGGGAGATCTGGTCACGGCAGGACACATCCACCATTTCGACAGCCACACGGATCCGACTCAGCCAATCGACTCTCGTGCGTATCGCTTCGTGGCCGACGCGACATGCATCAAGTGAGGGGTGCTGCGCATACTGAAAAGGCAGTGCAGGTCCAGGTCGCGTGCGACTCGTGCGGCGCGGAGCTCGTCCCTGGCGCTGCCTACTGCGAGAGGTGCGGCACCCGGACACGCAAGGCCAAGCGCCTGGTGCGCCTGGCGATAAGGGTCGAGCTGCTCTTCTTGTTGCTGGTGGCGGCGGTGGTGGTCGCCTTCACCTGGATCTACTCAGTCCAAAAATAACGGCGCGGGTGAGGCAGGCC
>DATARC010000198.1:0-8814 GCA_036264335.1 Candidatus Dormiibacterota bacterium
GTGCTGGGGATCTTCGCGTTCAACGTGCAGGGGCAGCAGGGCGCGGTCCTGCAGATGGTCAACCACGGGATCATCGTGCCCGCCCTCTTCCTGCTGGTCGCATGGATCGCCGACCGCACCGGCACGCGCGACCGCTCAGCCGTGGCGGGGCTCGCGCCCCGCATGCCGATCATGGCCGGAGTGTCGATTGTCGTGGTCCTCGCCGCGCTTGGGCTGCCCGGCCTGAACAGCTTTGTCGGCGAGTTCATGACGCTGCTCGGCGCCTGGGAGCGCGCCCCGGTGCTCGCGATAGTCGGCGCCATCGGGCTCGTGCTGGCCCCCGTGTACATGCTGCGGTTCTTCCAGGGCACCTTCCAGGGTGAGCCCATCGACAGGCGGCCGATGCAGGACATCCACACCGGGCAGCTGGTGCTCCTCTCGCCGCTGGTCCTTTTGATGTTCGTGCTGGGGATCTACCCATACCTGCTCACGCAGCTGATGTCCGCCCTTGGTCAGACCGGGCTCGCGCGATGATGCCGCTGGCGGCGGTGGCCGTCGACATCAACTACACCTGGACACAGGCGCTCGCCGACCTGACTCAGATCGCCCCCATTGCCACCCTGACCCTCTTCCTGCTGTTCGCGATCGTGGTCGACCTCGCGCTGCCCAAAGGCCGCCGCGGGGACGCGGTGGCGATGGTCGCCGCGCTCGGGTATTCGGTGGCGCTCGCGGTGGCGGCCTATCGATGGAACTACGGCAGCGGCGGTCCGGCCTACCGCGGCTACGCGACGGGTGACAAGTTCGCCCTGTTCTTCGAGATCCTGTTTGCCGTCCTCGGCATCCTCACGCTCGCGGTTTCCCACTCGTACCTGAAGCGCCGGCGCTTCGTCGCCGGCGAGTTCCACGTCCTCATCCTCGCCGCAATCATCGGGATGATGGTGCTGGCGTCGGCGACGTCGCTGGTGACGGCGTTTCTCGGCCTCGAGCTGCTGTCGATCTCGCTGTACATCGTGTGCGGTTACTCGCGTGGCGACACCAGGTCGCAGGAGTCGGCGGCGAAGTACCTGCTGGTCGGCGGCTTCGCGAGCGCGTTCGTCCTGTACGGCATGGCCCTGATCTACGGCGGGACGGGGACGACCCTGCTGCCCGACATCGCCAAGGCGCTGCATGCGTCAACCTCGAACAACACGCTGATCCTGCTTGGCATCGTGCTGATGGGAGTCGGGTTCGCATTCAAGATCTCGGCCGCGCCGTTCCACATGTGGACGCCCGACGTGTACCAGGGGGCGCCGATCCCGGTTACGGCGTTCATGTCGGTCGGGACCAAGGCGGCGGGTTTCGCGATGATCATCAGGATCTTCGCGGGCGGCCTGCCTCACCTCGCGCCCGAGTGGCAGGTGCTGCTCGCGTTCGTGGCCGCTGCCAGCATGATCGTGGGCAACCTGATGGCCATCGTGCAGTCGAGCCTGAAGAGGCTGCTTGCCTACTCCGGAATCGCGCAGGCGGGGTACGTGCTCATCGGCGTGATAGCGGGCGGGCAGAGCGGGCTCGCCGCGGTGCTCTTCTACCTGTTCGTCTACATGTTCATGAACTTCGGCGCGTTCGCGGTCGTGACGATGCTGGCCGGCCCAGACGGGGACCGCGACCGGCTGTCCGACCTCGACGGCCTCTACCGACGCAGCCCATTGATGGCGATCCTGATGACCGTGTTCATGCTGTCGCTGGCAGGCTTCCCGCCGTTCGTGGGGTTCTTCGGCAAGCTGTTCCTGTTCACGGCGGGCCTGAGCGCAGGCGCACGGCCGGGCGAGCTCGGTCCGTACACGTGGCTGGTGGTGCTGGCGGTCGTGATGAGCGTGGTGTCGGTCTTCTATTACGTGCGGGTGCTCATCCCGGTGTGGTCGTCATCCGTGCGCGCGGACAAGGTCGAGTCGTCGGTGAGCAGCCGGATGGCGATCGTCCTGTCGGGCGCGCTGTCGCTGTTGCTGGGCCTCTACCCGACCACGGTCCTGATCGCTAGCCAGCTGGGAGTCCCGATCTCCTTCTTCGGCCCGTAGTCGACCAGCGCGTCTCGAAATCTCAGAACGAAACCCAGCCGCTGGCTTCGACTTCGTAGGGCTTGATCACGACCTTGACCTTGCGGTCGGCGCCCACGACTTCCTGGAAGGCTTTGGCGATTCGCGTGGCGAGCACCTGCAGCGATGCCTTTGACCGCACCGGCTTCACCCAGAGATCCACGTTGATCCGGGTCACCGTTCCGTGGAATCCGTCGGGCTTGAACATCGGGACGAGGTCGACCTCGAAGTCGTTGATCTCGAGCTCCGGTATGCTGGTCAACGCGGTCCTGACCGCCTTCTCGATCTCATCGAGCGGGTCGTCCGGTCGCAGGTTGAACGCGGTCACCATCGGCATCGCCGCGAATCCTCTCAGCTTCAGATGTTGGAGCGCGACTGCGCGCCGTCGACCGCGATGGCGGCGCCGTTGACGAGGCTCGCCTGCATCGAGCAGACGAACGCGACGACGGCGGCCACCTCGTCGACAGTGCCGAACCGTCCGAGCGGCATCTCTCGCGCAATCAGATTCGCGGTGGCGCCGGGGTCGGCCTGCTGGCGCCGGTGCCAGCCACCGCCCTCCCACAGGATCGAGCCCGGCGCGATCGTGTTGACCGTGACGCCCTTGCCCGCGACCTCGCGCGCGAGCGACGTGACCAAGCTGATCTCGGCCGCCTTGGCCGCGTTGTACGCGGGCGCACCGCCAGACTCCCGGCCCCAGATGGACGAGATGACCACGATGCGCCCCCAGCCGCGCGCCAGCATTCCGGGCAGGACGAGCTGGGTCATCCGCACGCTGGTGCCGACATTGCCGGCGAACGCGGCCTCAAACTCGGCCGGACCGGTATCGGCCCATGTGCTGCCGGCCCTCACACCCAGGTTGTTGATGAGGATGCCGACGGGTCCAAGCGATTTCTCGGTTTCCGAAACGGCGTGGCGGCAGCCCTCTTCGGTGAGGAGGTCGGCGACGACGCCCGCGCCGCCGATCGCTTCGGCGGTGCGCTTCACGTCAGCCTCGGTGCGCGCCGCGACCGCCACGCGGACGCCCTCCGCCGCCAGCGCGGTCGCGATGCCGAGCCCGATGCCACGCGTCGCGGCGGTGACGAGCGCCACCTTGCCGACAATCCCCAGGTCCACTCCCGCATCCTAGATTGCGGGCGGCCGCGCATTCCGCAGTTCTGGCACCAAAAGTGCGCTACCTCGCGACGCGAGACGCACTTTTGGTTGCAAAAATGCGGAAAGGCCGAAACTAGTTGAATGCTCCCGCCCGGCGCCATCAACGACGGACCGCCGGTCACCCCGCGTCACTCGGCCACGGTGCTGCTCGTTCGGGGCGGAGAGCCGTGGGAGCTGTTGCTGATGCGCCGGCCCGGCGGCGCCGACTTCGCGCCTGGCGCGTACGTGTTCCCAGGCGGCACGGTGCACCACGACGACCAGGCATTCGGCGACGAGATCCGCGCCGCCGCGGTGCGTGAGCTGTTCGAGGAGGTGGGCATCCTGCTGGCACGCGACGGCACGCGGTTTGCCCGCGAGGCCGATTCCGAGAACGTGCGGAGCCAAATCGAAAAAGGGAAAACGTTTGGCGAGGCTTTGCGGGAGCTCGGGCTCGAGCCCGCGTTCGACCACCTGGTCATGTTCGCCCGCTGGGTCACGCCCGCCCTGCTGCGCCGGCGCTACGACGCGCGCTTCTTCCTGGCCCAGCTGCCCGCCGGCCAGGTCGTCACCCCGCAGGCGGGCGAGGTCACGGACTGGCTGTGGATCGAGCCGAACAGGGCGCTCGCGAGCCCGGACCTGACGCTGGTCTACGCGACGCGCGCTGTGCTGGAATCGGTGGCGGCCGACAAGGATGCGGTCGCGCTCCTGTCGCGTGCGCGGGGTTTGGGCGAGATCCCGACCGTGGAGCCGCGAATGGTCCAGACAGATTCAGGTTGGGAGATCGTGCGCTGACCCCGGAGACAGCCAACCGTGCCCGAATGGCGCACCCGCATCGACTCGCAGCGACCAAAAGTGCCCGAATGGCCGCCTCTCAGCCGTCGAGGCTGTTGTCCGGTCGCGGCCTATTGCGTTCTCAGCGCCAGAGTTCGCGCCACTGGTCGTAGTGCTCGACCTCGACGCCGCCCTGCCGCAGCACGTCCAGGCCCGCCGGGTCCCGGTACGCGTCGCGGTAATAAACCCGCGCCACGTTGCAGTTGATGATCGACTTGGCGCACATCACGCACGGCGAGGCGGTGACGAACATCAGCTTGCCGGGCAGCTGCGCCCCCGCCTTGACCAGGCTGTTCAGCTCCCCATGAATGCACCCGCACGAGCCTGGCTGTGCCGAATCGCAGCGGTTGGGCAGCCCCCGCGCGTTGCCGTTGTACCCGATGCCCAGGACCTGGGTCAGGTCCCCGGACGTGATGACGCTTCCCACCTGCAGGCGCGCGCAGGTCGACCGCTTCGCCAGCTCTTCGGCCATGCGCATGTAGACCTCTTCGAGCGGGATCCGGTCGGGCGCCGGCTGGTTCTCGGGCAACGGTTCGGGGTGTGCCATTCAGCTCAGGTTAACAGGCTTGTTTATACCCACTTCCCGGACTACAATGCCCAACATGTCGCTGCTCGAACTCTTGTTCGCCCTCCTCCTTGTATGTGTGTTGCTCGCCGTCGGCGTGGTCGCCGCGCTGGTCTGGAGCCTGGTCCGGCGTGCCGACGGGCAGGTCCGGGACGTGGCCGAGCTGCGCATGCGCCTCGAGTCGGGCGGCCAGACCCAGGAGTCGCAGGCGGCTGAGCTCCGGGAGCGGCTGACCCAAACCCAGTCCGTCGTGGAAGGCCTGCGCTCTGCCATCAGCGCCCGGCAGCCGGTCGAGGACGAGGCGCGCGCGAGCCTGAGGCGTCTCGAAAGCGTCATCGCCGGCAGCTCCACCCGCGGCGCCGCCGGGGAGAACATCCTCGAGGAGACGCTCAAGGCGCTCCCGCCGGAGATGCTGCAGCGCAACGTCTGGGTCGGCGGCAAGGTGGTCGAGCTGGCGCTCCGGCTCCCGGGCGGCAAGCTGCTGCCGATCGATTCGAAGTGGGTCTCGAGCAGCGCCCTGGAGCAGCTGGCGGAGCCGGGCCTGGACGCGCCGCGCCGCGCGCAGCTCACGGCCCAGGTGGAGCGCGAGGTCGAGCGGAGGGTGCGCGAGGTCAGCCAGTACATCGATCCCGCGACCACCTCCCCATTCGTCCTGGCGGTCATCCCGGACGCCGCCTACGACGTGTGCCGTGGCGCCATCGTCGGCGCCCACCAGCGGCACGTGATGGTGGTCGGATACGCCATGGCCCTCCCCTACCTGCTGACCCTCTACCAGCTGCACCTGCAGTTCGCGCGCAGCGTGGACATGGAGAAGCTGCAGTCGGCCCTCATCGATGTGGAGCGCCACCTGGACACCCTGGAGGGCATTCTCGAGAACAAGCTCCAGCGGGCGGTGACGATGCTTCAGAACGCCTACGGGGAGGGCAAGCAGGTCTCGGCCAGGATCCGCGCCTCGGCCCAGAGCGTCCAGGTTTCGGACACAGGAAACGAGGAGATTTCCACAGCGCCGGCCGCGCGTGGCCAGGCCACGTATTCGGAGATGGGCCTCGCTTTAGTCGACACCAACCCGTAGCGCCGGTTTTGCCAGGTTTTCCCCAACCAATGCCCAAGCTGTGCGCCTTCCGTCACCAGGGTTATGCACAGGTAATCCACCTACATGTGGGGCTCGAACGCCACATGACACCAAACATCTTGTGTTTTGGGGCTTGACAAGCTGAAAAGCCTGCGCGTAATATTCGGCTCGTTACATCGAGGCCCTGGGGCATAAGTGGCGGGCATGCTCTGGGGCCTCTTGCATCCCCAAACTCACAGATTCGACGACCCAGCAAACGTCGCACCAGACGACCCAGCAAACGATTTGAAAGCACCCGCATCGGGGATGAATTAAGGAGGCGTTCTCTAAAAATGGCCAAGAATGTAGCCGACCTCGCCGCAACCCGCCGTAACGGCACCCACAAGGGCGCACAATCAGAGAAAGTGCCCGGGCTCCGCTTCGAACGCTTCTTCACGCCTCCGGGCAGCCATGCTTACGACCTGATCGAATGGGAGCGGCGCACCGCGGGCATCACCGGCGAGAAGGGCCAGGTGATCTTCGAGCAGAAGGACGTCGAGGTTCCCCGCTCGTGGTCGCAGCTGGCGATCAACGTCGTCGCGCAGAAGTACTTCCGCGGCAGCCCCGACAGCCCCGAGCGCGAGACCAGCGTCCGCCAGATCATCGACCGGGTCGTCGACACGCTCGCGAAGTGGGGTCGCGAGGGCGGCTACTTCGCAAGCGAAGAGGACGCCGAGAACTGGGCCGAGGAGCTGCGGTTCCTCCTGGTCACCCAGCAGGCGTCGTTCAACAGCCCGGTCTGGTTCAACATCGGCGTGCCCGGCCGCTCGCAGCAGGGCTCGGCGTGCTTCATCAACTCGGTGCAGGACTCGATGGAGTCGATCCTGGACCTGGTCAAGACCGAAGGCATGCTGTTTAAGTTCGGCAGCGGCACCGGCACCAACCTCTCGGTGCTGCGCTCGTCCAAAGAGCAGCTCTCGGGCGGCGGGACCGCCTCCGGCCCCGTCTCCTTCATGAAGGGCTACGACTCGTTCGCGGGTTCGATCAAGTCCGGAGGCACCACGCGGAGGGCGGCCAAGATGGTCATCCTCAACGCCGATCACCCTGACGTTCTCGACTTTATCCGCTGCAAGGCGGAAGAGGAGAAGAAGGCATGGGCGCTTATCGAGGCCGGCTACAACGTTGGATTCAACGTACCGGGCGGAGCGTACGACTCGGTCCAGTTCCAGAACGCGAACCACTCCGTTCGAGTGAGCGACGAGTTCATGAACGCGGTCGAGAAGGACAAGGAGTGGGAGACCAAGGCCATCGTCGGCGGCCGCACCGTCGACACCTATAAGGCGCGCAAGCTGTGGCGCGAGATCGCCGACGCCGCCTGGATCTGCGGTGACCCCGGCCTGCAGTTCGACACCACCATCCAGGAATGGAACGTGGTCCCGAACACCGGCCGCATCAACGCGACCAACCCATGTAGCGAGTTCGTCTTCCTCGACGACACCGCCTGCAACCTGCTCTCGCTCAACCTGATGAAGTTCCAGTCGGAGGACGGCACCTTCAACGTCGACCGCTTCAAGCGCGCAGTCGACATCTGCTTCACGGGCCAGGAGATCCTCGTTTCCAACGCCTCCTACCCCACTCCCGCGATCGCCAAGAACTCCGAGGCGCTGCGGCCCCTGGGTCTCGGCTACGCCAACCTGGGCGCGCTGCTGATGTCGATGGGGCTCGCTTACGACTCCCCGGAAGGCTCGCGCTTTGCCGGCGCCGTGACGGCGATCATGACCGGAGAAGCATTCGCCCAGTCGGCCCGCATGGCGCAGGTCAAGGGACCGTTCAGCGAGTTCGCGAAGAACCGTGAGCCGATGCTCAGTGTCATGGAGAAGCACCGCCAGGCGGCGCACCAGCTCAACACGTCACCGGAGCTGGCGGACGTCGTAGATGCGGCGCGCGACACCTGGGACAACGCCGTGAAGCTCGGACGCGCCCACGGCTACCGCAACGCGCAGGCCACAGTCCTCGCACCGACTGGAACCATCGGCCTGATGATGGATTGCGACACCACCGGCATCGAGCCCGACCTCGCTCTGGTGAAGTACAAGAAGCTGGTGGGCGGCGGCCTCCTGAAGATCGTGAACGGCACCGTGCCGGCCGCCCTGCGCAAGCTCGGCTACGACGAGCACCAGGTGAAGGAGATCGTCATCTACATCGATGAGAACGACACCATCGAAGGCGCGCCACACCTGGCTGAGGAGCACCTTAAGGTCTTCGACTGCGCGTTCAAGCCGGTCAACGGCACGCGCTCGATCGCCCCCATGGGACACGTGCGGATGATGGCCGGCGTCCAGCCGTTCATCTCGGGATCGATGTCCAAGACCGTGAACCTTCCCACCGACGCGACGGTGGAAGACATCGAGCAGACCTACTTCGAGTCGTGGAAGCTCGGCCTCAAGTGCATCGCGATCTACCGCGACGGCTGCAAGCGCTCACAGCCCCTCTCCACCTCGATGGACAAGGAGAAGAAGGCGCCGGTGGAGGTCGAGTACCGCGCGATGCGGCGCAAGCTGCCCGACGAGAGGAAGGCGGTCACGCACAAGTTCGACATCCAGGGCCACGAGGGCTACCTGACCGTCGGCCTGTTCGAGGACGGCACGCCGGGCGAGCTGTTCGTCACGATGGCCAAGGAGGGCTCGACGATCTCGGGCCTCATGGACGCTTTCGCCACCCAGACCTCATACGCCCTCCAGTTCGGGGTGCCGGTGAAGTTCATGGTGGACAAGTTCAGCCACATGCGATTCGAGCCCTCCGGGTTCACCAAGAACAAGGAGATCCCGATCGCGAAGTCGATCGTCGACTACATCTTCCGGTGGATGGCGAGCCACTTCCTGCCGCTCGACGCGCAGGACGAGGTGGGCATCATCCGGCGCGAGCCGGCGCCATACACGGAGCCCAGCACGCCTGCTGCCCCGGCGGCACACACCGCCTCGGACAAGGAAACGCAGACCGCGACCGAGCTCAAGGTCATCGCCTCTCCGGTGACCAACGGCAACGGCGGCGGCACGGTGCAGCGGATCGCCTTCGTCAACACGGACGCGCCGGCGTGCCCGGACTGCGGAGCGATCACGGTGCGCTCAGGCTCGTGCTACAAGTGCCTGAACTGCGGGGCGACCACCGGCTGCAGCTAGACAGCT
>DATARC010000244.1:0-9472 GCA_036264335.1 Candidatus Dormiibacterota bacterium
GAGCGCACGAGCGAGGTGTGCTTGCTCGGCAGGTCGGCGAGGTAGAGGGCGCCGTCGCCCGCCGCGTCGGAAACGACGTACGAAACCTGCGTCGCGGTCCGAAAGCGGAAATAGCTCGCGCCCGCGCCGCTGAACGAGCACAGCGATGTTGGTTGCGACACGTCGCTGATGTCGCGCACCTTCACGCCGGTGTCGCCTTTCAACGTCACGAGCGTCAGGTTCGCGGTCGGGCTGATGGGCGAACCGCAGGTCAAACGTGCGGCATGCGGAGTCGACGGCCCGCCTGGGCCGGCGGTGGGAAATGCGGGAGCAGTCGGCAGCGGGCTGGGCGTGGTGGACGCCGGCGTGGTTGGGGTCGGCGAGTCCAGCGGTATGGCGCCGGGCAAGCTGCACGCGGCGAGCGTCACGAGCGCCAGCGCGAGAGCCGCGCATCTCATTTCGACTGGCGCTAAACCGAATGAGGCCAGGAATCGAAGAAGGCGGTGATGATCGAGGGTGTCTCCGTTCTGGCCACAACGTCATAGATGAATGTCTTTCCGGTCAGCTCTGGGTAGCCCAACGTGCAGACGCTCACGCTGGTGCACGCGCGTTCTTCCGCGTACCACATCAACGTGGAAGTCAGGAACACAGCGCCGTCACGGGGCCGTGACGAGACGCGAAACGCCTGGCCATCCGATACCTGGAGGTAGCCCGGGTGGTGCAAGCCGGTGCTGTCGACGTCGACGTAAGCGATTCGCTTGCCGTCAGCGCTCGGCCAAGGGAGGATCCACTTGAAGCCTTGCGGGACCACGGTCCGGGCGCCAAGCGTCGCGTCCCACGACACCACACCGGCCGACGTGCGGAAGAAGAGGGTGGCGCCGGCTCGTGCCCATGTCGCCATGGTGCCGCCGGCCTGGCTGTAGACCACCTTGTGGTCCGAGAGACGAACAATGGCCGGCGCGGTCGCAGTGGCGCTCAGCGTCTGCTCGACAGCAACGTACTGCCCGTCCGCGGAGAAGCCCACCATCGCGTCGTCGTTGTTTGGATTGGCGTCGCGCGGGGGAATCGAGCCGATGTCCAGCAACTTCACGTCGCCCGAGGCCGACAGCACGTGCCAGGAGACCTGGTAACCGGCCGTCGAGGTCAGGTAGGTCAAAGTGTTGCCGTCGGGGCTGAACGCGTAAACCCAGAAGAGCGAGCCCGTGTTGGTCCATGTGCGAACGAGCCTCTGCTGCGCTGTCTGCAAATCCAGGACGTACAGGGCACTCCTGTCACCGGAGGACCCACTGATGTAGGACACGTGGGTGGCGTCGACGAAGCGATAGTAGGCGCCGCTGAGGAAGGTGCAGCGCGTGACCGGGTGGGCGACGTCGGTGATGTCTCGCACGACCACGTGACTGTTGCCGAGAGAGACCAGCGCCAGCTGCCGGCCGGATGGGAATGGCGCGGAGCAGTAAGTCAGGGCCGGCGGTGTGGCGCTGGGACTCGGAGTGGTGGCCGGCGTGGTGGTGCGGGTTGAGCTCGCGGTGCCTGGGGGAGTCGCGGTCGGCGAGGCGCTGCACGCGGCAAGCAGAAGCAGGGCCCCAGCCAGCGCGCTCAGTCTCACGTGAGCCATAACGCGAACCTCGAATGCCGGTTACGAGGGATGAAACTCGCCATTGAGCCGTTATCCTGACCCGCCGTGGCTACCGTGAGGGAGACAGGCGCCGAGACGGTTCGCTGGGACCTCACCGACCTCTTTGCCTCGCCGGCCGACCCCAAGCTCGAGGCGACGCTCGCCCGCTCGCTGGAGCGGGCCAAGGCGTTCGAGGCCAAGTACAAGGGCAGGGTGGCCACCCTCGACCCGTCCGACTTCGCGGCCATGATGCGCGAGCTCGAGGACGACGAGGATGCCGCCACCAGGCCCGAGGTGTACGCCTACCTGCTGCACAGCCAGAACACCCACGACCCCGGAGCGGGGAGGCTGCTCGCCCGCGTCCGCGAGGCGAGCGCCGAGCGCGGCAGCCACGGCGTTTTCTTCACCCTCGAGCTCGCCCAGACGAGCGACGAGCAGGCGGCGCGTCTTTTCGCGAACCCCGAGTCGGCGAAGTACCGGCACGCGGTCGAAGAGGCTCGCAAGTTCAGGCCGCACCAGTTGAGCGAGCCGGAGGAGCGGGTGCTCACCGACTACAGCCCCGTCGTGAACTCGGCTTGGACGCGCCTCTACGAGGAGCTGTGCTCGGGGATCCGCGTCGACGTCGATGGGCGGCAGCTGCCCCTTCCGGAAGCGCTGACGCTCCTTCACGCCGGCGATCGCGAGGTGCGCCGCCGGGCCAGCGGCTCCATCACCACCGCGCTCGGCGCCGACGTCCGCACGCGCGCGTACATCTTCAACGTGATCCTGCAGGAGAAGGCGATCGACGATCGCCTGCGCAAGTTCCCCTCGTGGATCTCCTCACGCAACCTGGCCAACGAAACGTCTGACGCCGCGGTGCAGGCGCTGGTCGAAGCGGTCACGGGGCGCTACGACATCTGCGCGCGCTACTACCGCGTCAAGAAGAAGCTCCTCGGCGTCGGCGACCTGCACGAGTGGGACCGTTATGCGCCGCTGCAGGAAGCCTCGCGCGATGTGTCATGGGAAGACGCGAAAGAGATTGTCCTCGGCTCGTACCACCGGTTCTCGAGCAAAGCGGGCGAGCTCGTCGACGGCTTCTTCAAAGCCGGCTGGATCGATGCGCCGGCCGTGCCGGGCAAGTCGGGTGGCGCCTACTGCATGCCGGTGACGCCGCGTCATCACCCGTACGTGATGCTGAACTTCACCGGCAAGCTGCGTGACGTGACCACGCTCGCGCACGAGCTCGGCCACGGGCTGCACGACAGGCTCGCGTCGAAGCAGCACATCTTCGACTACAACCCGCCGCTCACCCTCGCGGAGACGGCCTCGGTGTTCGGCGAGGCGCTGACGTTCGATCGGATCATGGCAGAGGAGAAGGACCCCAAGGTCCGGCTGGCCATGCTATGCACGCAGTGCGAGGACGCCTTCGCCACCGTGTTCCGCCAGGTGGCCTTCAACCGGTTCGAGGACGCATGCCACACCGCGCGGCGCGAAGAGGGAGAGCTGGCGGTCGATCAGCTCGGGGAGCTGTACCAGGCGAAGCTGCAGCCGATGTTCGGCGACGCGCTGATCCTCACCGACGAGCACAAGGTGTGGTGGAGCTACGTCGAGCACTTCCTGCACACGCCGGGCTACGTGTACGCGTACGCGTTCGGCAACCTGCTGGCGTTCGCGGTTTACCAGCGGTACCTCGAGCAGGGGCCAGGGTTCGTGGACCAATACCTCGAGTTCCTGGCCGCGGGCGGGTCGACACCCCCCGATGAGCTCGTGCGGCGTCTGGGGATGGACATCACCGATCCGGACTTCTGGGACGCAGGCCTCCGCATCCTGGACGGCATGGTGAGCCAGGTCGAGGAGCTCGCGGCCCGGGCGTAGCGGAATCGGCCGGTCCCTGCTATGACTATGCGGCGCGCTTCGGCGGCCATTGGGATTCGAGGGAGGGGTTTGCGGTGCATCGCATGATTTCGCGACCAGGCGGCCGCGGTCTACGACACGCCATCTCCGCTCTGGCAATCGCGGCGGCGACTTGCTTCGGAACCGCTCCAACCGCGACCGCTGCGTCCGGGCTCGTCCAGATCACCTCGCCCAGCTCCACGACGTTCTTCGAGGCTATACCCGGCGCCTTCCAGGCGTCTGGCTACAACGGCTGTGGCGGCTCTGCGGCCTGGAGCGAGAGCGGAAGCCTGCCGGCCGGGGTCACTTTCTCTGGCGACAGCGGTACCGCAACGATGACCACCACCACGGCCACGTTGGCGGGAACGCCGCCCGTAGGCACCGCCGGCACCTGGACGATCTACATCAGCCTCACGCCCTCGGTCTTCTTGCCGCCGGCTTGCGCCACCGTGCAGCAGACCTTCACGTTGACTGTTTCGGCAGGGTCGGCGTACATCGCGGTGACGCCGGTGCGGCTTCTTGACACGCGCAACGGGACAGGCGCCCCGGCGGGGCGATTGGGGCCGAACGGCTCCGTTGATCTCTTCGTCTGTTGCGGGTCTCCACTCGCCGACTACGGCGCGATCGCCGTGGTTCTGAACGTCACCGTGACCAGCACGACCGACATGAGCTTCCTGACCGTGTTTCCGAAAGGGACTGCCCGGCCTCTGGCCTCGAACCTCAACTGGACCGCGGGCAAAACCATCGCGAACCTGGTCGAGGTGCGAACCGGTTCGAGCGGCACGGGCAGCAGTGGCCAGATCACCTTCTACAACGCGAAAGGTCAGACGCACGTGATCGCCGATCTCGAGGGCTACTTCACCGCGCCCAGCGGAAGCGCAGGAGGGCAGGTCGCTCTTTCGCCCGCCCGCATCGCGGACACGCGCACCGGCAGCGGGCAGCCTTATGCCGGCCAGCACCTCGGGCCGGGCGCAACGCTCGTGGTGCAGGTCACGGGTGCCGGCGGCGTGCCGGCGAGCGGCGTCTCCGGCGCGATCTTGAACGTCACCGCGACTCACACGACCGCCGCGAGCTTCTTCACGGTGTGGCCCGATGGCGTCACCCAGCCCAACGCGTCGAACCTGAACTGGACCGCCGGCTTGACCATCCCGAACCGCGTGTTCGTGCCTGTTGGCACGGGTGGGAAGGTCGACATTTACAACGGAGCCGGCAGCGCCGACGTGATCGTCGACGTGTCGGGATACTTCACCGACGGCACTGCGACCGGCCGCTTCTTCACGCCGCGAGACCCGGTCCGCATCCTGGACACGCGACCCGGCTCGCCGATCGGAGCCAAGGGGACCAGGACGTTGACGGTCGGCGGTGTGAGCGGAGTCCCGCGCTTCGCGACGGCCGTGATCTTGAACGTGACGGTCACGAACACCAGCGCCACGAGCTTCCTGACGGTCCACCCGTCGACGGCGGCGCTGCCGAATGCGTCGGACCTCAACTGGAGCGCTGGGCAAACGATCCCGAACCTGGTCGTGGCCACGCTCGGCACGACCGGGGCGATCAGCATCTACAACCAGGCGGGGACGGTGGATGTCATCGTCGACCTGCTCGGCTACTTCGGCGGCGCGCCACCTGCGCTGGTGCTGAACGAATTCGAGACGCGAGGCGCCGGCGGGGCGACCGATTGCTTCGTCGAGATCTTCAATCCGACCGCGGACACAGCCTGGTTCGCGGGCTGGAAGCTTGTCTTCCGGGCTGCGACCGTCACCACCGACACCGTGCTCGCGACGGTGCCCGCCGGGACGACGATCGCCGGGGGCGGCTACTTCCTGTTCACGGGCACCGGGTTCAGCGGTTCCGTGCCTGGCGGTGTCGGGCACATGGCCACCGGCTGTTTTGCCGCGGCTGCGGGTGGCCTGGGGCTGCGAGATCCGGACGGGACGCTGGTGGATTCGGTGGGGTATGGGCCGGGGGTGACCAACGGCTTCGTCGAGAACACCGCCACGGGTGCTCCCGCGACGTCCATGTCGGACGCCCGCCACCCGAACGGCACCGACACCAACAACAACTCCGCGGACTTCGCGGTCAGCGTGGCCCCAACCCCCGGCGGCCCTAACGCCTAGCGCACCTCCCCGCGGAAGCGGGGAGGACCTCAATCGATACACTTAACGAGTTGGCGCACGGCGCGCCCCACGGGGTCCCCACAGCTTGCGCTGCTGGGTAGGGAGTGCACATGACGGTCACCACCGAGACGCTTGCCACCACCGATCTCGAGTTTGCGCGGCAGCTGGGCCAGCAGCTGCGGGTCGATTCCATCCGCTCCAGCACCGCCGCCGGCTCCGGCCACCCCACCTCCTCCATGTCAGCGGCCGACCTCATCGCGGTCCTCATCGCCCGCTACCTCCAGTACGACTGGAACAAGCCCAAGGACCCCAACAACGACCACCTGATCTACTCCAAGGGCCACGCCTCGCCCCTCTGCTACGCCATGTTCAAGGCAGTGGGCGCCATCACCGACGCGGAGATGATGACCTTCCGCAAGTTCGGCTCCCGCATGCAGGGCCATCCCACGCCCGCGATCCCCTGGGTCGACGTGGCCACCGGCTCCCTCGGCCAGGGCCTCCCGATCTCCGTCGGCGTCGCCCTCGCGGGCAAGAACCTCGACAAGGCGTCCATCCACGTCTGGACCCTGTGCGGCGACTCCGAGCTCGCCGAGGGCTCGATCTGGGAGGCTCTCGACAAGGCCGGCCACTACCAGCTGTCCAACCTCACCGCGATCCTCGACATCAACCGCCTCGGCCAGCGCGGCGAGACCGAGTACGGCTGGAACCTCGACACCTACCGGCGCCGCGTGGAGGCCTTCGGCTGCTTCCCGATCGTCATCGACGGACACGACGTGGCCGCCATCGACCGCGCCTATGGCACCGCCCTCTCGTCCACGGGCAAGCCCACCGTGATCATCGCCAAGACGATCAAGGGCAAGGGCTTCTCGGAGATCGAGAACAAGGAAGGCTGGCACGGCAAGCCGCTGCCGCCGGACATGGCCGAGCGCGCGATCAAGGAGCTCGGCGGCCTCCGCAACCTCAAGGTCAAGATCGCCAAGCCGGAGGCGAGCCCGCGCGCGGCCAAGCGTCCCGAGGCCGTCGTCAACCTGCCCACCTACACGAAGGACGACAAGGTCGCGACCCGCAAGGCGTACGGCGACGCGCTGGTCGCCATCGGCGCCATGCCCGACGTCGTGGCGATGGACGCCGAGGTCTCCAACTCGACCCACGCTGACGAGTTCAAGAACGCCTACCCCGACCGCTTCTTCGAGATCTGGATCGCCGAGCAGCAGCTGGTGGCGGTCGCCGTCGGCATGAGCGTGCGGGGCTACAAGCCATTCGCCTCCACCTTCGCCGCCTTCTTCTCTCGCGCCTACGACTTCATCCGAATGGCGGGCATCTCGCAGGCCAACATCCGCCTCGCGGGCTCGCACGCCGGCACCGAGATCGGCCAGGACGGCCCCTCCCAGATGGCCCTCGAGGACCTCGCCTCGCTGAGAGCCGTCCACAGCTCCACCGTCCTCTACCCATGCGACCCGAACCAGACCGCGAAGCTCGTCAAGGTGATGGCGGAGACGGATGGCATCGTCTACCTGCGCACGACGCGCGGCGCCTACCCCACGATCTACGGCCCCAACGAGGCGTTCAAGGTGGGGGGCTCGAAGGTCCTGCGCCAGAGCGCGAAGGACAGGGTGACCCTGATCGGCGCCGGCGTGACCCTGCACGCCTGCCTCGCCGCGGCCGACACCCTGGCCAAGCAGAAGATCCCCGCCCGCGTCATCGACCTCTACTCGGTCAAGCCCGTGGACGTGAAGACGCTCAAGGAGGCGGCGCGCGTGACCAAGGGCCGCTTCGTGGTCGTCGAGGACCACTACCCCGAGGGCGGGCTGGGCGCGGCAGTCATGGAGGCGCTCGCCGCCGACTCCCCGCCGCGCGTGGCGCACCTGGCCGTGCGGGACCTCCCAACCTCAGGCAAGCCTGAGGAGCTGATGAACGCGGCCGGCATCACGGCCAAGCACGTGGTCGCCGCCGCGGCCAAGCTCCTAAAGGCGAAGTAGCCATGGCGGTCAAGGAAGCGCGCCGGCCCTCGCCGATCAAGGAGCTCAGGCAGCAGGGCCAGTCCATCTGGCTCGACAACATCCGTCGCCAGCTCATCACCTCCGGCGAGCTCACGCGCCTGCGCGACGAGGGCGTCACCGGCGTCACCTCAAACCCGACCATCTTCGAGAAGGCGGTCAGCGGCTCGACCGACTACGACGAGGGCATGTTCCACCTGGTGGCGGCGAGGAAGAAGCCCGAGGACATCCTTTGGCAGCTCATGGTCGAGGACATCCAGGCCGCGGCCGACGTGTTCCGCCCGGTCCACGACAAGACCAAGGGCGCGGATGGGTACGTGAGCATCGAGGTCTCGCCGACGGTCGCCCTCAGCACCACGCGCACGATCGCGATGGCGGAGGACCTCAAGACGCGCACCCACCGCCCTAACGTGATGGTCAAGATCCCGGCCACGAAAGAAGGCGTGCCCGCGATCCGCGACCAGATCTCGAAGGGCAACAACATCAACGTCACGCTCATCTTCTCGGTGAACCGGTATGCGGAGGTGATCGAGGCCTACCTCTCCGGTCTCGAGGCGCTGCAGCGCAAGGGCGGCGACCTCAGCAAGGTGGCGAGCGTGGCTAGCTTCTTCGTCAGCCGGCTCGACACCAAGATCGACAAGCTGCTGGCGGCCATGATCGAGAAGGCCGCCGACCCCGCGAAGAAGCGCGACCTCGAGCGCCTGTACGGCAAGGCGGCCATCGCCAACTCCAAGATGGCCTACCAGCTGTACCTCAGGGCCTTCAGCGGCCCGCGATGGGCGAAGCTCAAGGCCGGCGGCGCGATGACGCAGCGCCCGCTGTGGGCAAGCACGTCGACCAAGGACCCGCGGTACCCCGACACCTACTACGTCGAGGAGCTCATCGGTCCGAACACGGTGGACACCATCCCGCCCGCCACGCTGGCCGCGTTCCGCGAGCACGGCGAGGTGCGGCGCAGCATTGACGAGAACGTGGAGCTGGCGGCGCGGCAGCTGAAGGATCTGGCCGCGGCCGGCATCGACATCGACCAGGTGACGCACGAGCTCGAGGTGGAGGGTGTCGAGTCGTTCACGAAGTCGTTCGAGACCTTGATCGCGGCCATCGCGCAGAACGCGAAGGACATCCGCGCGGGCAAAGGGCCGCGCCAGTGGCACAGCCTGGGCACGCTGCAGCCGGCGGTCGACACGCAGGTGGCGCGGCTCGACAAGGAGCAGGCGGCCAGGAGGCTGTGGGCCAAGGACTCCACGCTGTGGACCGCGGACCCTGCCAAGCGCGAGGAGATCAAGAACCGCCTCGGCTGGCTGAACGTCGCCGAGAAGATGCTGGAGCACGCGCCCGAGTTCAAGGAGCTCGCGGTGCACGGCCGCGCGTTTTCCGACGTCGTGCTGCTCGGCATGGGCGGCTCGAGCCTCTGCCCTGACGTGCTGCGCAACACCTTCGGCGCCATCAAGGGCCACCCGACGCTGCACGTGCTCGACACCACCGACCCGGCGACCATCCTCGGCGTCCGCGCCAAGATCAAGCTCGAGAAGACGCTCTTCATCGTCGCGTCGAAATCCGGCGAGACCACCGAGACGCTCTCGCACTTCGCCTACTTCTGGGACCAGGTGACGAAAAACAGCAGAGGGAGCGCGAAGAAAACGAACGCCGGGCGCCAGTTCGCGGCGATCACCGATCCCGGCACATCGCTGGAGAAGCTGGCGAAGGAGCACGGCTTCCGCTGGATCTTCCCCGGCTCGGCGGACATCGGCGGGCGCTACAGCGCGCTGAGCTACTTCGGGCTGGTGCCCGCGGCGCTGATCGGCGTCAACGTGGGGGAGATGCTGGAGCGCGCGGTCGAGATGGCCCACGCGTCCGCCGACTCCGTGCAGACGGACCACAACCCCGGCGTATGG
>DATARC010000022.1:0-2345 GCA_036264335.1 Candidatus Dormiibacterota bacterium
GGTGCTTCGCCGAGAACCCGACGTTGGTGTGACTTGGATCGATTTCGTACCTGACCATTGGTTTGTTCCTCCTGGAATTTGAAGCGGCATCTTGCGCCGCAGCTAAGGGGTATTACTTGCTTGCGCAAGCAACTATTCCAAAAGAGGCGGCCCCCAGTGCAGATACGACCAAAAGGCACCAAAAGCTGGCGCCGGCGCTGTTAGTGGATCCGGGCCCTGTACGCGGCGCGGGCTTTCCGCCAGCTGAATACCACCCCGGCGACCATTGCCGCCAGAAAGATGGCCAGGACCGCCGCGAACACTGTCGGGCCGGCCTTACCCGCGCCTACCGCCGTGCCCAGCGGGGCCCAGTCGACGGTGGCCGCGGCGTTGAGCCACGCGATCAGGCCGGTGGCGAAGGCGGCCGCGGCGAGGGTCCAGATCCTCTCCTGCCGGGACATCTGGCCGATGTCAAAGCGCCTTTGCCGGGGCGATACCTGGATCCGGCCGAGGCGTGTCAGCAGCACCAACCAGACGGCGAGCATCACCAACCCGAGGCCCAGTGCGATCCACGGGTAGGCGGTCTTGTCGATCGGGGAGAGGTCCGCGGAACCTGCCCACGCCGCCATGGGCAGGGCCCAGATGAGGCTTGACAGGGCCGCGAACCCGGTCCTGCCGAACCGATCGACCAGGCCGTTCATACTGGGCGAGGGTACCGCTTCTCGAAGGATCGCTATCGTGCCGGAAACGTGATTCTGTATAAACCGGTAGAGTGAGTGCCTCGGCCGGCTCCTGCCGGCCCGCTCGCTCGGGTCCTCTCTCGCCGTCACGGTAACGGTGTCCTGATCGTCGCGGCAAATACGACCTTGGAGAGGATCAGGAGAAACGTTGTCATCATTCGCTGACGCGGGCGTCGGCCCGCATACTCTCGCGGCTTTGGCCGCACTCGGAATCGACGAGCCGGTTCAAGTCCAGGCTGAGGCGATTCCAGCCCTCATGCAGGGGCGCGATGTCGTCATCGAAGCGCCCACAGGATCAGGGAAGACGCTTGCCTTCTTGATCCCGATGATCGAGCGCCTGCGACGTGGTGGCGCCGGTCCGAAGGCGCTGATCGTCACGCCGACACGCGAGCTGGCGCTCCAGATCGAGAAGGTGCTTCGCTCGATGAAATGCGACCTTCGTTCGACGGTCCTTTACGGGGGCGTCGGCTACGCGACGCAGCGCCTGGCACTCAAGAGCGGCGTCGACGTCGTGGTCGGGACGCCTGGGCGCATCCTCGACCTCGTGGGACAGGGCAAGGTTTCGCTCTCGCGCATCGAGTACCTCGTGCTCGACGAAGCGGACGAGATGCTCGACGCGGGCTTCGCCCCCTCAGTCGAGAAGCTGCTTGGGCTCACCTACCAGCCGCAGACGGTTCTGGCCTCGGCAACGATGCCGACCTGGGTCAGCAACATGGCGGAGAAGCACACTCAGGACGCGGTGCAGGTTCGAATGAAGGTCGAGGGCGGCCCCACGCTCGAGCACGGAATGTTGCGCGTCGCGCGCGAGCACAAGCTGCAGACGCTCAGCCGGCTGCTCCACCGTCACGGCGGCACCGCAATCATCTTCGGGCGCACCAAGCACGGGGTAAAGAAGCTAAACCACAACCTTCGCCAGCTCGGCCACAACACGGTCGAGCTGCAGGGCGACCTTTCGCAGGCGATCCGAGATCGCGCCATGGCATCGTTCCGCGAGGGACGCAGCCAGATCCTCGTCGCCACCAACGTGGCGGCGCGTGGCATCGACGTGAACCACGTCGGGCTGGTGGTCAACTTCGAGCTGCCGGATTCGGCGCAGTGGCTCACGCACAGGGTCGGTCGCACAGCGCGCATGGGCGAGGCGGGTCGCGCTCTGACGTTCGTGACGCCCGAGGACGAGGTGGCCTGGGTGAAGCTCAGCCGCCAGGGCGCGCCAGACATCCGCGAGCTGGACACGAACCGGCTCCTGGAAGAGGGCGCCTGGCATTACCGCGAACGCAGCACGCGTCCGATGCAGGTGGCCGCGCACCGTACATCACAACCGGCGACTGTCAACCACAGCCGGCGGAGGCGTTGGCCCGCTCGCACGCGACCGTAGTCAGGGGCCGCTGTTCGCGCCGCGATTCAGGTGGTGGGTGCTAGGTGCTCTGCGAAAAACGCAAGCACCCGGGTCCATGAATCGGCTGCGGCGACCTTGTCGTAGGCTCGACTCCGGTCGTCGAAGAACGAATGGCGCGCGCCAGGGTAGACCTTGATGTCGTGCGTGATTCCATAGCTGTCGAGCGCCGCGTCCAGTGCGCGCCCAGCCGCGGCGCTGAAGTCCTTCTCGGGGTACGACCCAACAACGGG
>DATARC010000104.1:0-3601 GCA_036264335.1 Candidatus Dormiibacterota bacterium
CGTGCAGGTCTTCTCCACCTCGCTCAGGACGTGGGACGAGAGAAAAACGGTGCGGCCTTCATCACGAACCTCTTTGACCATGCGATCGAACTCGTGCTGGTTAAGCGGATCGAGTCCGCTGGTCGGCTCGTCGAGAATCAGCAGGCGAGGGCGGTGCATGAAGGCCTGGATGAGGACGACCTTGCGCTTGTTACCCGTCGAGTACTGACGAAACTTGCGGCTGATGTCGAGGTCGAAACGCTCGATCAGCTCTTTGAGGTATTTCTGATCCACGCCGCCGCGCAGGCGCCCCAAGTATTCAAGGATCTGGCCGCCGGTGAGGTTCGGATCGAGGGCCGGCTCGCCAGGCACATAGCCCACAAGCTTCTTGATCTCCACGGACTGCTGCCAGCAATCGAGGCCGGCAATCCGCGCGGTCCCGGAGTCGGCGCGGATGAGCGCCATCAAAGTCCTGATCGTCGTCGTCTTGCCGGCGCCGTTCGGGCCTAGAAAGCCAAACACCTCGCCCTCTTCGACCGAGAACGAAGCGTCCGCAATGCCGCGTTTGCTCCCATAGCTCTTGGTAAGGCCCTGCACCTCGATGATCGCTGCCACTGAATCCCTCCTTATCCGAACCAGAAACGCAGGGTTGGCTCATCGATGATGGTCAGTGAGCCTTTAGGGGTCCCCAGGATTCGCTCGAACGCCTCCGTGTTGGCGGCGACCGATCGCTGGACGACGTCGAAGCCGATGGTGCGTGCTTGACGCGCGACGAACAGATCGCTGGCCTGCTGCTGAAAGCCGAGCATCAAGGACGTGAGCACCATCGCCGTTTCCCCGGGGGACTCCGCGGCGAAGGTGCCTTCCGTGATCCCCTGGCCGATGACGACGGTCAGAAGTGGCACGAGCCGGTTCACCGTCAACCGGCGAAGCCTCTCGCGCACCGTCGCATTGCCGTCCGAGTTCCAGACTTCGATGATGGCCAGCACGAATTCCTTCTGCTGCGCCTTGAAGCTGGCGATGCCCGAGAAGACGCTTTCGAGCTTGCGCAGGGCCGGCAGGTGTGCGTCGTTGATCACGGGCTCCAGGGTGGCCAGCGCGGTATCGGCAAAACGCTCGACCACCGCCTCCAGCAGCGCTTGCTTGGAGTCGAAATAGTGGTAGAAGGCGCCCTTCGAGGCATCCAGCTCGTCCAGCACGTCCTGGATGCTCATGGCGTCGAAACCCTTGGTCTGGACGAACCGCTGGGCGACGTCCAGGAAGGCATCCCGCCGCACCATGTGGAGGGTCGCGTTGACGGTCCTGGCCACGACCTCGACTATAACAGACCGACGGTCGGTCTGTTTATCCGGCCGGGGCTCCAGGCGCGAGAATGACCGCGATGGCGAACCAGCTCAAGGTCGCGCTCCTGACTCGGGAGTATCCGCCCGAGATCTACGGCGGCGCCGGCACCCACGTCGAGTTTCTTGCCCGCGAGCTCCGCCACCTTGCCGACGTCTCGGTCCACTGCTGGGGCAAGCCACGCGAAGAGCCGGGCGTGACCAGCCACGAGCCCTGGGCGGCACTTGCGGAGCCGAAGCCCGAGTCGGCGGCGCTGCAGGCGATGTCGATCAACCTGTCCATGGGCGCCGCAGTCAAAGGCGCTGACCTCGTCCACAGCCATACCTGGTACGCCAACTTGGGCGGCCACCTCGCGAAGCTGATGTGGACGATTCCCCACGTCATGACGATTCACAGCCTGGAGCCGTTGCGGCCCTGGAAGGCGGAACAGCTTGGCGGCGGCTATGCCCTGTCGATGTTCTGCGAGCGCACCTCCATCGAGTCAGCCGATGCCGTGGTCGCCGTCTCGCACGGGGTTAGAGGCGACATCCTGTCGTGCTATCCACAGGTCAAGCCCGAACGCGTGCGGGTGATCCATAACGGCATCGATCCGGAGATTTACAGGCGACAGCCGTCGGACGAAGCGCTCGCTCGCCTGGGGGTGGACGGCAGCAGGCCGTACGCGTTCTTCAACGGCCGGATGACGCGGCAGAAAGGTCTCCAGCTGCTCCTGGCCGCCGCGCTGAAGATGGATTCGCAGCATCAGCTGGTGATCGCAGCCAGCAGCCCGGACACGCCTCAGATCGCCGATGAGATCGGCGCCCTGGCCCAGCGGGTCCGCGCCGAGCGAGGCAACCTGGTCTGGATCGACCACTACATCCCGCTCCAGGACCTCATCCATCTGCACTCGGGAGCCTCCGTGTTCATCTGTCCGTCGATCTACGAGCCGTTTGGTCTCGTTATCCTCGAGGCGATGGCTTGTGAGACGGCAGTGGTCGCGTCGCGCGTGGGCGGGATCCCGGAGATAGTCGTCGACGGCGAGACCGGTTACCTGGTCGACTACGAACACGACGACGCCGGCGCTTTCACGACCGGGCTGGCGGCAAGGGTCGAGCAGCTGCTCGGCAATCCCACCCTGGCTGCGCGGATGGGCAAAACAGGGCGCGAGCGCGTGGTGCGCCACTTTGGGTGGCCGGCCATCGCCGCCAAGACACTTGAGCTGTATGAGTCGCTTCGCGCCGGCGGCCCAACTGTCGTGGGTGCCAGTGCGTAAGGTCTATCGCGGGAAGGACATCGAGGTCAGCTTTGACCTTGACCTGTGCATCCACGTCGCCGAATGCCTCCGCGGCAACCGACGCGTCTTCGAGCTGAAACGGCGACCCTGGGTCCTCCCGGACATGGCCGCGGCGGACGAGGTCGAGCAGGTCGTGCGCCTGTGTCCGAGCGGCGCCCTGCTCTATCGAAGAATTGATGGCGGGCAGCAAGAGGAGACCGACGGGCCGACCACTGTGACGCCGGTGCGCAATGGACCGCTTCTTGTTATCGGGAAGGTCGAGGTCACGCGCGAGGACGGATCAGTGGAGGTCTTGCCGCGGGCCACGTTGTGCCGCTGTGGCCAGTCGCTGCACAAGCCGTTCTGCGACAACCAGCACATCAAGATCGGCTTTAGCGCACCAGGTATGCCTTTCAAGCTCCACTTGAGCCCGGTGAGACCGCAGCTCGACCAGCCCATCAGCAAGGCCGAAGACCCCCGCGGAAACTAGAATCGGCCTGATGTCCGCTCACGTATCTCTGTCCGACCAGCTCAAGAAGATCCCAGCCGCCGTTCGCCCGACGGTGAGGGCCGCGATCGAGACCGTAAAGGAGATCGCGCCTTTTGCGGACGAGGTCGCTTATCGAAGCGCCGCGCCCCGGTCAAAGAGCGCGATGTGGAAATTGGTGCGTTACGCCATCGATGGGAGCAACGTCGTCGGCATCGGGACGTTCTCCAACCACTCGGCCATGTTCTTCTATCGCGGCCGCGAGCTGGACGACGATGGCGGCTTGCTGAAGGGCAGCGGAAAAGACTCCCGGTTCGTGACCTTGACCTCTCCAGCGGACGCCGAGCGGCCCGCGGTCAAACGGTTGGTACGACAGGCATTCAGCATCGCTCGCTCCGACGCGCCCGGGATCAAAAGGTAGATCCGAAGCTCTCGATGAGCGATATCGCGAGTCGGGGGGTGATGGCAGGTCACGAACCTGATCGGCCAGGCCCGGGCATGATCTTACGGAGCGCTGATCCGTTGAACTGCGAAACACCGAT
>DATARC010000134.1:0-12319 GCA_036264335.1 Candidatus Dormiibacterota bacterium
TGATCGACCCGACCTGGGCCACGTTCTCGTACCCCGCCGGTTGGTACTACGACGTGCTTCGCGGTCTCGACTATCTACGCGCGGCGGGCGCCGGTCCTGACGAGCGATGGGGCGAGGCGATCGACCTGGTCGAGTCGAAGCGTGATGCTGACGGGCGCTGGCTCCTGGAAAATCGCCATCCCGGCCGGCTGCACTTTGCGATGGACGAGGGAGAGGGCAGGCCGAGCCGATGGAACACGCTGCGCGCCCTGCGGGTGCTCAGGTGGTGCGAGCAAACTCGCTAAGGCGCCGCACGACACGTCAAGTGCGTCCGCGACCGATGTCAGGTAGTCGATGTGCGCTGCGGCAGGGTAGCCCCATCCTCGCCCCGCCGTGGACATGACTCTGGCCGGGTGACATCATCCCCACGTGCCCCCTCTGTTCGAGGAATCTCGATGATCGATGACCCCGTCCTGATTGAGGACTGGCACCCCGTCGCCGTGGTCGATCAGCTCGCTTCAGGCGGTCCGATCGCGGCCAGAGTGCTCGGCGAAGACCTCGTCGTATGGCGATCGGGCGGCGACTACTACGCATGGCGCGACCTCTGTGTGCACCGGGGTACTCGACTGTCACTGGGCAGAGTCGTGGACGGCCGACGCCTCGAGTGCCCATATCACGGATGGACCTATGGCACGGACGGCCGGTGCGTCCTGATGCCCGCGCACCCCGAGCAGGTGCCCCCGGAAAAGGCTCGTGTCGGCGCCTACCAGGCAACCGAAGCCTATGGCGTCGTATGGGTCAACCTTGGTAGCGGCGATCAAGCCCTCCCCAGGTTCGAGCTGCTCGATGACCCCGCTTACAAAGTGCTGCTGGCGGGGCCATACCGCGTCGGCGCGAGCGGGCCGCGAATAGTGGAGAACTTCCTCGACATTGGCCACTTCCCGTTCGTCCACGAAGGGATACTCGGCGACCGTGCGAGGCCGGAGATCGAGGACTACACGACGACCACCGGTCCTGAAGGTGTCCTGGCGGAGGGCGTCAAGGTTTATCAGCCAGACCCTTACGCCACCGGCCAGGGCTCGGTCGTCAATTACACGTATCGCGTGCATCGACCACTGTCCGCGTCCTTCATCAAGCATGGCGAGCACTCCTTCGGAATGCTTCTCTCTGTTACACCTCACGATTCGACCGACAGCACCGCCTGGATGTGGATGGCGATGAACTACAAGCCGCGCTCGTCGATGGTCGAGTTCCAGGACCGCATCTTCGCCCAGGACCGCCCGATCCTCGAGTCCCAGCGCCCCGAGCTGCTTCCGCTCGATCTGCAAGCGGAGCTGCATCTGCGCAGCGACCGGACGGCCATCGCCTACCGTCGATGGCTGCGCGAGCTAGGGGTGCGCACCGGCACGTCTTAGGCCGGCCTGCGCTGTCGACTGATTAGATTCTTGTCGTGCGTCCACACCTGCCGAGCGACATTCTGAACGGCGAACCGCATCGGCGCCGGAATGTGCTGCTGATTTCTTCCGGCCTTGCCGTCGGCACTCTGCTGCTGCGCCTTCCAAGCCTGACTGAGCCGCGCTGGTACTTTGACGAAGGGGTCTTTACGACGGTTGCGTGGGCCACATCGAAAGGGCTTGCGCTTTATGCACGCGCGTACGACCTGCAACCTCCCGGCATCTACTGGCTGTATCAGGTGTTGATCGCGCTCGGCGCGGGCGAGCACCACCTGGTGACGCAGATTGCAGGCGCCCTTTTCGTCGTTGCAACGGCCCTCCTGACCTTCGTCATCAGCATGAGGTTCATGCCGTTGCGACCCGCCGCGCTCGCCGGCGGGTTGGCAGCCTTCGTGCTGTCCCTCCCAACCCTGGACGGCGACCTGCTGAACGTCGAGCTCGCCGCGCTTCCCTTCTTTCTTGTCAGCCTGCGGCTGGCGTTCAGCCGGCGGTGGGTGGTGATCTTTGCGTCCGGCGTGCTTCTCGGCGCCGCTGTGGTTACCCGCCCTTCGTTCGTGTTCGACGGCCTGGCCCTCCTCGTTCCCTTGCTCAGCGGCCGCGACAGGTGGTGGCGGCTGCTGGTGGCCGGTGCGGGCGGAGCCGCGACACTCGTCGCGGCTGCGCTCTTGCTCGCCGCGGAGGGCTCCCTGCAGGCATACATCACGACGGTCCTGCCGTCGGACCATATCTACGCTTTGAACGCGAACGGTGGCACCTTCGTGCCGATGTTCGTTCGGCTGGGGTTGATCGCTGTCATCGGTCTGATCTGTCTAGTGAGGGCCAAGAGCGAACGCGCCCGCCTGCTCGCCGTTTGGTTGCCGGCGAGCCTGGCCGGATCAAGCCTGACCCCACTCGAGTACACGCACTTCTTTCACGAGGCCACCCCCGCGCTCGCGTTCGCCATCGCCCTGCGCGTGTCGGGATTTCGATGGCGATGGCACCTTCCGCTCCAGGCCGTTCTGGCCATGGTGATCTTGGCCGAGGCCCTGCTGATCATTCCGGCTCAGCAAACCGCGGTCATGGAATCGCGGACACCCCCGTGGCCTCTCAAGCACAACTTGGGCTTCTGGGACCTTCCGGCCTACTACAGCAACTGGTTCGCATACGCAGCGGGCTCGAGCAGTCAGAGCCAATATGAGCAGTGGTTCGACCGCGTAGGCCTCCAGGACTCGGAGAGCGCGTTGCTGCAGCGCGTCGCGGGCTCGAGCAACGATCAGCTGCTGGTGCTTGGCGGCCAACCGTGGCTCTACGTCGAGAGCGGCCTGTTGCCCGCCACGCGCTACGTCACCGTGTGCAACGTGGCCTGCATCGTGCCCTCGGAGGTCGATGACGTCCGCCAGGCCCTCAGGGCAGGCTGTCCCGACCTGGTCGTCGCCGTAAGTCAGCTCTCTTTCTGGCAAGCCGATCTCGACGCCGGCGGTTACGTCGCCGTCGACGGCGCGGCATGGCCGACGTTCAAGTTGAGCCGTCCACGCGGCCAGTGCAGCTCTGGGTCGTAACCCGGGACCGTAGTCCCTGGTGGGCCGAACGCAGATGCCCAGAGCACCGAGTAGGAGGAACCCTCATGAGGCGAATCACCGCCGTCGTCCTCGCACTGGGAGCGCTTTCAGCGTTCTCGCTTCCGGTGTACGCCAACTCGACCGGTACCCCAGGACAGCCAAGCCAGAGCTGCCAGTCGTTCTTCGGAGACTCAGGCCCGTTCACCCCAAACGGCTTCAACACCGCAGGCTTCCAGCACGCGACGACCGTGTACGCCGGCAGCCAGCCGCAGAACTCCAACAACCCCAAGTCGGTGTCGCAGTACGACGTGGCCTGCTTCCAGGCCGCCTCGCATTAAGTAGGAAAGGGCGGCCCGCCGGTCGCCCTTTCTAACCACGGCCTACGAGGGCGCGACATCTGCTACGAGCGCGTGGCGCGCCATTTCGTCGCGCTCGACCGCTGCGTCGAAGCTCATGTCGGTGGTGTCCATCAGCACCGCGCCCTGTAGGAGGCCGGCGAAATCCGGTCTGACCGGGCGCAGCACGGCCGCGGCCAAACCCAGAACCGCAAGCGGGATGTGACGCGCCTTCGCCTGACGGCCGTGGCTCTTGGCAATCCTCCCGATGAGGTCGTTCACGGTCAGGTTTTCCTCACCGCCGACCTCGATGGTTCGGCCACGCAGCCCCGGATCGACTACCGCCCGCTCGACAGCGCGCGCGACTGCCTGAACTGAGACGAAGTTGACAGGGTTATCACCTCGTCCGAACACGGTCGCGGTCCCGGTCTTGAGCAGCGGACTGCCGAGGATCTCGGTCCATAGCTCCAGGAACACGGTTGGTCTGACGATCGTCCACTGGAGACCACTTGCCATCAGCCGTTGCTCGGCCGCGAACTTCGCGCGATACAGCTCCATCGGGTGGTTCGCCTGTGCGCCGTGGATGGAAATCAATATGAAGTGCCTGACCCCGGAGGTCACGGACGCATCGATCAAATTGAGATTCCCTTCGAGGTCGACTGCTCGCGGGCCGCTCCCGCCCGGGCCAAAGCCGGTTACCGCCGACACCACCGTTTCAACGCCCGCCAGGGCGGCACTGAGTGACGATCGCACGCGCACGTCGCCGACCACGATCTCCACGCCTGGAGGGACCGTCGCCCATAACGGGTTTCGGCTGAGGAGACGGATCCTCATGTGGTTTTCGGCAAACAGTTGGGCCAGCGGGCCGCCGAGATGACCGGTCCCGCCTGCGAGGAGGATCATCGCCCCAGTCCCGATTGCACTGCGGCATCGATGCCGATGCCGCCCTGCTCCACCGGCTCCAGATAGAAACGGACGGAGCTGAAGACTCCCTCGCGGACTTTGAAGATTGACACGCCTCGCATCAGGTGGGGAGCCCCGTCGACCCGGGTCCCGCGCATCTCCCACTCGGTCCAAACAGTGTCGCCGCTGGTCGCAGAATCGACGATCTCCGCTTCCAGGTTTGGAACGCCGCCGAAAATCTGCGCCCAGTTCCTTCGGACCTGGTCATTGCCGCGGAAAGAGCGGGCCGGATGGGCAGGCGTTTCGTTGACGAAGTCCGGCGCGAAGCACCGAACCATCGCGTCGAGATCGTGGCGGTTGACTGCATCGCTAAGACTTTGGACGACCGTTACGCCGGATGATGTATGAGTGTGCACGCTTCCCACCTCCAATACGCCAGACTGGGGATCTAGTCGTTAGACTGAGAGTCTGCTGAAAATGTCAAAGAAAGTCAAGCGCACGTACCAATCGGCGTTGCGTGGGGCACATGCACAGTCCACGCGGGCGGCCGTGATCGCCGCGGCAGGGCGCCTGTACGCACAGCAGGGATATGCCTCAACGTCGATCGATGAGATTGCGGCTGCGGCGGGCGTCAGCCGCGCCACCGTGTTCACGTCCGTAGGGGGCAAAGCGACGCTCTTAAAGACAGCGCTTGATGTCGCGATTGTCGGAGACGACGAGCCGGTGCCGCTGCCCGAGCGACCGCGATCCAAAGCCATCCGCGCGGAGACCGATCCGCGCAAGTACCTTGCGCTCTACGCCGAGCTGGTCACCGAGATGGACGGGCGGATGGCCGGAATTCATGAAGCCCTCAGGGGAGCAGCGGGGGTTGACCCTGAGGCCAGGGCACTCTGGGAGTCACACCTCGCGCAGCATCGTCAAGGCGCCGCCAACGTGGTCGCTGACCTGATGCGCAAAGGCGCCCTCAAAAAGGGCTTGGATCCGGTCGCGGCCGCCGATATCGTCTGGCTGCTCGGTCCGGGAACTTACAACATGCTGGTCAACCGGCGTGGCTGGTCGCCTGGCCAGTTTCAAACCTGGCTGACCGAGACCTTTGTCGGCCAGCTTCTGCCGCCCGCGCCTGCCCGGCCAGCTGCTTCTCGAACCAGTGGTGGGCGTACGGCTCGTCGTTGAACCGAGCGACTTCGACGTAGCCGGCTGACCGGTAAAGGCTGATCGCTTCGGCGAGGGTCTTGTTTGTCTCCAGGCGAACGGCCTTGGCTCCGTGACGGGCCGCTTGCTCCTCGAGCTCGCGCAGGATTCGGCGCCCCAGGCCGAGGCCGCGCGCGGATTCCGCAACCCACATTCGCTTGAGCTCGAAGGGCGCGTCGTCATGGAACTTGAGCGCCCCGCACCCGATTGGTTCGCCGTGAAGCGTGGCCATCATCAGCAGGCCGGCTGGAGGCCGCAGGCTCTCCTCGTCGGCCGGGATGCTGCGCGCCGGATCGAAGCCGCCCTCGAATCTGCGGTCGAGCTCCTTGAAATACTCGTTGATGCAATACCGCGCGCGAGCGTCGGCCGGATCGACCGGCGCGACCTCGACCGTTGCCGGGGTCTGGGCTTCATCCATTCAGCGGGAGCGTGACGATGACCATCTCTCCTGCAATTTTCTGCTCGCGACGTATCGCAGGGATCGGCCACCGCCCTCCTGCTCGAGCCATCCTTCATGCCGGAGGCGCTGCAAGTCCTGGGTCGCGGTCGGGCTCGCGATGTTGGTCTCGCGCCGATGGTCGGCGTTGGTAATGGGCAAACCCAGTAGCGCCTGGTCGAGCGCGCCCACGAACCGTTCTGGATAGCCCTGGTCGCGTACCAGTTCCTCGCAGAAGCTGTGCCTCGCATGGGCTATCTCCAACCATCGCCTGCGCTCCACCGCCTCGAACACATGCGCTTCGATGCAGAACTCGACCCATGCCGACGCGTCGCGTTGGGGATCGAACATCGGCCCCTGCACCTCTTCGAGCACCGTGTAGTACTCGCGGGTATGGCGCCCGAGATATGGCTCGATCGACACCAGCTCAGGGCGCAGCAATCCCTCCTTCGCGAGCACCAACGACTGGACGATGCGGGCCAGCCTGCCGTTGCCGTCGCGAAACGGGTGGATGGACACGAGGTTCAGGTGGGCCATGGCGGCACGAACCACAGGGTGACGCGCAAGGTCGCCTTGGTCGAGCCACCTGGCCACCTCTGCGAGCAGACCAGGTACATCGCTCGAGGCGGGTGCCCGGTAGGGATCCCGACCCAACCCGCGAGTGACTATGACGCTGCCGTCGCGCAAACGGCCCGGTCCGGCCTGGGGCTGAGGATGACAGACGAGGAAGTGCAGGTCGAGCATCGTCTGGGCCGACCACTGAAAGCGCTTGTCGTCCGCGAGCACGGCCACCCGGTCCATCGCCTGGGCATAGGCCGCGATGATTCGTTGAGTCTCGTCGGAGGCGCCGGCTGGGTGGCGCCCGGCCAGGATCTCGACAGTGTCCTCGAGGCTGGCGCCGTAGCCCTCGATCGACGTCGACCCGACGGTAGCTTCTGCGGCTGCCAGGCGGCGCAGGGCGCCGGTCCAGGGCTGGGCCGAATCGCCCAGATCGCGCGCCAGGTAGCGCCGGAGCTCGTCGAGCTCTTCGAGGCGACGCAGGATGGTGGGCGACTTGGGAGGGGTGGCGAAGATGCTCATCGCCAGGAGTATAGGGCAATAAACGAATATTCACTTATAGAACTGGCGGTCCAGCGGTGAAGGGGAGAGGCCGAGCCCCTGGCCCGGCCTCCGCGACCAGATCCCTTACTTGGCGGTCTTGCCGGCCGCCGTGCCGGCGTACATCAGCGACCCGGGTGTGGTCAGCAGCTCTCCCGTTTCGAGCAGGGTCTTCAGGCCTGACAGGATCATCGGCCACCCGCCGTACAGCTGGTCGTTGGCGCCCTCTCGGAGCTGATCGTGCGTCACGGTCAGGTGGCAGGAATCGCCCACCGGCTCGATCTCCCACGTGATCCGGGTAGTCCCCTCTGCCTTGACGTCCTCGCCCCACAGCGCTGTCATGTTCTGGACCAATCGGCGCGGAGGGTCGACCTCGAGGTTCTTGCCCTCGCCGAGAAGAGCGCCGTTCGGAGTCGTCTGATTGAAATGTGAGCCCGGCGTGAAATCCGATTCGATCCGGGCCCCGAAGTTGTATTTGCTTCGCATCTCGGGGTCGGTGATTGCCGCCCAGAGCCGTTCGGGCGTGGTCTTGATGTAGATCTCGAAAACCTTTTCCATGCTTGCCTCCAATGTGGTTTTGAGGTCGCTGAGCGATGCGACCCAGGGTTCTGCGTACTTGCTCACCCACCTGTCGTGGACGAGCCGGATCGGCACAGGGTTCAGGAAGTGGAGCTTTTCGCGACCCCGCCGCCGGGTCACGACCAGGCCGGCTCCCTCGAGCAGCTTGAGGTGCTTCATGACCCCGAACCGCGTCATCGAGAACCGCGCCTCCAGGGCGCTCAAGGTCTGTCCGTCCTGGCGGAAGAGCTCGTCGAGGAGGGCCCTCCTCGTGGGATCCGCCATCGCCCTGAACACCTCATCCACGACTCCGACTATACGTGACCATTTGGTCACGTGTCAAGTGTCTACTGGACCCCGCAGACGTCTCCAAGCTCGGGAGGGATCGGCCTGGCCGACTCGCCAGTGACGCCGCAAAGCTTGTCGTTGGCGACGACCCAGCTACCTGAGTCGTCTTCCAGCAACACGAGGTGTGGCGACCCCTGCGGGCCGTCGGAGGGTGCCGATACGGCTCCGATCAGGACGGTGATCCGGGCGATTCCGGCGACGCACTTGAGATCGCCATTTGTCCCCTGCACGACGGCTTCCGTGGCGGCCGTATCGAGCGCCGCCCGGATCGGCACCATGACTGCGGCGACGGTGCACGCATCCTTGGCCGGTGGCGAGGCCGTGCCGGGTGTCCCTCCGCAGGCCGCGAAGGCCAGGCTCGTGAGAAGTAAGAACCCTCGAAGCGCGAGCTTGGCCCCACGGCCCGAGATCAGCACGACGCGCTCACGGTACAGGAGCGCATCGGCATGAAACCCATTCAGGGGAGTCATGAGGGCTGTCGCGTTCATTTAATGGAGGTGATGAGGTAAATGGACGTGACTTCGTGGGTGATCGTTGGCGTGGTCGCTTTCATGGTGATCATGATCGTGCTGGCTCTCGCGGGCCGGACAAGGCGTTATTCGCGCCCGGCGCTGCTGCCGCTGGCACCTGAGGCGGTCGACCGCTTCGGCGCTTCGTGGGATCGTATCGAGTCGCATTTCATAGACATGCCGGAGGAGGCTGTCCGCGAGGCGGATGCCCTGGTTCTGGCGTTGCTCGGGGAGATGCAGCACCCGCTGGCTGACAGCAAGCTGCCGAACGGCGTGCTGCGGGCGCGGCGTGCGGCTGCAGGCAAGGAGGTCCGTGGAACCGAAGGTCTGCGCAGGGCGATGCTGCACTACCGCAGCGTCATCCAGGACATGGTTGGTTCTTCGATAAGAAGCGTCGAAGTCCCGGGCCGGCGCGAGATCGCCTCATAGGCTCCTTCTAGCGAGGGTCGGCCTGGCTCTATATTGCTAGGCCGACCTTTGGGCAACACTGATTCCAGTCCACTGATTTCCGCACGCGGCCTGGGCAAGCGCTTTGGCGACCTCGTCGCTGTCGACGGCATCGACTTCGACGTCGCTCGAGGCGAGGCCTTCGGCTTTCTGGGACCGAACGGCGCGGGCAAGACCTCGACGATGCGCATGATCGCCTGCGTTTCGCCTGTGACGTCCGGCAGCTTGAGAATCTTCGGCGAGAACCCGGCGACACGTGGCGTTGAGATCCGAGCGCGGCTCGGCGTCGTGCCGCAGGCGGACACCCTCGACCTCGAGCTGACGGTACGCGAGAACCTGGTCATCTTCGCCCGCTACTTCGACATCCCGTGGGCGGAAGGGCGCCGGCGCGCGGACGAGCTCCTCGACTTCGTGCAGCTCAAAGAACGATCGAAGGACAAGGTCGACGAACTCAGCGGCGGAATGAAGCGGCGCTTGACCATCGCGCGAGCTCTGATCAACGAGCCCGACCTTTTGCTGCTCGATGAGCCGACCACGGGCCTCGACCCCCAGGCACGGCATCTCGTCTGGGATCGCCTCTACCGGCTGAAACAGCGTGGCGTGACGCTCGTGCTCACCACTCACTACATGGACGAGGCCGAGCAGCTATGCGACCGGCTGGTGGTGATGGACAAGGCGAAGATCGTCGCCGAGGGAACGCCGCGCGAGCTGATCGAAAAATATTCGACAAAAGAGGTGCTGGAGCTACGATTTCCAGTTGACGGGCAGCCCGCGCTCGATCACACCCTTGACGGCTTGGCCGACCGCGTGGAGGTGCTGGCCGACAGGGTCCTCCTCTACACCTCGGACGGCGATGCGGCAGTCGCCGCGGTGCACAGCCGCGGGCTCCGCCCGGAGACCGCTCTGATTCGGCGCGGCACCCTGGAGGACGTGTTCCTCCGCCTGACCGGTAGGAGCCTCATCGATTGATGGCGGTGGCTTCGATCGGGATCCCGGCCGGCGCTGCACGTGTGATCGAGCACAACGCTCTCGTTTTCAAGCGCATGTGGCGCGGCTCGATGACGGTCTCTTTTTTCACTCCGCTGTTCTTCATCGCCTCGATGGGCCTCGGCCTGGGGAGCCTCGTCAACAAGAGCTCCGGCGGCGTTGGGGGTGTGCCCTATATCGACTTTCTTGCACCCGGCCTGCTGGCGGCGACGACTATGCAGACCGCGGCGTTCGAGTGCACGTACCCCGTTCTTGGAAAAATTCTGTGGGATCACATCTACGACGCCATGCTCGCGACTCCCCTGGTGGTCCGCGACATCGTCATCGGCGAGGTGGCGTGGGTGACGATCCGAATGTTGATGGTCGCCACGATCTTCTGGGTTGTCATGGCGGCGTTTGGCGTCGCCCACACTTTCGAGTCGCTGCTGGCGATCCCGGCGGCAACCTTGAGCGGGCTCGCGTTTGCCACGCCGCTCATCGCTTTCACGTCAACACAGAAGAACGACAGCGTGATGGGCACGGTGTTCCGCCTGGTGATCACCCCGCTGTTTCTGTTTGGCGGCGCGTTCTTCCCGATCAGCCGGCTTCCGCTCGTCCTCCAATGGGTGGCATGGGCGACTCCGCTTTCGCATGGCGTGGCCCTGACGCGTGGACTCGTGCTCGGCACGCTCGTAGGTCCGGACGCTGCGCTCCACGTGGCAGTCCTGCTCGTGTACGCGGGCGCCGGCGCGATCATCGCGCTGCCGCTCCTGACCCGAAGGCTCGTCAAGTGAGCATTCGCGCGTTGCGCGTGCCGACCAGGTCGATCCACGTGATCGAGCGGAACATGGTGCTGTTCCCGCACTTCTGGAAGGTGCTGGCTGCAGGGTTCGTCGAGCCTGTGTTCTATCTGCTTGGCATCGGCTTTGGCATCGGTTCCCTGATCCGGACCATAGACCTCGGCGGCGGCCACACGGTGAGCTACGCGGTGTTCGTGGCGCCCGCCCTCATGGCGTCATCCGCGATGAACGGCGCGATCTACGAGACGACGATGAACATGTTCTTCAAGCTGCGTCACGCAAAGCTCTACGACAGCATGGTCGCGACTCCCGTCGGAGTCGAGGATGTGGCGGCCGGAGAGGTGATCTGGGCGGTCGCCCGCGGCAGCGTTTACTCGATTGCCTTTCTGCTCTTCATGCTCGCCTTGGGCCTGGTCGCCTCGCCGTGGGCCATCCTCGCGCTCCCCGCAGCCTTCCTGGTCGGCCTCGCGTTTGCGGCCCTCGGCTCGGCCGTGACCACATTCATTCGACAGTGGCAGGACCTGGACATCATCCAGCTGGCGCTGCAGCCGATGTTCCTGTTTTCGGCGTCCTTCTTCCCGATCACGGTCTACCCGCCCGTGCTGCGCTTCCTGGTGGAGCTGACCCCGCTGTATCACGGCATCGATCTCATCCGTGGGTTGACCACGGGCGTGATCGGCCCGGGGCTGCTCGCGGACGTCGCCTATCTCGTGGCGCTGGCGGTCGTGGGAGTGACGATTGCCGCGATGCGCCTCCGAACGCAGTTGATCAAGTAGCCGCCGGGCGCCGCCCGATCACGAGCATCGTCCCCGAGCAGCCGAGGACCCAGGCGACCAGGGCGGCAAACGCGACCTCGCTCGGAATGCCACCGGCGGCGAATCGCCCGGACGGCGTGAAGAAGGGCACCCACGCCACGACCTGCAACGCGGCTGCGACGGCGGCAGCCTGGCCGGTCCATCGCGGCAGCCGGCGGGAGGTCAGGATCGCATAGGCGCTCGACGCCAGGAACAGGAGCGCCGGAAACGAAGTCACCTGAAAAGCGAAATCCTGCAGGTCGTTGAACAGCGTGGCCCGAGCCGCGTCGGGGTTGGGTCGGTACACCAGCGACTGAAATACGGCGACCTCAACCAGCGTGCACGCAGCCACCACCGCGATCGCCGCGAGCGCGGTCAGTGAGGCAGTGTTGCCGAGCCAGTCGTGAAGGGTGGCCGCGAACACCATAAGCAGCACCATGCCGATGCAGAGATTGACGCTCTCGATCTCGAGGCCAACGTGATACGACGCGAAGTAAGCAAGCACCTGCTCGGCGGGCGCGCCGGCCACCGGGGGCGGCGGCGCGATCAAGGCCGTCGAAACCATGAAGACGACGGCGAGCGCTCCTGAAACCGGCAGCCAGCGGCGGAGGTTCGCCATCTGGATCAGGATGGGCCGTCTAGGGCCCGAGCAGGTACCCCATCCGGCGCGGCATCCGCGCGATGGCGGCCATCACAGGATTTGGCTGCACGCCCCGTTCCTCGGCGGTGTCCTTGGCGATGATCGCGCGGCGGATCACTGCCGCCCCGATGGACCGAAACGGTTGCGGCGGAAACATGCGCGGCTTCGGATTGACCATCGGCAGCCGCGTGGCGTCGGTGTCGGCGCCGATCGCAAGGTCGGCGATCACCCTCCCGGCGAGGTGGCTGGGGGCGACACCGTTCCCCGTGTAGCCGAGCGCGAAGTAGACGTTGCCAGGCTCCAGGCTGCCGAAGGTGGGGAGG
>DATARC010000145.1:0-14331 GCA_036264335.1 Candidatus Dormiibacterota bacterium
TGGTCCAGACCTACAAGCCGGTTGGCATCAGTCAGTTGACCCCGGAGGAGCGCGAGCTTCACCCGCGGTTGATCAGCTGTATCAACTGCGGGCTTTGCGCGCTCGCAGCCGGGCGCCTCGGGAAGACGCGACTTCCCGACCTGGCCTCGTCTTACATGAGGCTTTATGCGCGGTTGGCTGACGCGTCCTCCGACCTGGAGGGGGACGAGTCCGACCTCGAGGCGGCTTCTGCCGCCTGCCCGGTCGGGTTGCCGCTGACCGAGGTCGCGGCCGTCGTGCGCCGGCTCGCGACCGGCTGAGGCCGAGGGCCAACCCGCCAACCGGAGACGCCGACTCGGATCAATCTCTCACCTCTTGCTGACTAGATGGGCTTGCGAGTTATCCACATTCTGTATACAGTCTGGGGACATCACACTACATCTAGCGTCAATGGTCAAGCGTTTCCTTCGCGAGCTGCGCCGTCAGCCGTTCATTGCGGCGGTTCTGACCTGGTTTTCCGAACAGTTCGCGACGCAGCCGGAGGACGAATACATGCGCTTCTCGCCCGACGCCCTGGAGCTGGAACGCCCGCCGGCCGTGTCCATCGCGCCGGCCACTTTCGAGCGTCAGTTCATGAAGCTCCACGCCCAGGGCCGCTTCGAAGAGATGTGGGAGATGCTGGCCGAAGACGCTCAGCGTGCCTGGGGCGGCCGGGATGCGTTCATCCGTGACATGCCGAGACTCGACGCGGAGACCGAGCTGCTCGACATGCAGGTTGTAAGCGTTGCCGTGGTCGAAGGCTGGACCGATCAGCTGCACCGGCGGACGTATAGCAACGTGGCTCGCATGGTGATGCGTTATCGCGTTCGCCAGCAGTGGAGGGAGTGGACATTCGATCGCCAGGTGCATCTCATACCCGCAGCAGGAAGCTGGCGAACGCTGGTCTATCCGATGAGCAACAAGCTCGTCGCATCATGAGCGCCGAGTACGTAGCAGGGGTCGCGTAACCCGCTGATATAGTGGGTTGCAAGCCATGCTGCAGCAGACAGTGGAAGAGCAAGAACGAGACCTGCACTGGCACCGCAGGAGACGTCGCGCGATGACGCCACGTCGCATGCTGCAAGAATCCGACGAGCTTCTCTTCTGGGTCGAGGAATGCCTGGTCCAGGAGATTCGCATGGTTCCTGGATGGCTGGTGGCGCGGTTGACAGTTGTGCTTCGCCACGCGCACCCAGACCTACCGGGCCGCCTCGGCCGTGAGAGGCGGCCGGAGCAGGTGATGGAGATCATCTACGACGCTCAATCCGCCTTGATGGAGCAGGCTTGCCTGAGCCGCGGTCCCGGCGAGGTGATCCCGCTTTTCGCCAGGGCTCGCGAGCGGATGCTCAGAGAAGCGGCCCTGACGCTGTAACTGGACCTTCGTGCCCAGAGCGGCGAGCTAGAAAGGTCGATCGGATTGCTCCGGATCGACCTTCACATGCATTCGACTTATTCGCATGACGGGAGGAGCACGCTCCAGGAGCTGATCGACCGCAGCCTCGAATGTGGGCTCGACCGCATCGCCCTCACTGATCACAACACCGTCGAAGGCGCACTTGAGCTCGCTCGCATCGCGCCAGAGCTGACGATCGTCGGCGAGGAGGCGAAGACCCGTGAGGGCGAGGTGATCGGGTTGTTCATCACCGGACGCATTCCTCCATTCCTGATGGCTGAGGAAGCGATGGACCTGATCCACGAGATGGGCGGTCTCACCTATGTGCCGCATCCGCTTGACCGGCGCAGAGCGAACTTTCGTCCCGAGCGCATCGTGCATCTGGCGGACCGCATCGACATCATCGAGACGTACAACCCATGGTGCGAGCCGTCTGCGAATGCTGCAGCGGCGAAGCTGGCGAAGGATCTCGGAAAGGTGAAGGCTTGCGGATCGGATGCCCACGGCATCCAGGAGCTGGGTCGCAGCTGGATGGAGATCGAAGACTACGGAGATGCCGCCGACTTCCTGGAGAAGCTGCGCGATGCGCGCCAGGTGGTGACCGCCACCAGCGGGACCGGACGTCGTGCCTGAGCAGCCTCAGCTGCTGGTGGCGGGCTCGGTCGCACTCGATACTCGGGACGGCCCGTTCGGAAAGGTGGTGGAAACGCTGGGCGGTTCGGCCGTCTACTTTGCGCTGGCGGCGAGCTTGATTGCTCCGGTGAAGGTCGTGGCTCCAGTCGGGGTCGACGGGGCCAAACGAGTCGCACGCGTTTTCAGCGGGCGGCCGATCGACACCGAGCTGCTTCAGATTCTCGAGGCGCCGACCTATCGATGGCGAGCGCATCAGGAGCATGGACGCAACGTCGATCTAGGCAGCAGCGACGACATTTACAGCTCCTGGGAGCCGGCGGTGCCTCCCGGGTTCGATGGCTGGGCTTTTGTCGGATCGATGCGGCCGGACCGCCAGGCGCAGGTGATGGCAGCACTGCATGCCAGCTCCAAGCTGCTCGCCGCTGACGCCATGCTCTCGTATGTCCTCGCGCGGCCCCCCGAGGCACGGGATGTTCTCCGGCGGGCAGCCTGGTTCTTCTGCAACGACGACGAGTTCGCGGCCCTCGGCGGCAAGGATCCTGAGGAGTTCCGGCGGCAGTGGTGGCTTCAAGGCCTGGTCATCAAATCGGCTGAGCTCGGCCTCGCCGCATATACCGAGTTCGGCGTGGTCCGTGTGCCTGCGCTGACGGACCGCCCAGTGGTCGACACGACCGGCGCCGGGGACGCGCTCGCCGGCGGCATGCTGGCGCGATGGCTCACCACGGGGGGACACGCGGGCGGCCTTCAAGATGCGCTGGTGTGGGGCACCGCCTGCGCGTCAATCACGATCACATCGGTCGGCGTGAAAGGAATTGCAAAGGCGACCACCAAAGAATTGAGCGAACGCGTGGCTGAGGTCGAGGAATGCATACGCCGCGCATCGTGATCATTGCCGGCGACCTGGTGGAACAAGACGTCGACGCAATCGTCAACGCTGCGAACAACGACCTGCTGCTGGGCGGTGGCGTCGCGGGCGCAATCCGCACTCGAGGTGGCCCAGCCATACAGCGTGAATGCGATGCGCATGGCGCAGTGAAAGTTGGTGAGGCCGCTGTCACTGGTGGTGGTGAGCTGCCCGCACGCCACGTCATTCACGCAGCCAGCATGGCTTTGGGTGGGAGCACAACCGCAGCGACCCTCGAGTCTTCGATGGATCATGCATTTCACTTGGCGCGCCAGATCGGCGTGAAGACAATCGGCATTCCTGCGGTCGGAACTGGGATCGCAGGCTTTCCAATTGATCAATGCGCGGTAGTGATGGCGCGCTCACTAACGCGTGCCCTTGCACATGGTTGGACGCCCGATGAGGTGCGGTTTGTGCTGTTCGGTGAATCCGCGCGCCGCGCGTTTCAAGCGGCTTTTCAAGAAGTTTACGTGCCCGGATCGACCCGAAAAGCCACCCAATAATCGCGGCATCTCGGTGTCGCTTTCGAGCTTGTTTTTGCACCCCTTCATGCACCGGCGGCTGAATTCAGGTTGAATTGGGGTTGATCTCGGTCTGGAGGCACCCCTAGAATGGGCTGGTCCAGCCCCAGAAACGGATCTAATAACTAAGGATGGTGAGTATTTGGAAGGTTACTGCTTGAAGGACAAAAGGAAGGTCGAGATGAAAGACCCTCAACCGATCACTATGAAGAACGGGAAGCCGGCGACGATTGGGACTTGCCCGCATTGCGGGACCAAGATCTACAAAATCGGAAAGGCGGTGGCATAAATGGAAGGCTATTGTTTGAAGGACAAGAAAAAGGTCGAGATGAAGGACCCGAAGCCCATCACGATGAAGAATGGGAAACCGGCCACAGTTGGAACCTGTCCCTTCTGCGGCACCAAGATCTACAGGATCGGTAAGTCAACCTAAGCAAGCACTCGATAAGGGCCGCTCATTCGAGCGGTCCTTTTTATTTCTCCCTCCGCGCATGGGGACCGCAGCATTGATTGGCACGACGTCGATCAGGTTGTTATCGGCGGCTCCAGCGCACCAAGCAGAACTTCCGTCGCCGAGACCGCTTCATCCACGCCAAGCGTCTTGAAGATTTCGACATTGGATGGATTGTTGACGCGAGCGATTGTTTTCTTGACGTTGAAATGTCTCTTCGCCATCTGCAGGGCAATCAGGTTGTCTTCGTCGTCAGCGGTCACCGCAACGATTGCGTCGGCGCGCTCAATGCCGGTTTGCGAAAGGAACTTGACCTCACAGCCATCGCCCCTCATGACGATGCTCCCGAGCTGGGTCTCGAGCCAGTCGGCCCTGCGAGAGTCCCTCTCAATGAGCGTCACCTCGTGCCCGCGCTCGAGCAGATCGCGCGACATGTAATACCCCACGGTGCCCCCACCCACCACGATCACATACATCGCGCGAGGACCCTACTTCTTGTCCAACAACGTTTTCTCGATTGCCTTGGCGCCCTCGATGGTTGGGCAGATCGTGTGCAGACCTAGCTTCTCGTAGGCCTCCGCCCGCTCGGGGTCGTAAATGCGGGCGACGACCCGTGGCACCTTGAAGATGTGCTTGGCCACCTGCGAAGCCATGATGTTGCGGTTGTCCCCCTCGGTGACGGCGACAAAGCCGTCGGCGTCCTCGATGCCCGCCCTCCGCAGGACGTCCGCGTCGGTGCCGTTGCCGACGACCTGGTTGCCCCTGAAATCGTTGGTCAGGACGCCGCGGGAGGCGGCGCGAGAGAACTGGTTTGGATCGCGGTCGATGATCACGACCTCATGGCCGGCCTTGTCCATCTCGGCCGCAAGCTGGGAGCCGACCCGACCGCAGCCAACAATGAGGAGCTTCAAGGCGCTTGATTATAGGGAGGCACCGCCTGGCTCCAGAGTGCGGGCACCGGCCCCGGCAGTTGCTAGGATTTGGGCGCTTGCGCTTCCCATTCACGTTCATGGGCTTCATGGCGCTCGGCATTGGAGTCTGGGTTGTGGTGTATCTGGCCGGCCATCGCGGTCTGGATCCTGCCGCCCAGGCCATCGCCGGGGCTACGGTTCTGATCTCGTGGAGCTTCGCCCTCTACGTCCTGGTCAGGCGCGTTCGGCGGGGCCCGCAGCACTGATGGCAGATCACTCGCACTCCCCGATGTCGAAGAAGGTGCTGGTTGCGGTCGGCGGCCAGGGGATCGATCCCGAAACCGTCCGGCTCGCGTGCAGGATGACCGACCCGCAGGGCGGGCGCCTGTACGGGGTGCACATCATCGAGGTCAATCGTTCACTGCCCCTCGGTGCCGTGATGGACGAGGTGGTGGAGCGCGGTGAAAAGATTCTCGAAGAGGTGGAGCAGTTGGGAGCCGAGACCAATCTGCCAGTGGAGACGGAGCTGGTTCAGGCCCGGGACACCGGGCCGGCGATCGTGGACGAGGCCGTCGAGTGGGGCGCGGATCTGATTGTGATGGGCCTGCCGTACAAGCGAAGGTTCGGAGAGTTCAACCTCGGCAAGACGGTGCCCTACGTTTTGAAGAACGCGACCTGCCGCGTCATGCTTTTCCGCGAGCACCGCGAGCACCCGATCTGACCGGAACCGCCAGCTCCGAGCGGCCGCACTACCTCGCGCGACTGTGGGCCGAGCTCGGCCGCATGGGGGGCGAGCACGACGGCTTCATCAAAGTCATCATCGTCGAGCGCATCGTCAAGGCCCTGGTACTCATCGCGCTGGCGATCGGGCTGCTGGTGGCCGGCCGGACTGGCCAGCTGACCAGCTGGGCTGATTTTGCGCAGGACCAGCTCAACCTCGCGGCCGGCCACAGCCTCATTGTCGGCCTGCTCCTGAAGCTTGTCGTGTATGTCGGCAATTTCAGCCACACCACCCTGCTCGCGGTGGGAGCCATCGTCTACGCGCTGCTCGAAGGGACCGAAGGCGTCGGGCTGGCGATGCGACGCCGGTGGGCCGAGTACCTGACGGTGATCGCGACCGGACTCTTGATCCCTTATGAGGCGTACGAAGTGATCCACAAGGCGACTCTGTTCAAAGTCGGCGCGTTGCTACTGAACGTGGCCGTGGTGGGCTACCTTGCCTACCGCAAGCGCCTGTTTGTCGGAATCTGAAGCCGGCGTGAGCCAGCGGCTCTGGAATCCTGCGCGATGGACGATGTACCGAACCAGCATCGCCAATGTTTCGAGGCCGTAGACGGCCGACGTCTGGAAGTTCACGGAGCTCGCATCCTCGTGGTACTTCCCGATTGCGGGAACCTCACCGATCGTGAAGCCAAAGGTCGCGGCCTGGATCAGCACCTGCGTGTCGAACACGAAGTCGTTGCTGTTTTCAAGGAAGGGAATCGCTTCTAGAAATCGGCGTGAGTATGCCCGATAGCCGGTGTGGTATTCGGACAGGTGAAGGCCGAGCACGCGGTTTTCGACACCGGTCAGGAAGCGGTTTCCGAGCATCTTCCACCACGGCATCCCGGCCCTAGCCGGATCGAGTCCCAGCCAGCGCGAGCCCAGCACGATGTCCGCTTCCCCTTCCTCGATGACGCGACAGAGATTCGGGATGATCGCGGGATCGTACTGGCCGTCGGGGTGGAGCATCACCACCACATCGGCCCCCATGGCCAGCGCATGCCTGTAGCAGGTTTTCTGGTTCCCCCCGTACCCGAGGTTCTCCTTGTGGCGGATCACGTCGAGATTGAGCGCAGTGGCCACGCTCACCGTGGAGTCGGCGCTCGCATCGTCAACCAGCAAGATCGTGTCCGCGTGGCCGGGCGGAATCTGCCCCACCACCTCCTTCAAGGTCTTCGCCGCTTTGTAGGCCGGCAGGACGATGACTCGATGAGGGCGCGGTCCGTTGGCCTTGAAGTCCTCGAGAGGGATCGGATCGGGCCTGACGGCAAGGCGCTCCAGCGTCAGGTACGTGGCGATGGCGATGGCTCCGAGCGCGGCGGACCAAAGGCTGAAGGCGAGGGTCAGGTTGACGGCGGCGTAGGAAGCGGCGAGCACCACCGCAGCGGCTCGCGGCCATCGGAGCTCACCTGCGAGTGCGAGGTCCGCGAGGGCGAACCCAGGAATGACCAGCAGGGCAAGGTCATGGACGTTCTGATGCGGGCTCAGCACCAGCGAGGCGGCAATGGCAAGAGCAAAGTCGAGGCGGGGCTTGTGGGGACGCCAGCTGAGGGACAGGGCCGCAAGCGCCAGCAGCAGCACGAGGATCACCAAAGCCGATGTCGTGCCGCCCGGCAGCATCTGGAGGATGTTCTTGAGGGAGTACACGGCCGGGTCCGTGTACGCAAGCTGGCCGTTGGTTGGAAGCGAGCCGCCGATCGCCCATGCCCCGAGCGCTTTGAGGTAGCTGACGACGGGGTCGAAGCCCAGGCCCGCAACCGAGATCACTCCCAGTACCACCAGCACGGCACCGAGACCGGCCAGCGCCCGCCAGGCTCGGCGGGCCAGGAAAAGGACGGGGATGAGCAGGAGCAGCTGCGGCTTGGAGAGTGCCAGCGCAGTGAATATGCCCGCCCAGCCCAGGCGGCCGCGAGCCCAGGCCACGTAGGCAGCGGCGAGTGGGAGGAGGACCACAAGATCCGACTGGCCCTGCAGGATCGTCACGAAGAGCGGGAAGAAGCCTGCAATCAGCGCGGCGGCCACAACGGCGGCGCGGCCGTGGATGCTGAGACTGCTGCGAACGAGCAGAACGACGAGAGCCGTTGCCAGGATCACGTTGAACACGGCCATCGCGATGTAGGCCTGCCGGTAGCTCAGGTATCCGAGCGGTGCGATCAGCAGCGTGTAATAGGGCGGGTGGAAGTAGGGCAGGACGATGAACCTGTCCGGTGGCTGGGACGTGACTTGAATCTGGAGCTCGCGTTGCAGAACAAGGTCGTAAACCGCCGACCCACCGCGGGTGACAAAGAGCTTCGCGCCTGAGTAGAACGAGAAGAAGTCAGGGCCTTTGAGATCGCCGGTCACGACGGTGAACCAGTTGTAAGTCCAGAAGAGGAATGAACCGACCCCGGCGCCGGCGGCGCCGGCAAAACCTAGACGCATCCACATGCGAGCCCGCGGGCTCGTCATCGGCCCGTTTCGAGTCGCAGGGCGAAGCGTTCCGGCAGCTGAGCCTTGGTGATCGCCCTCTGGGCGCCCTTGATGTCGTACTTGATCCTCCTGAACTCGAAGGTCCACGCGTCGACGTCCCATATCCCATAGCTTGCCAAGGGAATCCCATCGCGTGGTTGACCCACGCTGCCCGGATTGATCAGGGACGGGCCCCTCATCTCGAAGGTGTCGATCCGGTACTCATGCGTCACCTGGCCACCGACCAGGGCGAATATCCCGGGCACGTGGGTGTGGCCGTGGAAGCAGACGCCTCCATTGAGGAGGTCGAGATTGGCGGCGGCGACGGCGGTGTCGAGCACGTACTCATAAATGTGGTCACGCGGGCTTGCATGGACGAGGAGAACGTCGTTCTTGACGCTGCTGTCGGGCAGCTTTCGGAGCCAGTCGAGGCGCTCATCCCCGATCACGTCGACGGTCCACCTGACCACAGTTGCAGCGTCGTCGTTGAACCATTCGAGGATCTCTGGATCCGTGCACGCGCGGTCGTGGTTGCCGACCAGCGTCAGCCACCCATTCTTGATTACCTCGTCGACGCATTTCTTCGGGTCGCCGCCGTAACCGACCACGTCGCCAAGACAGAGTGTCTCGTCGACCTGCGGGCAGTCGCGCATGACCGCCTCCAGCGCCTGCCAGTTGGCGTGGATATCCGAGAGTATTGCGATTTTCAAACTGGCTTCTCGTAAAGGCGTGGGTAGATGTGGTCGAACAAGATGCGCAGAGTCGCCGCGAGTGGCACCGCGACGAACATGCCAAGGATGCCGGCCCAGCTGAAGCCCGCAATGAAAGCGATGATCACCAGCAGTGGCGGCAGCCGCACGGCATCACCCACGATCTTCGGATAGACGAAGTTCAGGATCACGTTCGAGATCAGAAAGTAGACCGCCGCCACAACCAGTGCCTTGAAGGGACTGGAAGCGAGGCCCACGAGTACCGCGGGGACCGCTCCAATGAATGGACCGAGGTAGGGAATCAGTGCGGTGATGGCGGCCACCAGGCCTAGAGCGATGGCATCGGGCAAGCCCAGCACTGCGCATGCGATTCCACTGAGAACGCCGATGAGGGCGGCGATGATGAGCTGGCCGCGCATGTAGGCGTAGAGCATCTTCCGGATGCGACGCCAGATCTGGTCGAAATCAGTCCGGTAGTCGTTGGGCACGAGGCGTCGCAGAACCCTCCGGAACGAAGCAGCGTCGAGGGCGAGGAGGAAGGCCACGATGAACGTCAGCAGGAGCTGCAACAGGGTGGTCAAGGCCGTCACTCCGATGCCGACCGCGTTGCCGAACTGGCCGAGGAGGTACTCGCGGAGGTGGGAGCTGATCGATGCCGTGGCGCCCGTCAGATCGATCTTGAAGCCGAACACCTGGACGGCGCCCTGCAAGCTGTTGATCCGGTTCTGGGCCTCGCCCGCGAGGACGGGCGCCTGGCGCTGCAACGAGCCAACCTCACCGGCCACGAGGGGAACGACCAGGAGAACCAGGCCCGCGAGGGCGGCGATGATGACCACAAAGATCAGGGCGATCGCCAGCACCCTTGGGACCCCGAGGGCAACCAGGCGTGAGACCCCTGGCTGGATCAGGAAGGCGATGGCGCCGCCCAGGACGATGGCCCCCAGGAAGTCGCGGATGAGGTAGAGGACGACGATGGCGATCACGAGCGCCGCCATGCCAAAGGCGATCTGAAGGTAACGCCGGCGGCGCTTGGGGTCCATTGGCAGGGTGGCCACGACGACGGGAGTGGGCTCTTCCGGCTCGATGGAGTGAGCTACCTCTCTTGAATGGGGTCTCGAACTCACGGTAATCAGGGCAGTATGACGAGGAACCTCACCAGGAGCGCCGCCTTAGGGCGAGTCGGTTTCGCTCGGTGACTGCTCGATGTGGATCGCTCACTTGGCACGCGGATGGGCGGCTGCCGTGCGAATGGTCGCCTCCTCGTATGGACGGCCGTGCAAGCGGTTGGTGATGACTCGGCCCGCTGCCAGGGCGAACAGACCGAGGAGGATCAGGCCAATGGATAAGACACCGAACGCCACTTGAGGGCCGTTGTGCGGAACGGCCTGCGTCAACAGACCGCCCACGGCCGTACCCGCGATGCTGGCCGTTTGGACGAAAGTGAAGCGGGTTGCCATGACACTTCCGCGATTGGAGGAGTCCGCCGCCTCGACGAGGGCAGTCTGATTTGCGACGGTGTAGATCGGGTTTCCAATCGAAGCGATAAACAGAAAGACGGCGACTGCGACCAGCGAGGGGTAGAAGACCATTGCAAGAGAGAAAACACCGGTGAGCAGCAAGCCCGCACCGGCTGTTCGCATCGTGCCGATTGACACTGCTCTGCCAACAATGAGCGCACCGACGAAGACTCCTGCAGACAGGACAACCTCAAGCAACGAATACGCCTGCGCACCGGGAACGTCGCTGGTCGCGACTCGGTAAGCGAGGGCGAAAAGTGCCGGAAAGCTCATTGCCAGCAGGAACGCGGCGAGAGCTCCAATTGTCAAATGAGGGCGCGCGGCTTCGATCGACCATGCACGCCTGAGTGCGCCGGTCAAGCGGGTGGTGGTGGCTCCTCCGCCCAGTGTCGGAATGCCCTGCATGATCACAGCAGCAACCGCGAAGGTCGCGGCATCGACGAGGAACAACACTCTCGTCCCGTTGGAGTGAAATGTCAGGGCCAGGATGAGGCCGGCCAAACCAAAACCCGCGGCACTTGCGAGCGTTCCGACTTGGGCGACCATTGCATTTGCTCGGCCGGCGAGACCGGCCGGCACCAGGCTTGGGACCGCTGCTTGTCGCGCTGGTTGCACGATTGCATTGATCATCGCCAACACAAACAGAACCGGAACGATTAGCCATAGCGACGGCCCAACCAAAGCCAATGTGACGAGGATGGCTGCGCGCAGCAACTCCAGCGTTACGAGGAGCGGCCGGCGCGTGAAGCGATCGGCAATGCCGCCAAGGGCCCCGCTCATCACTATCGTGCCGAGCGCCTGCGCTATAAAGCCGAGCGCGACGGCGCCGGCCTGACCGGTGGCGGCGTAGATGGCGACAAGGGTCGCCACCTGCGTCAATGGATCGCCCACCGATGAAACACCGATCGCGGCGAACAGCCGCGTGAAAGCAGGACTGGCACGCAGGACGCGGAGGTTGGTGATCCGCCTTGGCACTTCAGGGCGATCCGCGAGTTCCAGTGCTGGTAGACCATGAATTTCGCGGAGCGCGTCAACCACGTTGGGGTCATACCAGCGTCCAGCTCTTCGACTAATGTCCTCGACCCCTTCAATTGGTGTCATCAGAGATTGTCGGTAGAGACGTGGGCCGGTGATGGTGTCGAACGAATCGGCGACGGACAGAATCCGAGCCCCAAAAGGAATCACGGTGCCCTTTAGCCCTGAGGGGTAACCGGTCCCATCCCAACGTTCGTGGTGGTGGCGCACCAGTGGAGCTACCTCTTCAAGCGCGGAGTGTTGCTCGATCATGTCCGCGCCTATGTCGGGATGCCGCCTCATGATCTCCCACTCATCCTCGGTCAAGGGTCCAGGCTTATCGAGGATGTAGTCGCGGACACCGATCTTGCCAAGGTCGTGAAGCGAACCTGCCGTCCGCAGCAGCTCACTTTCGCGGTCCCCAAGTTCCAACTGGTCCCCGAGTTGCCCTGCAAGTTCCGCGACTCGAATCGAATGTGATTCCGTGTACTTGTCGCGATTGTCGAGCGCTTGCGCAAGCAGTTCAAGTGTCTGGTCCTTTAGCTGGCGCTGTCGTTGAGCATCGGCGACGTTCCCGCGCACCGCCAGTAGAAATCCGAATAGTGCTGGGGCCATTAAGTAGCCGACCGGCATCCTTGACTGGGACACAAGCAGGTAGAGAATCCCACCTGAGAAGTTCAAAACGGCAGTCGACGTTAGAGTCGACAGACCACCTACGTTTTGAGCCAGTGTCGACCAAAACCCCGCCCGGTGCGCGAATGAGACCGCGCGCGCCACCATGAAATAGTTGAGGCTTACAGAAATTAGTACATACAGCGCCGTACGCACAGGTAGGTTCCACCATGCGCCTGGCGCGACCGTCATAACGATTAGGGACGGAATCACGTGAACGAGCGCATGCATTGCACGGTTAAAGACGAAGGCCCACCAGGGCAGCGTGCGGCCAGGTAGTCGCCCGTCGAATAGTGCTAGCCAAGCGACAGTGCCAACCCCGGCTCCTGGTGCGTACAGCCCAGTCGCGAGCAATAGGGGGTCGGCCACCGTCTGTACCCCGTCCCGCCACCGGATTGGCAACAAGGCGGCAATCTGGGTTCCAACCGCCAAGTAAACGAGGGTGCCGAACTTGCCCTCAGAAACCGGGAACAGCGCCCAAAGCAACGCAACCAACGCAATGCTGAACCCGATGACCGCGACCACATAGACCTTTGCCGGCCAACTCAGTTCGCGGAACGGGGCTAGGGCGACCATTCAGACTGCAAGATAACGAAAGCGCCTGAAATTTGATTCGTCGAATGGCACGAAAAAGGCCCGCGCTGAGCGGGCCTCAATTAGAACGGGCTGCTAGAGGCTCCAGCCTCCTACAACTCGCGGTCTGTGTCCATTCCTTAGCAGACGCCTGAACATACGAACCATGTCAATTCCTCCTCTCCCGTGAAATTCCCTTCCTATTCGCCGGTGCTACCCCAAGTCATCTTGTGTGTTCAGCATTGGGTAACGGGCAGCAACAGGGAATCCACAAATTCCACGCAATGTGTCGTGGAAAGCCATGAGGGCATCTCATGGAAATTAACTAGTCCTAAAGGTCTGCGAGCGTGATTAGCCCCAATTTCAGTGCCGTACTGACTGCTTCTCCGCGATTGGTTGAGTTGAGCTTCCTAAAGATGTTGTGCAAATGGGTCTCAATGGATGGTGCCTTGAGACCTAGGTCTACGGCTAAGCGCTTCGTGGTCAGCCCTTTGGCGATACCGCGAAGGATCTGCATCTCGCGTGACGTCAGCGCAATCGTGTTTTCCTGAGATAGCGGGGACGTTCCTGCTACGCGGCGCAGGACTTCCGGGATCATCTTGCGGGGAACTGGACTTTCGCTTCGGACTGCGGCCCATATGGCCCGCTGGAGCTCGGCCGGCCCTGAGTCCTTTAAAACGTAGCCAGAGCAGCCAGCCTGAATCATCCTGAGAAGGTCGTCGCTCGACTCAGATACAGTCCACGCGATGACTTTGGTTTCCGGGTACTCAGCCAGGAGTGCCCTGGTGGTTGCTGGACCGTCCATTTCGGGCATGTGCACGTCCATTAAGACGAGATCGGGCCTAAGGTTGGCCATCGCCAGTAAGGCCTCCCGCCCGGAGGACGCCTCGCCGCAATGTCGCAAACCCGCAGCGTTGTTCAACATGGTCCGAGCCGCAACGCGAGGCAACATGCTGTCGTCTACTACGAGAACCCGATACACCTTGCGGTCCGGCGAAGCCTTTGGAATGCAGCGCAGCTTATCAAGAAGGAAATGCGGCGAACAGTAGGGTCCTACGGCTACTTAGCCGCTCTTGGCGTGATCGCATTGTCCGCAATCATCTTTGTCGGCCCATCTACCCAGACGCATCCCGATTCGATCGAGACGGTCAGTTACCTGGTGCTCTGCGCCGTCGGGCTAAATCTCGCCAATGTTCGGATCGAGCGAGGCCGACTGAGCCTTGGTGCGATCGCGATTGGCGCTGCCGCCATTCTTACGAACCCGCTGGATGCCAGCGTCATTGGTCTGATCACTGGCGTCACTCAATTCAGACGCGGACCTTGGCCAACTCTTGGCAATGGGCTTATTAACGCGTCCACTAGCTGCGTCGGATCAATTGTTGCGACGCAACTTCGCTTCGACGGCCCGCTGTCTGTTGGCTCTCGCGTTGTCGTGGTCGTAGTCCTGTGTGCGACTAACTTGGCTTTGGTCGTGGCCGCGCTGAGAATCCGAACTGGCGAGCCAGTCGCCAGCATTGTCATGCACAATTCCACGCCCTCGTTTTATGCGGCCTTCGCGTATTTCGGATTGGCGGCATTGTTACTCAGCTATGTCTTGAACGGGTCGCCTACTGGTTATTTTCTGGCGACCATCGTTTGCGTGCTTGCCCTAGCCCTCACCGACACGATTGCTGGTCGGCGCGTGCGGCGTGTGTTGGAGTCCGAGTTGTCGGACGCTGATCGCCACCTCTTTCACAGTCGTGCTGTTGAGGGCGTGGTTCATAACCTCCGGAACCACGTCGCTACTGCTGTTGGCTATTTGAAG
>DATARC010000164.1:0-6973 GCA_036264335.1 Candidatus Dormiibacterota bacterium
ATGTCGTGGTGCGGCGGCGGCGAGATCAGCTGCATGCCCGGCTGCGCGTGGCGCAGTCGCGCGATGAGGCTCGTCACCTTGATCCCCGGCAGCTGGCCGCCCTCGCCAGGCTTTGAGCCCTGCGCGATCTTGATCTCCAGCTCCTCGGCGCGCTTCAGGTACCGCGGAGTCACGCCGAACCGGGCGGACGCGACCTGCTTGACCTTGTTGTCGCGCCTCGCGCCGTCGCTGTCGTCGTAGCTCATGGGGTCCTCGCCGCCCTCGCCCGAGTTCGAGCGCGCGCCGATCTGGTTCATCGCGATCGCAAGCGCCTCGTGCGCCTCAGGCGACAGGGCGCCCAGCGACATCGCGGTGCTCACGAACCGCTTGACTATCTCCGATGCGGGCTCGACATCCTCCAGCGGCGCAGGCGTGCGCGCATCTTTGATGCGCAGCAATTCCCTGAGCGATTGAGGATGTTCGGCGCTCGATAGGCGGCGCCACTCGCGGTAAGCGTTTTGATCACCGGTCTGGGCCGCCTTCTGTGCCGCACGCACCGCCAGTGGGTTGTACGCATGGTGCTCACCTGCCTTTCGGAATCGGACGCGGCCGTGATCGGGGAGCGGTTCCGGGGTAGAGCGCACTCGTGCGCGCGCCAGTTGATCGATGTCCGCGAGGTCCGCCCCGCCGATCCGCGAAGGGATGGCTGGAAAACACAGCTCCATCACTTCCGCGCCGAGGCCCAGCGCTTCGAGCACCTGCGCCCCTCGATAGCTCGCGGCACAGGAGATGCCCATCTTGGCCATGACCTTGAGAAGCCCCGCCTCCAGCGCCTTGCGATATCGCGTCTCGCCGGCGGTGTCCGGGGATCCAGGCTCGGCGGCGGCCGCCGCGGTGGCGAGGGCGAGATATGGATGAACGGCGGTCGCGCCGATCGTGATGAGGCATGCGACGTCGTGAACGTCGACCACGTCACCAGCGATCGCCACCAGGTCCTTGGCCATGCGCGCGCCATGCGCCAGCAGGTGCTCATGAACCGCGCCAACGGCGAGGGCCATCGGGATGGGGAGGCGTTGAGGTCCGGCCCTGCGGTCGCTGAGCGCGATGACCCCGTCGACCTCGCCGGCCTCGCGGCACAGCCTGTGGATCGCCTCGCCGAGAGTCTCACCCGGGGCGCAGGTGGCATCCAGGACCGTGGCCGCCTCAAGGATGCGTGCCAGCTCGCCCGCGCCGAGGATTGGCGACTCGAGCTCGAGGAGAGTCTTGGCGGCCGGCACAGCCGGGTGATGCCGGCGTCGCAGCTCGAGCTCCGCGCCGCCTTCAGGCTCGAGCGTGTCGCGGCGCGCTCCGATGAGCATGCGCAGCGACATCACCGCCTTCTCGCGCAGCGGATCGATGGCGGGGTTCGTCACTTGCGCGAAGCGCTGGCGAAGGTAGCCGTAGATGCGACGCGGCGTGCGGCCCAGCGACGCGATCGGGATGTCGTCGCCCATCGAGTAGACGGGCTCCGCGCCCGTCTCGGCCATGGCGGCGACGACGAACTTCACATCCTCGGCGCCCCAGCCGTGAAGCCTGTGCTGCGCGGGCATGTCGTCGGGTGCCTCGACGTCGATGTGGTGCCTCTCGACCGGCACAAGAGCGCGGTCGGCCAGGAGACCGTAGTCATGCCGGCCCGCCGCGCGCTCCTTGGCGTCAGCGTCGCGCAGCAGCGATCCATCGCGCGTGTCGACCAGCAGCATCTGGCCCGGCCCGAGCCGCCCTCGCTCGACGACATCGCGGGGCGCCATCGTCACGACTCCGGCTTCAGAGGCCGCGGCGACGAGCCCCTGCCTCGTGCGCTGCCATCGAAGCGGCCGCAGGCCGTTGCGGTCGAGCGCCGCCCCGACGACCACGCCGTCGCTGAACGCGAGCGCTGCCGGGCCGTCCCACGGCTCGAAGCGGATGGACTGGTATCGGTAAAAGTCGCGCACCGGCGCCGCCAGGTCGCCCCGGCCCTCCCACGCATCGGGGACAAGGCTCATCAGCGCCTCGGAAACCTCCCAGCCCCTACGGACCAGCAGCTCGAGCACGTTGTCCAGCGATGCGGAGTCGGATCCCTCGGGCCACACGACGCCGCGCAGCTCCGGTTCGAGCTCGGCTTCGCGAGCGCGCATCCACGCGCGGTTGCCCGTGACCGTGTTGATCTCGCCGTTGTGCGCCAGCATCCGGAACGGCTGCGCCAGCCGCCAGTCGGGCATCGTGTTGGTCGAGTACCGCTGGTGGAAGACCGAGAGCTTGCTTTCCGTGTCGGGATCGCGCAGGTCCAGGTAAAAATCGGCGAGCCGCGTGCCCGCCATCAAACCCTTGTAGACGACCGTCCGGCTCGAGCACGACGGCAGGTACATCGATACTCCGTCGGCTTCGGCTTGCGTCTCGGCCTGGCGGCGCGCCACGTAGAGCCGGCGCTCCCACTCATCGGGGTCGAGGTCGGGCCTGGCGATGAGGCCGTGCCAGATGTTGGGCCTGGTGCCGAGCGCCCTTCGTCCAAGGCTGTGCGGATCGACGGGCACCGCCCGCCACGACACCAGTTCGAGACCGGCCGCGGCGACCGCCTCGGCGACAACTTTCCGCGCGCGCTTGTCCCACTCGAACAGGACGGCCACGGCCACATCGCCGCCAAGCAGGCGCCGCGGCACCTGGATCATGAGGCCCGCGCCATCTCCGCTCTTGCCATCGGCATCGAGGCCACCGCGATGGGCGAGTCGAGCGAGGGCCTCCGCGCCGAGCGCTACGGCTTCGTGGCCGAGCTCGAGGGTGGCGACAAAGCCCATTCCACAGGCTGCCCGGTCCGCGGGTAGGTCCCCCGGCCAGGCAAGGCGTGATCGGCGAAGCGCTGGGGGCACTGGTGTGAACGTACCGGTAAACAGCGCGGCGGCCTAGTGAGCTGGGGACAAATCCTTGTCGGTTTCGTTATTGGAGCGGCACATCGTTTACGACCCGAGCAGGGCCTGGACGCGCAGCGCCACCGCCATGTTCAGGCGCGTCTCCGGGTCCTCCAGGTCGACGCCGCTGATCTCCCGGATCCGGTCGAGCCGGTAGCGCAGGGTGTTCGGGTGAACGCGAAGCCGCTTCGCCGCCTCCTGCTGCTCGCCGGTCTCCAGGTAAGCGCGCAGGGTGGGGACGAGGCTTCCCTTCCGCGCCGTGTCGTGCTCGACGAGCGGACCCAGGTGCCGGCGCGTGTAGTCGACGAGGCGCTCGTCAGTGACCGCGGCCAGCAGGCCTGTGAGGCCGAGCTCGGGCACGGCGACGACCTGGCCCCATCGCTTGAACCGCGCCAGGGAGTCCATCACCGAGATCACCTCTCGCTGGGCCGCAGCGAGGCCCGCCGGCGCTTCGGCCGGACCGCTGAAGCCGACCGAGACGGTGAAGCCCGGCTTCCAGTCGGCGATGTTCTGCCGGATCTGCAGGCCGAGGGCGTGCCCGCGCGCCTGGTAGTCGCCCGGCTCGGTGCCGACCGGCAGGAGCGCAGCCACGCTGTCCGAGCGGCCCTGCACCAGGGCTCGCGCGTAGCTGGCACGCACCACGCCCGTGACGCGGCGCAGGAACTCGCGCTTCAGGGCCTGGATCGCGTCCTCCGAGATCTGGCGCGAGGCGATGTAGCCGCGGAAGTCGTCGACGTCGACGAGCATCACGATGTGGTTGCCGTGCAGCGGATAGCCGAGGTGGCGCGCGCGGCGCTGGGCCGCCGACTCCTCGCCGTATGTCCCGTGGAGGAGGTCCTCCAGGAACTCGCCGCGGACACGACCTTCAACCTCCGACAGCTCCCGCTCCTTGGCCACGGCCAGCGCCAGCACGAGGGCGGCCTGCTCGATGGCCATGAAGGCGAGCTCCTCGTTGTGCGGCGGGTGGTCGAGCACCGAGATGTAGCCGAGCACCTGGTTGGCCGCGAGGATGGGGGCGATGAGGCGCTCGCGGGACATGCCGACGTGGGGGTAGGCGGGCACCTTGACGGGTCCGCGCCTGGCCTCGACCTCGCGCAGCATGCGCTGGATCTGGGGGTCGAAGAGGATGCGCTGCGGGGTGCCCTGGCGCTGGATCGTCTCCTTGCGATGAGGGTCGCCCGCGCCGCCGGCATGCGCCAGGAGGTGGAAGCTGGCGTCTTCGATCACCACGGCGCTTTCGAGCAGCTCGGCGAGTGTGGCGCAGATCTCCTTGACGCCCTTGCCATCCAGGACCAGCTCGGTGAAGCGGCGGTGGATGTCCATCGAGCGCTTGAGGCGCCAGTGCTCGGCGTTGATGATCCGCTCCAGCAGGGGCGCCATGAGGTCGACCATCTGGATGTCCTGCGCCACGGTGAACAGGGGGACGTTGAGGCGGTCGGCCTCGCTGAGCATCTCGGGGGGCAGCTTGCGCATGTAGGGGTGCGGGCGGACGACAAGGCCCGCGCCGTCTGACTCGGCAATCCGGGCGATGAGGCGGATCTGGGCCTTGGGGTCGTCCTTGATCGGGAAGCCGGTGGTGAAGATGAGGTCCCCGGCGCGCGGCAGGACCTCGGGTGTCTCCATGGCGCGCACCCACTCGATGGGGCGGTCGAGGCCGTTGGCGCCGGCCACCAGCTTGGCGCTGGCGAAGGGGTGGAAGCGCATGGCCTCGCGCACGGTGGGCTTGGGCTCCGCGAGGGCGTCGGGGAGGACCTTGCGGGCGGTCATAGGTGGAGCTTAGTGTGTGGGCGGGGGACAAGCAACCCGCTTAGCGGCTTGTGCAGCGCGCACTAGGCGGTTTACGACGCAGCGCGTAATCTCGAGTCAATGAGCTTCGAAGAAGCGCCGGCGTGCGATCGCCACGAGTCTGAGGTGCCGATGAAGCTGCGCACCCTGCACTCGGATTCGTCGGAGCCGAACACGGTGGTCGGCCTGTACGAGTGTCCGGAGTGCGGGCACGAAAGGCGTTATCCGATCCGATCGGGCGAGGCGGCCTAGCTCTTTAGCGCCTCGGCGTCGGCTGGGATACGGCCATTCGGGCACTTTTGTCCCAGCGCACGCGGTCTGGCACAGCCATTCGGGCAATTTTGGTCGCCCCTGGAGCGCGGCGCGTGTACTCCGGTCGCGGCCGCGGCACGGGGTCACGCGGCGATGGCTCGGCCGCCCATCAATCCTTTGCGATCAGCTCCCGGAGCACCAGCGGGAGCACGCCGCCGTTGTGCATGTATCCGACCTCGGTGTCGTTGTCGACACGCGAGTGGGTCTTGAAGACCGTCTTCTTGCCATCGTCGGATACCGCCTCGACCTCGACGGTCTGCCCCGGCTTCAGCGCGTCGAGGCCGCGGATCGTGAACCGCTCCTTGCCGCTGAGGCCGAGCGACTGCAGGTTCTCTCCATGCGCGAACTCCAGGGGCAGGATGCCCATGCCCACCAGGTTGGAGCGGTGAATCCGCTCCAGGCTCTCCGCTATGACGGCCCGCACGCCTTGCAGCAGCGGGCCCTTCGCCGCCCAGTCACGCGATGAGCCTGACCCGTACTCCTTGCCCGCGATCACGACCAGCGGCACCCCTTCGTTGCGGTACTGCTGCGAGGCGTCGAAGATCGTCGCCTCTTTTCCGTCGGGCAGGTGCACGGTCCAGTAGCCCTCGCGCTCGACCAGCTTGTTGCGCAGCCTGATGTTGCCGAACGTGCCGCGCACCATCACCTCGTGGTTGCCACGCCTCGCGCCGAAGCTGTTGAAGTCCTTGCGCTCGACGCCGTGCTCGATGAGGTACTTGCCCGCGGGGCTGTCTTGCGGAATCGCTCCGGCGGGCGAGATGTGGTCGGTGGTCACTGAATCGCCCAGGATCGCGAGGGCTCGCGCGCCTTCGATGTCGGTGAGCGGCTTGGGGTCGGGGCCGAAGTCCTCGAAGTACGGCGGCTCGTGCACGTACGTGGACTGCTCGTCCCACTTGAAGATGGGACCGGTCGGCGCTGCCATCTTCTTCCAGTGCTCGTCGCCCTCGAAGATGCGCGAGTACTCGCGCTTGAACATGTCCTGCTGCACACATCGCTGCACGACCTCGTTGACCTCAGCCTGCGACGGCCACAGCTCCGAGAGCATCACGGGCTTGCCGTCGCGAGTGGTTCCAATGGGGTCCTTCGTGAGGTCGATGTTGACGGTGCCGGCCAGCGCGTACGCGACAACGAGTGGCGGCGAGCCCAGGTAGCTCGCCTTGACCAGCGGGTGGATGCGGGACTCGAAGTTGCGGTTGCCGGACAACACGGCGACGACGCTCAGATCCTCCTTCGTCACCGCCGCCTCCACCTCGGGGCTCGACAGCGGACCGGAGTTGCCGATGCAAGTCGTGCAGCCGTAACCGACGAGGAAGAAGCCGAGCTTTTCGAGCGGCTTCATGAGGCCGGCGGTTTCGAGGTAGTCGGTGACCACGCGCGAACCCGGAGCGAGGCTCGTCTTCACGTAGGGGCTGACCTCGAGGCCGAGCTCGACTGCTTTTTGCGCCAGCAATCCCGCGGCCACCATGACCGAAGGGTTGGAGGTGTTGGTGCAGCTGGTGATGGCGGCGATGACGACGCAGCCGTTCTCGAGCCTGGACGCGGGCTTCGCGGCGACTGCGGTCGCGGCGCGCACGTTGACGGGGCCGCCCTCGTCGGCGAGCCGTCCAAGCGAATCGGCGCTCGGCTTCGGGCCGTTGCCAAACGCGCTTGTGAAGCTCTCCCACACCTTGGGCAGAGGCGCGCGGTCCTGCGGGCGTTTCGGCCCCGCTAGGCTTGGCTCGACCTTGCCGAGGTCGAGCTCGAGGAGCTCGCTGAACTCTGGCGTCTTGTCGCCGTCGTTGCGGAAAAGGCCCTGCTCTTTCGTGTACCGCTCAACGAGCTCGATCTGCTCGCGGCTGCGACCGGTGACATCGAGGTAGCGGAGCGTCTGCTGGTCGACTGGAAACAGCGCTGACGTGGCGCCGTACTCGGGGCACATGTTGCTGAGCGTCGCGCGGTCGGGCACCGAAAGGCTGGAGAGGCCGTCGCCGCAGAAC
>DATARC010000217.1:0-7383 GCA_036264335.1 Candidatus Dormiibacterota bacterium
TCGAAATGGGCGGGCATCAAGCACAAAAAGGCGATCGTCGACGCCAAGCGTGGCCAGGCATTCACCCGCGCCAGCCGGGAGATCACGATCGCCGCGAAAGAGGGCGGGGGCAACGTCGACGGCAACTTCCGGTTGCGGCTCGCGATCCAGAAGGCCAAAGAGATCAACATGCCGACGGACAAGATCCAGAACGCGATCAAGCGGGGCACTGGCGAGCTGGCGGGCGACAAGATCGAGGAGGTGCGCTACGAGGGCTACGGTCCCGCCGGCGTAGCAGTGATGGTGGATGCCTTCACCGACAACCGCAACCGGACCAGCGCATCGATCAGGCACCGCTTCGCGAAGCTCGGCGGCAACCTCGGCGAGACGAACTCGGTGGGGTGGATGTTCGAGCGCAAGGGTGTGATCGCGGCCAACGCCGCGAAGAAGGACCCAGAGGAGGTCGCCCTGGCCGCGATCGAAGCCGGCGCCGACGACGTCCAGGTGGAGGGCCAGTCGGTCGAGATCACGACGCCGCCCAACGCGTTCGAGAAAGTCAAAGCGGCCATCGAGTCGCTCGGTGTGGCCGTCGAGAACGCGGAGATCACCATGCAGCCCAAGCAGACCGTCCCTGTGGGCGAGGACAAAGCGGTGGCCGTCCTGAGGCTCATGGAATCCCTCGAGGAGGACGACGACGTCCAGCAGGTCTACGCCAACTTCGACATTCCCACCAACGTCCTTGAACGCGTCTCAGCACAGGTATGAATGAAATCGAGTAATGCGTCGCAAGTCGGCCGGATTCACTCCGGCCGTCACCTAGACGCCCATTTCCAAACGACTCCCAATCGTGGCCAGGAGCCCCGGGAGGGGGTCCGTGGGGGAGGACCTCAGTCCTCCCACGCGCTTTTTGAACGCGTCTCAGCACAGGTTTAGAAATTGGACACATGTCGGTCGCCGCGAACGGATTAGTCCTGGGGATCGATCCAGGCCTCGCCGGCACTGGATTTGCGCTGCTGTCAGGCTCAAACCTCGTCCTCTCGTGCAGCACTCTCGTCACGAAGCCCGGTAGCGACGGCGCGAGACTGCTCGCGATCACCAAGCATCTGCGTGAGCTGCTCGCCGCGAACCCGCCGACGGAGGCATCGCTCGAGGAGCTGTTCATGGGCCGCAACACGTCCAGCGCGATCGGCGTGGCCCAGGCGCGGGGCGCCATCCTCACGGTGCTGGAAGAGTGCGGCGTGCCAGTCTTCGAGTACAAGCCGAGCCAGGTGAAGATGGTCCTCACCGGTTACGGCAATGCAGACAAGGCGCAGATCGCGCGCATGCTCGCGGCCCAGGTGAAAGTCCCTGAGGGCCGCGTGGATGCACACGCGATGGATGCCATCGCCATCGCCGTCTGCCACGCGCGCAGCCGCCGGCTCACGCAGGTCGCACGATGATCGCGCACCTCAGCGGCGTGGTCCGGCGAGCAGGCCCGGACTTCGTCGTCCTCGACGTCGGCGGTGTCGGCTACCTGGTCAGCGTCAGCGCCACCACGCGGCAGAGGATCCCGGCGCCGGGTGGCGAGTACGAGCTGCACATCCATACGGTGGTGCGCGAGGACCAGCTCGCCCTGTACGGGTTCGCATCCGTTGAGGAGCTGGAGCTCTTCGAGATGTTGATCCAGGTGGACGGGGTCGGCCCCAAGGTCGGTCTCAACATCCTGAGCGCGGCCAGCCTGGAGATTCTCAAGCGCGCCATCGTGAGCGAGGACCCGGCGCCCATCCGCCGGGCCAACGGCGTGGGTGCACGCACGGCGGCCAAGGTCATCATCGAGCTCAAGCCACGTCTCGACGCGCTGGCGGAGGTCGAGGTGATTCCGCGCGCCACCGCCCTTGCGGGAGATGGCGTGGTCCCGAAGGCCGTCGAGTCGGCGCTCCGAAACCTGGGCTTCTCCTCGCAAGAAGCGCGCGCCGGCCTGGAATCGGTGGACTGGCGGGCCACCCCATCGACGCAAGAGGCGCTGGCGGCAGCGCTCAAGGCCTTGGGCCGGAAATGACGGGTAAGACTGGCCTGCCGCCGCGCGACGAGCCCGAAAGTACGGCCCCCCTTGACCCACGCTCCGACGACGACCAGTTCGACCTGACGCTGAGGCCGCGCCTGCTCTCCGAGTATGTCGGCCAGGAGCAGGTCCGCGAAAACCTGGGCATCCTTCTCGAGGCGGCGCGGCGCCGCGGCGAGCCGGTGGAGCACGTGCTCTTGAGCGGGCCTCCCGGGCTCGGCAAGACCACGCTCGCTCACATCATCGCCAACGAGCTTGGGGTTGCGATCAAGGTCACGTCGGGGCCGGCCATCGACCACCAGGGTGCCTTGGGGTCGATCCTCCTGAACCTCAACAGCCGCGACGTGTTCTTCATCGACGAGATCCACCGCCTCAGCAGCGTGGTCGAGGAATCGCTGTACCCTGCGCTCGAGGATTTCCGATTCGACGCGGTGCTGGGCAAAGGCGTGGGCGCCAGCGCCGCGACGCTGCCGCTGCCTCATTTCACTTGCGTCGGCGCCACCACCAGGCAAGGTCTCCTGAGCGGGCCCCTGCGCGATCGGTTCGGCGCCGTGTACCGGCTCGACTTTTACACCAAGGCGGAGCTCGAGAAGATTGTGAAGAGATCCGCGCGGATCCTCGACATCGAGATCCACGATGACGCCGTGTCCGAGATCGCGAGGCGCGCGCGAGGCACACCCCGGATCGCCAACCGGTTGCTTCGCCGGGTTCGCGACTACGCGCAGGTGCGCGGCGACGGGCGCGCCACAGTAGACACGACGAGGCTGGCGCTTGGCATGCTGGAGATCGACGACCTCGGACTGGAGCCGCTCGACCGCCAGCTGCTGGAGACGCTCATCCTGAAGTTCAAGGGCGGGCCGGTTGGCCTGGACACCATCGCCACGTCCCTCTCGGAGGAGCCGGAGACGATCGAGGACGTCCACGAGCCTTACCTGATCCAGATCGGCTTCCTGGCTCGCACCGCAAGGGGCCGGGTCGCCACCGAGCTGGCCTACCGGCACCTGGGCCTGGTGCCGCCAGACCCCGGACCGCAGCAAACCCGGCTGCTCTAAGAGAGGCGCCATGCAGGACATCGGCAGGATCCTGCTCGTCTTTGGCGTTCTGCTGGCCGTGATCGGTGGCGGCCTGATGCTCTTCGGGCGGTTCAACCTGCCGGGTGACTTCACTTTTCGCAGCGGCGGCGTGACGGTCTACGTGCCGATCGCCACTAGCATCATCCTGTCGATCATCCTCACGATCGTGCTGAACGTGATCCTGCGGCACCGATAGCGGTTTCGAAGCACAGCCATCCCTGGCACCCCGTCCGGCCCAGGTGCCGGACATCAGTAAACTTCTCGGGCTGTGCAACTGGTCCTCAGCTGGCCCGTCCGGCTTCTGGTTATCGCGATCCTGATGTTCTCGCTGTTCGTCGACGGCGCCGGCTACATCTATCGAATCGTCAACCACTACCCGCTCACCGGCAGCGTGCCTGGCCTGCCGCCCAACTTCGGCGGCTGGCAGATCTACATCCACAAAGGCCTGGACCTTTCGGGCGGCACCCACATCGACTACCAGCTCACCAACTTCCCGCCCGGCCAATCGCGCTCCGACGTTCAGCAGAGGACCATCGCCGTCATCCTCAAGCGCGTCAACAGCCTGGGCGTCAGCGAGCCCGAGGTGCGCGGCGCGGGCACCAACAACGACAGGATCACCGTCGACCTCGCGGGCGTCACCGCCGAGCAGGCTCAGAAGACGATCGGGGCCATCTCCAAGCTCGTCTACACGAGGTGGGTCAAGGACGACAAGGTGACCGCTGGTGTACAACCCGGTTACCGACCGCAGCTCACCGGCCTCACCGGCGACGACATCGCAAGCGCGAGCGCGAGCATCGATCCCTCAAGCGGAATCGGGTGGGTGGTCAACGTGAACTTCACCCAGGCCGGCGCCGACAAGTTCGGCAAGCTCACCACCGCGAACGTGGCAGCGTGCCCCGGCGATCCCAGCACCGTGGCCACAGCAAGCTGCCCCGAGAGACACCTGACGATCTGGCTGGACCTCACGCAGAACGACATCAATCACTGGGAGGACGCCACGTACGCGACCACGGTTTCCGGCAGCTTCGACTCGAACTGCCTGGCGACCAAAGGGCCTGAGGCGACCTGCCCCAAGTACCTGGTCGACGCGAACACCATCCAGCCCATCCTCGGTGGCTCCGCATTCATCAGCGGCGGCTTCACTCAGGCGAGCGCGGTCGACCTCGCCACGGGTATCAACTCCGGCTCGCTGCCGGTGGACCTGCAGGTGCTTGGGGTCACGCAGATCGGCTCCACGCTCGGCGCGGAATCCGTAAAGCTCAGCCTCGCCGCAGGCCTGCTGGGGCTCTCGATCGTCGTCATCTTCATGATCGTCTACTACCGGATCCCCGGACTTCTCGCGAGCATCGCGCTGCTCTTCTATGCCGCAGCGGTGCTGGCGGTCTTCAAATGGGTGCCGGTGACGCTGACTCTCGCGGGCATCACGGGATTCATCCTGTCTGTGGGTATGGCCGTCGACGCCAACGTCCTGATCTTCGAACGATTCAAAGAGGAGGTCAGGTCAGGGCGCACGATCCCGGCAGCGGTGGACGCTGCGGTTCGGCGCGCGTGGCCCGCCATTCGAGACTCCAACTCGTCGACCTTCATGACCTGCGTGATCCTTGGCTTCATCGGGCCGCCTGCGGTGCAAGGTTTCGCGATCACGCTCGGCGTCGGCGTCCTGGCGAGCCTGGTGTCCTCGATCGTGGTCACGCACAACCTGCTGGCGATCGTCCTCAACTCCAGCGCGTTCAGGCGGCCGCGTCTCTTGGGGGTGGATCGTGCTCGAGTCTCCTGAGGAGCTGGACGCGGAAGACGGTGAGGCTGAGGAAGACGACGAGGCCGATGAGGAACAGGAGCAGCCACAGGCGGTCGTCTCCGAGCCCGTAAAGGCGGAGCCCCCGCCGCGCGAGCCCCGCGTGAGGAAGCTCGACATCGTCAGCCGCCGCAACCTCTTCTTCCTGATCTCCCTGATCATCATCATCCCCGGCATCGTGTCCATGGCCCGGCCGGGCGGCGGCTTTCTCCTGGGCATTGACTTTGCGGGCGGCACGGAGTTCTCGCTTCACTTCGACAGCAGGCCGAGCCAGGTGCAGGTGGAGAATGCGGTCGCCAAGGAGAACATCCACGGGACCGTGATCCCCGCCGCGGGCGCCGGGAACTACATCATCCGCGCCGTGCCTCTGAGCCCGGCGGCGCAGGCGCAGGTCGTGAGCGATCTCGTCAAGTCGCTGGGTCCCGTCGACACCAAAACCGAGTCGGTGACCGAGGTGGGGGGGACGATTGCGGGCGAGACGATCACGCGTGCCCTGCTGGCCGTCGTGGTCGCGTCGGCGGGCATCCTGCTCCTGCTGGCCTGGCGGTTCCACAACGTGCCGGGTGGCTGGCGCGCGGGTTTCCAGTTTGGCGGTTCAGCCCTCGCCGCCCTCCTGCATGACGTGTTCATCCTCACCGGCATCTTCTCGATCATCGGCACGTTTTTTCACAACCGGATCGGTGAGATCGATGCGCTGTTCGTCACCGCGGTGCTGACCGTTGTGGGTTTCTCGGTCCACGACACCATCGTCGTGTTCGACAGGATTCGCGAAAACCTTCGCGTGAGCCAGCGCCTGTCTTTCGAACAGGTCGTCAACCTCAGCATCATGCAGACTGCTGCCAGGTCGATCATCACCAGCTTCACCGTCGTCCTGGTGCTGTCAGCGATCCTGATCTCGGGTGGCGACACGTTGAAGGGCTTTGCGCTCGCCCTGATGATCGGCATCGTGTCGGGCACCTACAGCTCGATTTTCAATGCTTCGCCGCTGCTGGTGGTCTGGCGAAAGCTGGCGCCGGTCCGGTAACCAGCGCCAGGCGGTCAATCCGGCTATCGTTGGCTTCAGACACCTCACATGCCAACCTGGCCCATATCGTCAATCAAAGAGCTGATCGAACCCACCCTGAAGCACATGGGTTACGAGCTGTACTCGCTCGAGCAGTCGGGACAGGGCGGCCGCACGCTTCGCATCTCGATCGACCACGCTGAACCCATCACCATCGAGGACTGCGAAAAGGTGAGCCGGGTCGCCGGTCCATTGATCGAGCATTCTGAGATCATCGACGGGCCTTACAACCTCGAGGTCTCTTCGCCGGGCGCCGAACGCCCGCTGCGCGCGCAGGCCGATTACGAGCGTTTCAACGGCAAGCGGGTGAACATTCGCTACCGCAGCGGCAACACGGATACCGTCGTCGAGGGTCAGCTGGTCGCCGTGGATGGCGCCGGCATAGCAGTGCAGGCGCTGGGGGTCCGAGGCCGGGCTCCTGTCGTGATGCACATCGCATGGAGTGACATTGTCGCGGGCAGGCTCGCGGTCTCATTCTGAGGCGCCCACCGAAAGCCTTGCCGAAGCGCTGACCGCGCTTTGCGCGGAGGTCGGCATTCCTTTCGAGGAGATGCTGCACACGGTGGAGGGAGCCCTGGCGGTCGCGTACACGCGCGCGTTCAGCCCGGCAGGGGACATCACAGTGAAGCTCGACACCAAGACCGGGGGATTGGAGGTGCGCAGCCGCATCGTGCGCGGTGACGGCAGCGAGATGGTCGAGATGCTGCCCTCCGAAGATTTCAAGCGCCTCGCTGCGCAAACCGCCAAGCACGCCGTGCTCCGACACATCCACGACCTGGAGCGCGACAAGGTGCTGCGCGATGTGTCCGAGCACAAGGGCGAGCTCGCCAGCGGAGTCGTCGATCGGAGTGAGATGGGCACTGTCTACATAGACCTCGGCAAAGCTGAAGGCGTGATGCCTCCGGAAGAGCAGATCCCCGGCGAGCAGCTGCATCCGGGAAAGCCGGTGCTCGTGGTGATCATGGAGCCGCAGCGGAATGCGCGCCAGGCGCAGGTGCGGGTGTCGCGAGCCTCGCGCATGTTCGTACACCGCCTGCTGGAGGCCGAAGTGCCCGAGATCAAGGCAGGGACTGTGAACGTGCGCGGCATTGCGAGAGAAGCCGGCCTGCGCACCAAGATCGCGGTCTCTTCCAGCCAGGTGTGGCTCGACCCGGTAGGCGCGTGCGTCGGCCCCAAGGGGGTTCGCCACCGCGCGATTCTCAGCGAGCTCGCCAGCGAGCATATCGACGTCGTGCCCTGGTCTGACGATGCCGAAGCGTTTGTGGCCTCGGCCCTCGGCCCTGCCAAACCGCAGTCGGTCAGCATCGATCGCATGACGCGCACCGCGACCGTCCTCGTACCGCGGGCCCAGCTCTCGCTGGCCATCGGCCGCGATGGGCAGAATGCGCGGCTGGCGGCAAAGCTCACTGGATTTCGCATCGACATCAAGGCC
>DATARC010000233.1:0-1970 GCA_036264335.1 Candidatus Dormiibacterota bacterium
TTCTGAGGATCGCGACCTCGATCTCAAAGGCCTGCGCGCAGTCATCGACTCCCTCGAAGGCACCTTCTCGGCAGACACCCGTCGGGCTCAACAGGCAGGAGCCCATCTGGCTGATGGCAGCGCCACTGTCGTCACCTGGGCGAGCCGGCTCTGCGGCATGTCCTCCACCTCGACCGCCGACCGGCTCTGCGTCGGCAAGCAGCTCGAGTCACTGCCCAAGCTGGCTGAGGCCCTGCGCGAGGGCGCGGTCAGCTACCAGTCCGCCTCCTTGCTCTGCCACCTGCGCGACCAGCTCGGCGCCAAGGCAGTGCTCTTCGATGAGGAGGAGATGTTGGAGCACGCCCGCAACTTCTCGGTCGGCCGCCTCCGCTACCTCTGTCGTACCGCCCGGCACGTGGCTGACCCCGATGGCTTCTTCAATGACGCCGAGGCCGACTTCTCCAACCGCCGCCTCGACATCAGCCAGATGCAGGACGGCATGTTCTGCGTCGACGCCATCCTCGATCCGGTCAACGGGGCGGCTTTCAAGACTGCGCTCGATTCGCTGGCCAAGCGGCTGGGTCCTGACGACGAGCGCAGCCACAAGCAGCGGATGGCCGACTCACTGGGCGAGCTGGTGCTCCACGCCATGGATGAGGGCCGGCTGCCACGCCGCAACGGCGTCCGGCCGCACCTCAACCTGACCACCAGCCTGGAGGGCATCAAGAACGAGCTCGGCGTGCCGCCGGCGGACCTCGAGCTCTCGCTGCCGATCTCGACCCGCACGCTGGAGCGCATCGCTTGCGACGCCACTGTGTCTCGTGTGCTGCTGGCGGATTCCTCGGTCATCGACGTCGGCCGGGCGACGCGGGTGGTCTCGGCGCCGACGCGCCGCGCCTTGCGAGCTCGAGATCATGGCTGCCGATTCCCCGGTTGCGATCGCAACGTCGATTGGTCGCAGCCGCACCACATAGTTGCCTGGGCGAGGCGCGGTCTGACCAAATTGTCGAATCTGGTTCTGCTCTGTTACTTCCACCATCGCCTTGTGCATGAGGGTGCCTGGCAGGTGGTGCAAGTGGGTCGAGAGTTTCGTTTCGTGCCGCCCGATCATGTTGTGTTTCGCCGGGCGCGCGTTCGTGGGTTGCGCTGGGCGGCTTAGCCGCGGCTCCCTAGCCCTCTTCTTTCGCCGCCTCTTCCTTGCCCCTGCGCGCTATCTCTGCGACCACGGTTGGATCGGCCAGTGTCGTGGTGTCGCCCAGCGGCCGGTTTTCCGACACGTCTCGCAGGAGGCGCCGCATGATCTTGCCCGATCGCGTCTTCGGCAGCTCCGGGGTGAACACGATGTTGGCGGGCGCGGCGAACTTTCCGATCACTGTGCCGACGTGGTCGCGTAGCTCTTTCATCATTGCGGGCGATCCTTCTTGGCCGCCCTTCAAGGTGACGAATGCAACAATCGCCTGGCCCGTTTGAGCATCGTTGCGGCCCGCTACCGCAGCCTCGGCGACAGCTTTGTGGCTGACCAACGCGCTTTCGATCTCGATCGTTGAGATGCGGTGGCCTGACACGTTCATCACGTCGTCAACCCGGCCGAGCAGCCAGAAGTCGCCGTCCTCATCGATGCGTGCGCCGTCCCCGACGAAGTACGTGTCCTTCCACCGGCTCCAGTACGTTTCCTCGTATCGCTTCGGGTCGCCGTAGATCCCGCGCAGCATTGCCGGCCACGGCTTGCGGATCACGAGGTAGCCGCCTCCTCCGGGTGGGACCTCCTTGCCCGCGTTGTCTAACACGGCTGCATCAACCGTTGGAAACGGCCTGGTCGCGGAGCCTGGCTTGAGCGTGGTGATCCCCGGCAGCGGCGTGATGAGGATCATTCCGGTCTCGGTCTGCCACCACGTGTCGACGATCGGCGTGCGGTTGCCGCCGATGTGCTCCCGGTACCAGACCCACGCCTCGGGGTTGATCGGCTCGCCCACGCTGCCCAGCAGGCGCAG
>DATARC010000249.1:0-6281 GCA_036264335.1 Candidatus Dormiibacterota bacterium
ACCCAGACCGTGTTTGGCGAGGGCAACGAGGGCGCCAGGCTCATGCTGGTCGGCGAGCAACCGGGCGATCGCGAGGACGTCGAGGGCATGCCCTTCGTCGGGCCGGCCGGGCGAATTCTCGACGAGGCGCTGGAGGCTGCAGGGATCTCGAGAGGCGAGGTCTATCTCACCAACGCTGTCAAGCACTTTCGATGGGAGAGGCGGGGCAAGCGGCGCCTGCACCTGAAACCGAGCCAGGTGCACGTGCGCGCCTGCAGGCCGTGGCTGACAGCAGAGCTCGAAACCGTGCGCCCGCGCCTGGTCGTGCTTCTCGGCGCGACCGCGGCTCAGTCGGTGATGGGCGCCACGTTCAAGGTGACCCAGCAGCGAGGCAAGGTCCTGGCCTCACCGCTCGGCGTGCCCGTCCTCGCCACGGTCCATCCATCCTCGATCCTCCGATCCCCAGACGACAAAGCGCGCAGGGAGGCGTTGGCTGGACTGATCGCCGACCTCAAGGTGGCGGCGCGCAAGTAGCCCTGGCCGCGCTAGGCTCGCCCCGGGTTCGTCGGCGTGGCGGTCACGGTGGCGGCGTTCGCCGCCTGCCCACCCGACGTGGTGATCGTGCACGAAACCGTTTTCGTGGAGTTGTAACCGACGTCGGGCGCGACCTGCGCGCTGCATGTGCCTATCGCCTGCTTTGAGGCGGAGTCGGTCATCGTGAAAGTGATGGTCGAGGGCGCCTGCGCGCCAACCTTGCCCCCCAGGTTCTTGATCAGCGCTGAGACCACGCAGGTCGAACCGCACTTCGAGGTGTCCACCGACACGACTGTGTAGATCGGGGGCAGCGTCGACAGGTTGGAAAAATCGATGACGTCGGTCGGCTTGACGATGCTGAAGTCCTTGCCAAAGTTGCTGTACTTGAAGTCGGCACCCTTAATCCCGTCGATTGACGCGCTGGTCTTGAAGCGCAGGCGTAGGAGCTGATGGGGCGCGTCCGCGGCGATGAAAACGTCGGCGCGCGGTCCTGACAGGGTGACCGCGTCCACTCCGTCCACCGCCACGTGATCGGTTCGATTGGACACGGCCGTGCCCAGGAAAGCCGCCCGAAATGCAGCCCCATCCGTGAGCTCGCCCAGGCGTGGGACCTGGGATGCCGAACCTTTCCACCAGGCGTTGCCCGCCGCTTTGACGAGGTTGCGTGAAGCCGGGTCGGCGCCCATGTGCGCGGACAGGTACTGGCTGCCGCGAAAGTACGCGTCGGTTGGCGACCCGTTTGCATCGAAGAGGATGACAGCTTCCAGCTTCAGCTCGGAATCGCTGACGATCACGTGCTGGCTGTTGAAGCGAGCTGTCTGCATGTCGACCGTCCATTGATTTCCGCCCTCTGAGTACGAGCCGGCTATCTCGAAAGACTTGGCCGCTGCCAGGGTGCCGGCCGCGCCGTCCTCGAGTGAGCGAGTCGACGGCTCGCCAAGCCCAAATGGCGCCTGGCACGCCGAGTAGAGGGCAATCAACATCGATCCGGCCAAGACGGCCAGCGCCCTATGCCTCGTCCGCTCTGGTGACACGATTGGTGCCATTCGCTCGGCCCTGTAACGGTCCGGATACTATTACCGTTACCCGAACCGTGGCGAGTTCCGATACGGCGCCTCCGCAGGGGCTGACCCTTCCAGTCGATGCCAGGCGCGGACCGCCCCGCGCGAAGCCTCGGACCCTGCACCTGGGCGGCCGCGACTACCCGGTGGTCCTCCCCACCCTCCGCGATCCCCGCATGCACGTGGCTGCGGTCCTCCTGACCCTCCAGGCCCTGGGCCAGACCGTCCTGGGTTTCCGGCTGTCGATCGCCCAGATCCTGATCTGCCTGGCGACCGGCGCCCTCATTGAGTTCGTGATCGTGTTCTTCAAGGACCACGCCATCATCTGGCCCGCCAGCGGCCTGCTCACCGGCAACAGCACCGCCTTCATCCTCCGGGTTCCGGGCACGCTGCACGGACAATGGTGGAGCACCCACGGGATCGAGATCTTCATCGGCGTGGTGGCCCTTGGCATGGCGACCAAGTACCTGATCCGGTGGAAAGGACGTCACATCTTCAACCCCTCCAACGTTGCCCTCGTCCTGGCGTTCGTCGTGCTCGGCGTGCAGCACACCGAGCCGCTGGACCTCTGGTGGATTCCGATGGGCCTGTGGATGGCGGTGACCTACGTGATCCTCGTCGGCGGAGGCTTGCTGATCGCATGGGAGCTGAAGATGCTCGGCCTGGTCTTTGGCTTCATGATCGCCTTCGCTGCCTTCCTTGCGATTGCGCTGTCGCAGGCTCCGGACCACTGCATGGTCGCCAGCTGGCGCGTCGCACCAATGTGCGGTCGGGATCTGTGGACGATCATGGTCACCTCGCCTGAGGTCCTTATCTTCGCCCTGTTCATGATCCCCGACCCGCGGACCGTGCCGGACGGAGCCCTCGCGAGGGTGGTGTTCGGCGTCATCGTCGCCATGCTCGCGGTGCTGCTGATCGGCCCCACGACGCTGGAGTTCTGGACCAAGACCGCGATCCTCGGCAGCCTGGTCATCGCCTGCGCGCTTCGATTTGCGCTCGTCGCGTTCCTGGCGCCCTTCGTCGCCGAGGGAGCTGGCCTGCGATGGATGCTTGGAGGGTTCAGGTGGCAGGTGCCGGCGGCTCTGGCCGTCGCTTTGGTTTGCCTCGGGGCTCTCCCGGTGGCGGCCGACATATCGGCCACCAGCCCGACGCCCTTCGCCGAGCTTCCCGACGGGTCGACGCCCAAGGTTTCGGCCACAGTGGGCAGCGGACCGGCCACCGCCGTCTGGGTCTCGACCACCGCGAGCGCCGGCCTGCCGCCGCCGGGCGGCACCTCGGCGGGTTCGGCCTCAGCCCGCGTCTGGCTGCTCCCGGCCTACCCCACGATGACCGTGGCCGCCAACGTTCGCGACTTCGACCCGAACCTGACCTCCAGCGCCGTCAACGAGATGGCGCATGACATCGTGCTCGACCTGATCATCGAGTCCGAGGCGCGCCGCTCCCATGACCTGAAGCTGGCGCAGGGAGGCGCCTCCGACGATGCCCTCACAGAGTTCACCGATGTGATCAAACAGGACATCGGTTCCAAGACGTTCGTGCAAAAGACGTACACGTTCGACAAGCTGAGCCTCCAGCTGTACCTGCCGAAGTTCGCCACCCAGGCTTCCCGCCTTGAAGGCATCTACGTGCATGGGATCGCGACTCTCACGACGAGGGACGCGTCTGGCAACGTGCTCTCGAGGACGTCATCGACGTACGCCAAAACCTGGGGCCTCGGCGGCACGCCGCAGGACATCACCGGCGACCCCACCGCAGCCACCAACCAGGTGATCTCGATCGATTACACGGGCCTCGCTCCGGCGCCCTGACCCTGGCGCCTTTATCGGCCAGGATCGACCTTACTTTTCCTCGCGCGGGACGGCTCGGGGGATGCCCGCCGGCTCATAGACCGCGGGCGGCTCGATGCCAAAGGTGTCGGCGAGCCTCACGAACAGGCTGAACAGGGCGGCCACGTACGCGGCCTCCGCTATCTGCTCGTCCGTCCACCCAACGTCGCGAAGTCCCTGCACCTGTTCATCGGTGACGCGATATGCAGCCTTGGCAATGGTGCCGACGAAGTCGAGCAGGATTCGCTCCGGTGGCTCGAGGTTCGCCGCGTCGAGGTCGCCGTCGCGCAACGCATTCGCCACTCCCTCGAACTGCCTGCCCTGCAACTGCAGGAACCACGTGTGGGAGCTGAGTCAATACCTGCAGCGGTTCAGCGCGGAGACGTACGAGGCGATCATCTCGTGCTGCGCGCGCGTCAGGGCTCCGTCGCTGAAATGCATGCGCGACGCGGCCTGGATGGCGGCAAGGAAATCCGGCCGCAGGCTCATGGTCTGGAGGATCGGCGCCACGATGCCGACCGGGCTCACCGCTTTGGCTTGGGCATAGACCTCAGCCAGCAGTCCCGTCGCGTCGGACTCCGGGACCATCCTGATTCGGGCCACGACATTATTAACGGCTTCCGGGCGGAAAAGTGTCGGACTCCTGAGTCAACCCGGCGGACGTCGGCGGTCTACGCTAGACGGGCGGTGCCCAAACTTCGTGTCCACAACTTCGCCGTGTCGATCGACGGTTTCGGAGCCGGACCAAGCCAGGACGTCGACAACCCTCTTGGCATCGATGGTCTGAAGCTACACGAGTGGGTGTTCGAGACCCGCGCCTGGCACAAGAGGCAAGGAGAGGCAGGCGGCGCCGAGGGGCTGGATGATCGTTTGATCGAGGAGGCCGACACCGGCATCGGGGCGACGATCATTGGCCGCAACATGTTCGGACCGATTCGAGGAGAGTGGCCAGACGAAAGCTGGACCGGTTGGTGGGGCGCCGACCCGCCCTACCACCACCAGGTGTTTGTCCTCACCCACCACCCGCGCGATCCGATCGAGATGGCGGGCGGCACCACCTTCAACTTCGTCACCGATGGCATCGAGGCGGCGCTCCATCGAGCGTTCGAGGCGGCGGATGGTCGCGACGTGAGGCTAGGCGGTGGAGTGGCCACCCTCCAGCAATACCTGCGGGCGGGTCTGGTCGACGAGATGAATCTTGCCATCGTGCCGATGGTGCTTGGCGATGGAGAGCGGCTCTGGGACGGGCTTCACGGGTTTTCGTCCAACTACGAATGTGTAGAGCTCATCAGCTCACCAGCTGTCGTGCACGCCCGTTTCGCCCGTCGCTCCTGATCAGGGGCGGCGAGCGCCTCGCAGCCGCTGCAGTCCGTCCAGAGTGAGATCCAACCCCATTTCGCGGGCGCCTGATTCGGCTGTGAAGGCGGCAACAGCGCGGGAAAGCGTCTACATTGAGATAGAGCCCTCGCGTCGCGCGGTGTCATGCCCACCGGTCGGCTGGGGTTCCAGCGAGTAGCGCCGACCTGACAAGAAGACTCGGTAAGGCAACTGTCGACATGCGCGGACAGCCTGTGTTGTTCGTCCTGTTCGACGACGGTCGGGCCACCTGCGAGCACGTGGCGGCCGGAGCCAACTCGGTTTCCAGCGGCAATGGCCACCTCACCGCCATCAAGCACGCTGCCAAACCCTTCACGATCCACCGCTGCGCCAGCTGCCACCGTAGATTCGGCCCCTAACCCAATCACGAGGCGCTTACCGGTACTTTTCTGAGCGATGCTGTGCGGATGAAGCACAAGCTCATCCGCAACAACGACTTCCATCCCCATACCGGGTTCAACAAGTGGCTCGCCCTGCTGATCACGAACGGCGTCGGCAACATGTGGTTCTTCTATTTCCTGATGGTGTTCATCGGAGGGTGGATCCTGCTCTCGAAGCTTGGTCCGCTGAGCTTCGACCCATACCCCTTCGCGCTGATGCTGCTGATTGTCGGAGGCATTTTCCAGGCGCTGGCGATGGTCGCGATCATGGTCGGTCAGAACGTCCAGGCGGCCGCCAGCGACGCGCGTGCGGAAACCGACCACGAAACGCTCGAGGCGATCCACATGCTTGCCGCGCAGTCGATCCAGATCCTTGAGGGTCAGAACAGGATCCTCGCTCTGCTCCAGTCCCAGGTGAAAAGCGCGTAGGTTGGCCTCGCCTGCGATTCGCGCGGCCACGCCGCTTGACCGAGATGCCATCCTCGCGCTCGTCAAGGAGGCGTTCTCGCGGGGCGGCCGTGATGGTCAGGAGGAAGTCGACATCGTCGTCACCACTTGGCGGCTGGAAGCCATGCTGGAGGGCCTCGAGCTGGTGGCGCTCGACGGCGAGCTGGTGGTGGGCCACGCGCTGGGTGCGCGAGCGGACCTGGGAGGGCGCGTAGTGGTCGCGGTCGCTCCACTGGCGGTGAAGCCTTCACACCAGGGCCGCGGACTCGGCAGCGCCTTGATGACCGAGCTGATCCGCCGCGCAGACGCGGCGAGCTATGCGCTGGTCGCTCTACTTGGGAATCCCGCGTACTACGGGCGTTTCGGCTTCGAACCCGCGGGGCCGCTCAACATCTACTACCCGCCCGTCGGCGTGGGCGATCCCCACTTCCAGGTGCGCCGCCTGTCGGCATTCGACCCCTCCTACAGCGGCAAGCTCACGTACTGCTGGGAAGCGGTCGAAGGCTGAACCTCACCCGTGGCGAACCCCTCGCCTTGCCGGCATGACCGCCATTCGTGCCCAGATGGTCGCCCCATCGCGTGCAGGCAGCACCATTTGGGCCCTTTTGGTCGAAGCCGCACCTGCCACGAGAAAAAATTGGGGTGGCTAGAGGGATTTGAACCCTCGACAGCCAGAT
>DATARC010000081.1:0-24893 GCA_036264335.1 Candidatus Dormiibacterota bacterium
TTCACCATGCGCGCGAGCCGCTGCGGGATTATGCGATCTGGCAGCCGGTGCCCCTCTTTCACAACAACATCTGGGAGGTGCCGATGGCCGTGCGCGTGATGTCGGCGATCACGTCGCAGTGGCAGATGTTTCTTCACTCGAGGCCTCACCGCCTGGTTGCCTTCAGCAGCTACACGTGCAGCCTCGAGTTCGTCCAGCGGGTCGGGTACTGGGACAAGGACGTCATTCCCGAAGACTCGCGTTTTTACTGGAAGTCCTTCTTCACCTTTGGGTCGCGCTTTCACGTCAAGTCCGTATTCCTGCCGATCTACGGAGACTCGCCCAACTCCCGCGATTACGCATCCACACACATGAGCCAGTACAACCAGATCAAGCGGTGGGCCTGGGGCGTCACAGATGTGCCTTACGTCTTGGTCCGGCTGTTCAGACACACTGAAATCTCACCCTGGCTGCGGTTCCGGCGCTTCTACAACCTTTTTGCGAATCACCTCAACTGGGTGTTCCTGCCACTGCTGTTGATGTTCGGCGCGTCGGTGCCGCTGTGGGTCAGCACGGACTTCTCGTTGACGGATGTCGGTCAGACGTTGTGGTCCGCTTCGAGCGTGCTGCTGTCCACCACGCTTTCGATGGTCATCTTCTTCATGTACTTCGAATACCTGATCCTGCCGCCCAAGCCGAAGGGCTGGCCGCTCTGGAAAAGGATCGGCGTGCACATCCAGTACCTCGCGTACCCGGTGATCGGGCTGGTCATGAGCGTGGTCCCAGCGCTGGAAGCGCACACGCGCCTGCTGCTGGGGGCCTACCTGGAGTACAAGGTCACCGAAAAGGCTTAGGCGGCTATGCCCCGCAGACCGGGCCGGTGAACCATGGCAGACAGAACTGCGGCCCGGCCAGCGCCCAGAGCGTCAGCAGCGCGATGATCGCCAGGAAGACCACGAAGCCCGTGCCGGTGTAGACGTTCCGGCCCGGAACCGGCCAGCGCTGCCAGCCCAGCCGCTTTGCAGCCCTCGGTCCGCCGATGGCGTCGATGAACGGCCACAAGAGGAGGATGCCCACCACGATCGGAGGGATCACGAGCGACATGATCAGCTCCGGCCCCAGCTTCAGGAACTGGAAGAGGAAGAGGAAGTACCAGTCGGGTCGCGGAATCGTGACCGCGCGGGGATCCGCCGGCGCCTCGAGCTGAAGGTTCTTCTGGACGAAGAACGCAAGCAGGCCGACCGTCACCAGCATCACCACGGCGATGATCGGATAGGGCCAGAAGTGGTCGGGGAAGAATGGGTGCGTGTCCTCGTCGGGCATGTCGTCCGCGAGGTGGTGGCCGGCGGCGCCCATGAGGATGGGAAAGAGTGCAAGCCCGACCAGGACGGGGTACAGGATGTTGTCGGGGCCGATGGGCAGCCGCTTCCACTCGGGCTCGAGCACATGACCGCCGGCGTGGTCGACCTCGATGATCGGGATGACCGACGCGGCGGTCGCTGCGCCGGGTCCGTCCTTCGGAGTGAACTCGTCCATCTACATGGGCTCCGAGATGCCGTGGGCGCGGATGAAGCGGAAGTGCACGTACATCAGGAGCGTGATCAGCGCCGGGAGCAGGAACACGTGAACTGTGAAGAAGCGCTGCAGCGTGGGCGGACCCACAACGGCCCCACCCTGAAGGATCTCGCGGATGAAGGCGCCCAGTTGAGCGGGTGGGGCAGAGCCCGCGATCTTGATGGTGACCTCGGTGGCGAAGTAGGCCTTGGTGTCCCAGGGCAGCAGGTAGCCGCTGAGCGAAAACAACAGGATGACCAGCAGCATGATGATGCCCACCATCCAGTTGAGCTCACGCGGAGCTCGGTACGACCCGGTCCAGTAGACCCTCGCCATGTGGATCAACACCATGACGATCAGGATGTTCGCGCCCCAGAAATGCACGCCGCGGATGAGCCAACCGAGGTAAACGCTGCTCTGGATGTAGTTCACGCTGTTGTACGCGGGCGAGTTCCCGATCACACCGGCATCCGGAACGTAATACAGGGCGAGCAGGATTCCGGTCAGCAGCTGCAGGACGATGAGGATGAAGACCATCCCTCCGAAGCAGTAGTAGAAGGCGTTCGCAAAGTTCGGCACTCTCTGGTAGAGGGCCTCGTCGACCGCCTTGGTGAACGGGTAACGCTCGTCGAGCCAATTCACCACCGCCAGCTGGATGTCGCGGGGGTGGGGGATCGCCATTTGCTAGAAGCCCAGGTTGATCCCGTCGACGTCGATCGTCGTCGGGTCAGACGCCTGCTTCCACGTCAGGTGCGAGAGCGGGAAGGCCGCAGGCCCGTGAAGCACAGTCCCGTCGAGGTGGAACCGCGAGCCGTGACAGGGGCAGTCGAAAGACTTGGCGTCGGCGTTCAGCGCGACCGAGCAGCCGAGGTGCGAGCAGTTGATCGCGAACACGTCCACCTTGCCCTGGTTCTTCACGACAAAGCCGCCGAAGGCCAGCTCGCCGGCGGCGTTGTCGCCACCCCCGTCGGCCATGATGAAAGCCGAGTTCGGGCTCGTCGGGGCGTCGAACTTGATCGCGTCGCCGTCGGCCAGCTGGCTCAAGGGCTTGCCGATCGACACGTTGAGGGACGTCTTCTTCTGCCCCTTGGGTGGCGCCGGCCAGAGGAAGACCAGGATCGGGGCCAAGCCGGTGACGACGGTCGCGGTCATAAGACTGGCCATCCACCAGCCGAGAAAGGTTCGGCGGGTAAATCGCGGCTGAGCCGGCGAATCTGCCATCCGACTCGAATTCTAGCGGGCCCGGTCAGCCAACCGGAAGTGGGGGGAGGCCCACGGCTTGGCGGACCTCGAGCATCGTTTGCCGTGCCACCCCGCGTGCCTTTTCGCTGCCTTCGTCCAGGACGCGGGTGACTGCCTCCGGCGAGAGCTCGGCTCGGGCCTCGCGAAACGGCGTGAACGTCTCGATCATCTTTTCGGCGAGGATCTTCTTCTTCTCGCCACAGCCGATCTGGGCCTTGCGGCAAAGGTCCCAGTAGTGCTGCCAGTCGTCGAAGAAGAATTTGTAGAACGCGCACACATTGCAGGTGCGCGGGTGGCCTGGCTGTGTCATGTACGTGCGCTTGACGTCGGTGACCATGCTCTGCACCTGCTTCCGGATCACCGCAGCGTCATCGGTGACACCGACGATGTTGCCCACCGTCTTGGACATGCGCTGCTTGCCGTCGGTGCCGCGTATCAACGGGGTCTCGGTCAGCAGCGCCTTGGGCTCCGGGAAGACAGGGCTGTAAGTCCGGTTGAACTTGCGGACGATTTCCCGCACCAGCTCGAGGTGGGGGAGCTGGTCCTTGCCGACGGGAACGCCTTCGCCCTTGACGATCACGATGTCAGCGCCCTGGAGCACCGGATACGAGAGCAAGCCCAGGTTCACGTTGTCGGGATGCTTCTTGGCCATCTCCTTGAACGTCGGCGTTCGCAGGGCCCAGCCGAGCGGAGTGACCATCGACAGCAGCAGCGTGAGCTCCGCGACCTCAGGCACCTTTGATTGCTGGTAGATGACGCTGCGCTTTGGATCCAGACCGACCGCGATGAGGTCGGCGGCGAGGTCGTAAACCTTGCTCTCCACGGTGTGGCCGTCAGGCTCGGTGGTCAGGGCGTGGTAATCGGCCACAAAGTAGTAGCAGTCGTACTCGTTCTGCAGGTTGACCCAGTTCTGGGCGGCGCCAAGGTAGTTGCCCAGGTGGAAGCGCCCGGTGGGCCGCATGCCGCTCAAGATCCTCATCCGGTCCGCCATGTGACCCCGAACTCTAGCGGTACGATGCAGCCAGTTGCCAGATCACGACGCCTCATTACCTGCCTCGCCAGCCGCCACCACCGGCCTTGGTTCGAGGGCGCTCCGCAACACGGTCCTGATCCTCGGAGCGCGCGTGGTCTCACGGCTGATCGCGCTGGTGACTGTGTTCGCCACCGCGGGCTACCTGCTCCCGTCGCGGTTCGGCGACTTCAACACGGTGGTGACGGTGACGGCGTTGGTGGCCCCGGTCTTCGTCGACCTCGGGTTCAACGTGCTCTACCAGCGCGAGGGCGCGCGCCAGCCGGCCGAGATCGAGCGCTACCTTCAGAACCTGCTGAGCGCGCGTCTCGTCTTGGCGCTTGTCGCGCTGCCAGTGCTGGCCATCGCCCTTTACTTTCTGGGTCTCAGCAACCTGCTGATCCCCGGCTACATCTTGATGGTCGTCACCTCGTACGCGAACCTGTTGCGCTACACGCTCTACGCGCTGCAGCGCCTTGGCTTCGAGGCCATCGCCATAGTTCTGGAGAGCCTGCTCCTGCTCGCACTCACGCTGGTCGGAGTCTTCACGCACCAGGGAATCGCGTATTTCCTTTGGGCCTATGTGGCCATGTACGCATTCGACTGCATCTTCTTCGCAATCCTGCTGCGAGTGTTGAAGATCGCCCGCTTTCGCTGGCGATTCGAGACCCCGCTGCTCAGGCAGTGGTTCTGGATGGGGCTCCCCTTCGCGGTCACCTTTGTGCTCACCACCCTCTACTGGAAGATCGACGTTCCCATCCTCAAGCTGTTCCGGACGAGCGCGGAAGTCGGCTGGTACTCCTTCGCCTACAAGCCCTTCGAGGCCCTGCTGTTCATTCCCATCAGCATGCTAGGCGTCGTGCTGCCCGCACTCGCCGTGTACCAGCGAGCTTCGCCGGAGCGCCTTCGAAGCGCGGTCAGGATGTTCTTCAAGGCCCTGCTCATGGTCGGCTGGCCCGTGTCCGTCGGCGTGGTCGTGCTCGCCTACCCGCTGGCGCACCTGTGGTCGAGCTTCTATGCGGAGTCGATCCCAGCGCTGCAGATCCTGGCCCTGGCGTACGCCTTCGCCTTCATCAACAACGCCTTCATCGGCGCGCTGACCGTGCTGGACAAGCAGGCGTCATATGCGAAGGCCGCGGGGGTCAGCCTCGTCGTCAACGTTCTCCTCAACCTCGTATTGATCCCGCCCTTCGGCTACATCGCCGCCGCCTGGACGACGGTCGTGACCGAGGTGGTGCTGGTCGGAGTGGGCTGGTGGTTGACCGTCAAGCACCTGGGCAACCTGCATCTGCCTGCCGCATCATGGCGCACCGTCCTCGCGGGCCTGGTCATGGGCGCAGTGCTGTTCCCGCTGCGCACCGTCGATGGGGATGCGGTCGTCCTCGTCGTGCTGCTCGGCGTCGCCGTCTACACGGCGTCGGCAGTCGTGTTGAGGGCTCTCACGCGCGAGGAGATCGATTTCGTCCGATCTGCCTTGAGGCGACAGACGTGAAACCTGTCTTCTTGAAACCTCGCGGCGCATCGGAGCCCGTGCCGTGGGAGGAGATCGCAGTCGATGCGCCAGAGTTCGGCGCGCAGACCGCGCTCGACGAGGCGCAGTTCGTCGCCATCGACGTCGAGACCACTGGCAACGCACCATTCCTGGTCCTCGAGCTGGGAGCCGAGCGATTCAAGCTGTCGGGACCGCTGTCCTTTTTCGACACTCTCGTCGACTGCCGCGCACCCATCAACCCTTACGCCAAGAAGCGCCACCACATCGACAGGTCGATGCTGATTGGAGCGCCCGAGTTTCGTGACGCGAGGCGCGCCTTCCTTCGATTCGCGCAGGGCGCGGTCCTCATCGAGCACAGCCACGACGCCTTCGACACCTGGTTGGTGGGCCGCGGCCTGGAAAGCCCGCTGACCCACCCGATAATCGACACGTCGGCGCTGGCGCGGCTGGTCCTGGACCTGCCCAAGGGACAGACCCCCGGGCTCGCAAGGCTGGTCGAGGAGCTGGCCCTCGACGTCACCCCTGCCCACGCCGCCCTGGACGATGCGCGCGCCACCGCGATGGTTTTTCGTGCGCTGGCCGCGCGGGCGCGCGAGAAGTTCGGCTGGACGACGGTCGGCGAGATCCTGGCCGTGCTCCCGCGTCCGGTGGTCGACCGGACGGCGGCTAATCGAACAGGGCCATCTGCAGGTCGGGCTGCGGGTGCTCGAGGCCAGACAGCCCAACCCCAATCAGGCGAACCGCCCGCGACTCGACGTGCGACTTCTCCAGCGCCGACCGCGCGGCGCGGTAGATCGTCTCGACGTCGTCGGTCGGGCTCGTCCGGCTCACCTGGCGGCTCACCAGCCGGAAGTCCGGAAGCTTGAGCTTCACGTAGATCGTTCGTGCGCGCACACCCTCCGCGATCAAGCGCTCGACCACCCGATCCGTGAGCTCGCGCAGCGCCTTGTCGAGCTCGGCGCGATCGCTGACGTCGCGTTCGAACGTGATCTCGGCCGAGATCGTCTTGGCGGGTTTGCTGCCGTCGACAGGGGCTCGGTCGCGGCCCTGCGCCAGCCTCTGCAGGACAGCACCGCCGACTCCCAGAGATTGAACCAGACGCTGCGTCTCGAAGGCAGCAAGCTCGCCGACGGTCCGGACGCCCATCTGGTGCAGCCTCTCTTCCGTCTTGGGACCCAGCCCCGGTATCACGCCGACGGGCAGAGGGGCCAGGAAGTCCGACTCCGTCCCGGGCGGCACGAGCACCAGGCCATCAGGCTTCCTCGTGCCGCTGGCCACCTTGGCCACCAGCTTCGAGGTCGCGGCGCCGACGGATGCTGTCAGGCCGACTTCCGTGTGGATCTGGAACTTGATTCGTCGTGCAACCTCGTCGGGCGTCGAGGTCCCGTGGCGGGTTCTCGCCGTCACGTCGAGGTAGGCCTCGTCCAGGGCGATCCCCTCGACCAGCTCGGGCGAGGTGAACCGGCGGAAGATCTGGTGGATGAGGCGGCTTGCCTCGCGGTAGCGGGCGCCGTCGGGGTTGACCACCATGAGCTGGGGGCACAGCTGAAGCGCCTGGTGGAGCGGCATCGCCGAGCGCACGCCAAACGCGCGCGCTTCGTACGAGGCGCCCATCACCACCGCGCGGCGTGAGCGACCGGCCACCGCCACCGGGATGCCTCGGAGCTTCACGTCGTCACGCTGGTGGACCGAGGTATAGAAGGCGTCGAGGTCAACGTGGAGGATGGTGCGCGGCCAGTTCTCGGGTCGGGGCATCTGGGTGTCCCGGCCAGTCTGCCACAACAACTTGTGGGTTACTTCTGTTTGGTGCGCTCCTACTTGGGCGAGGCGAGCGCGGCGGCGACGTTGGAAAACACGTTGGTGATCTGGGGGCCCATGGCGTAAAGGATCAACGCCACCACCACCGCGACCACCACCAGCACTCCCAAGAAGGCGGCAACCAAACCGACCGTCACCCCGACCGCGGAGCCGCCGCCACCCGCGCCGGCAGGTTTCGCGGGCACCCAAGCAGTGCCTGTCCACCGCCAAAGGCCGTCCTGCGACAGCGCCGGCTTCCATTCGGCTCCGTCCCACCACCAGAAGCCGTCAGCCGAGAAGTGCGCCAGGGGCTGCGGCGGCGAGGCTCCGCCTTGAGGTCCAACCATCGCGCCAAGCATAGGGTTGCCGTCGACCTGGAACCCTTTGCGGCCGTGTGAGGTCTTCCGGATTCCGATCAAGATGGAGAACCACAAGTAGAATCCCCAACGCAGTGAAGGGCGTAATCCTCGCGGGCGGTACGGGCAGCCGGCTGCATCCACTGACGTTGATCACCAACAAACACCTGCTGCCTCTGTACGACCGGCCGATGATCAGCTACGCGATCGAAGCCATGGTCCGGGCGGGCGTCTCCGAGATGATGCTGGTCACCGGCGGTACCCATGCAGGCGAGTTCCTGCGCCTGCTTGGCAACGGCAACGAGTTCGGCATCGACCGGCTCTTCTACGCCTACCAGGAAAAACCTGGCGGCATCGCCGAGGCGCTTGGCCTCGCGGAGAAATTCGTCGATCGCGACCGCGTGATGGTCATGCTCGGCGACAACATCTTCGAGTGGTCGCTCCGGGCCTGCGTTGAAGCTTTCATCAAGCAACCAAAAGGTGCTCGTGTCGTGCTGACGCACGAAGCCGATAAGGAGCACCTGCGACACCTTGGCGTCGCTCAGCTGAATGGAGCGCGCCGCATCGAGCACATAGTCGAGAAGCCTGATCACCCGCCGAGCGAGTTCGCGGTTACCGGTGTCTACTTCTATGACGAGACCGTGTGGCGCGTGCTCTCCGACCTGAAGCCGTCAGGCCGCGGCGAGCTCGAGATCACCGACGTGAACAACTGGTACCTCGACCACGGCATCATCGAATACGACATAGTCGACGGCTTCTGGGGAGATGCCGGCGAATCGATGCAGGCGTACTACCAGGTCCAGGACTTCGTCCGTGCCAACGGGGTGAACCGGGAGAGATGATTTGGGAACGGTGATCGACGGCGTCGTCATCAAGCAGCTCGTCACGCACTCAGACGAGCGCGGATTCTTTCGCGAGGTGATTCGCGAGTCGGATGGCTTCTTCGACCACTTCGGCCAGTGGAGCCACTCGTTGATGTACCCCGGCTCGACCAAAGCCTGGCACATTCATCAGAAGCAAACCGACTGGTGGTACGTGATCGGCTCGCTCAAGGTCGCGCTGTACGACACGCGCGAGGGATCACCCACCAAGGGCCGGCTCATGGAGCTGCTGATGGGAGACCTCAACCCGACCTGCCTCAAGATTCCGCCGGGGGTGGCCCACGGCTGCCGCGCGCTCGAGCTGAGCCACATGCTGTACGTCACGTCGAGCGTTTACGACCCCGCGGACGAAGGGCGGATTCCTCACGACGACCCCTCGATCGGTTACGACTGGACCGCGGGCCCCGCCATCAAATGAGGGTCCGCTCGCCGAGGCGCCTCCTGGTCGCGGGGGCTGCCGGGTTCATCGGGTCCAACTTCGTGCGCCTCCTTCGCGCGACCCGGCCCGAGGTCGAGATCACCGTCCTGGACAAGCTCACCTACGCGGGGAACCTGGCCAACCTTGCCGAGTTCGAAGGTCAGCCCGGTTACCGGTTCGTCGAGGGCGACATATGCGACGCCAAGGTCGTTCGGAGCCTTGCGAAAGAGGTCGACGCCATCGTCAACTTTGCAGCTGAGACGCATGTCGACCGTTCGTTGATGGACACGTTCGCGTTCATCGAGACCGACGTCCGAGGGACGGCCGTTCTCTGCGAGGCCGCGCGCGAGTTTCACCACGAGGTTTTCCTGCTTGTCAGCACGGACGAGGTGTATGGGGAGGTGATGGACGGCCGCTCCAAGGAGGACGACGCGTTCCGGCCGCGCAGCCCGTACTCGGCTTCCAAAGCGGGAGGAGAGCACATCGCGCATGCGTACGCGGCCAGCTTCGGGCTGCCGCTGCTGGTCACCCGCGGGTCCAATACGTACGGCCCGTACCAGTACCCCGAGAAGCTGATCCCGGTGCTCGTCACCAACGCGATCGACGACCTCCGGCTGCCGCTGTACGGCGAGGGCAAGGCGGTGCGAGATTACGTCTTCGTCGAGGACCACTGCCGGGCGATCGACCTGGTGCTGCACGAGGCGCCTCTCGCCGGCGGCGTCTACAACATCGGCACTGGCCGCGAGACGAGCGGAAAGCAGGTTGCGGACGCGGTGCTGGACATCCTCGGGAAGCCGCGCAGCCTCATCGAGTTCGTCGCCGACCGCCCCGGCCACGATTACCGCTATGCCGTCGACGTGTCGCGTATCACCGAGCTGGGTTGGGAGCCGGTCGTCGACTTCCGCGACGGCCTGCTCAAAACGGCCGAGTGGTACCGAGAGCACCAGGACTGGTGGCGGCCGCTCAAATCAGGCGAGTACTGGGAGTACTACAAGAAGAACTACCGGCCCAAGACTTAGCGCGGCGGCGCTGGGGCGCTTATCAGCCTCCGAAGGGGCTTGCGGGCATGGCTCGCCAGGCTTCGCCGTCCCACCAGAAATTGTTGTCTTCCGAGCGCTGGGCTGCGGGCGGGACCTCGTTCTCGGCGCTTCTCCAGGCAGCGCCATCCCACCAGGAAAGCCGGTCCTCCGACATCACAAACGGGCCGTCCACGACTGGAGGGGCAGCTGCATCCGGTCCCGCAGCCACCATCGGCACGGCGATGGCGGGCGGAGTCGCGGCCGCAGGAACCTGCGGAGCCGTGATCGAGGTCCCCGATACAAACCCGGGAGGGTCCTGGGCGGGGATGGCTTGAAGGGCCGGCCGGCGGCGCGTCCAGAAGATGAACCCACCGGCCCCGATCAAGCCAAGGAGGATCAGAGCGCCAATCACGAGACCGATCGTCTTGAGGGCGTCGAAAGGCGACGACGCGGCCACTTTGTTTTCCGGCCACTGGTCCGGTGGGATTGTGTATGCAGGTGCCGCGCTGAACTGTTTCTTGGCTTGCGTCAATGCGACAGTCCCGAGGTCGTTCTTCTTTGAAACGTAGGTGACGATGAGGATGTCATTGCCCTTGGCGAACACGAACTCGTCGCCATAGACCTTGTGCACGGTGTCGATCAGCCTCGCGCCGTAGTAGGGGTCGATCCCGGTTGCGGTCAACGCTTGCGAGTAGGTCGGGTCGGCTTTGTCGGCTGCTTCTGACAATCGCATCCAGGCGATCGCACCCTTTGCCCCGGAGAATGCCATCACAGCCTCGACCAGCACATGCGTGTTGCCTGCGGTGGCCCATGTACGTCCGAAACCACCAATGAAGCCATTCTGTGTAAGCAGCCCGGCCGTCGCTGCGGCATCGGGTGCCGAGGTGACCTCGGCGTATTTGGCGGCATCGAATGGTCCTTCGACGACCCCGAGCGCTGCACTGGGCGCTTCCTTGAAGGTTGTGCCGGTCGGCGGCTTGATCAGGATCCCATCCAGCGCGGGCGAGGGGCTCGGCGCTGCGAACGCGATCGCCGGGTGAAGAAGCAGGATCGCAGCGAGCCCGATGCAACAGAGCAGGCGCCTCAAGGGCTCAATCCTACTTGGTCGCACCAAAACGTCCTCCAATTCCGCGCCAGTACCACTTCAGATAGCGGGGCAGCCACTGCCACAGCTGGAATCGGCTCTGGCCTGCCGTGCGGTCGCGCCATGTGGTGGGCACCTCGGCGACGCGCATTCCGAGCAGGTGCGCTTTCACCGTCAGCTCGATTCCCAGCTCGAAGCCGCCGGTGGACTCGATGGTCACCTTCTCCAACAAGCGTTTCGAGTAGAGACGGAAGTTGCTGGTGGCGTCGTGGACTGGGATGCCCGCCAGCCAGTGCAGCGAGAGACCTGCGGTGCGAGACATCGTCCGCTTGAGCAGCGGCCCGCCGAGCTGGTGCCCGCCGCGCATGTAACGCGATCCGGCGACAACGTCCGCGCCGTCCCGTGCGAGCGCATACATCGCGTCGATATCGCCCGCGTCGTCTGAACCGTCACCCATCATCACCAGGACAGACGGCGCCCGGGCTGCAACCAGCCCGGATTTGATCGCATTCAAAACACCGCGGCCGATCGTGTTGCGGTGTGGTTGGAGCTCCGGGATCTCGGCCTGCAGGCGTTTGACGACAGGCACCGTGGTGTCCTCGTCGAAGTCGTACACGACGAGCAGCTCCATGGGTCGAGTGTGCGAGCGGTCGACGATGCCGCGAATGGTCGGCACCACGTTTTCGCCCTCGTTGTAGACGGGGATGACGATGCTGAGGGCCGGCGTTCCGGCGCCGGCGTTCAGAGCCGACCCGCTGCGATCTCGTCCCGCACCCAGGGGATGACCTCGTCGAGCATCTGATCCAGGGACGTGGTGGCATCGAATCCGAGGACCTCCCGCGCTTTCGTCACGTCCGGGACGCGCCGCTGCACGTCGTGCTCGTAGGGCGGATCCGAGATGAGCTTCAGGGGCTTCTGTGGACCGTAGACCTTCAGCCAGATCTGCTCGGCGAGCTCGCGCACTGTCGTCGAAGTGGCCGTCGAGAGGTTGAAGGATTCGTTCATCGCCTTGTCCGACTCCATCGCCAGCCGGATACCGCGCGCGAGGTCGCCGCCGTAGGTGTAGTGCCGGACCTGGGAGCCGTCGCCGAGGATGTGGAGGGGATTCTGACCTTTGATCACCTTCTGGCAGAGGTCGGGGACCACATGGCTCATCGCCAGCTTGACGTTGCCGCTCATGACCTCGTGATCGCGAAGCGCGCGCCTCTCGCCGATGCCAACGCAGTTGAACGGCCTCACGATCGTGTAAGGCAGCTTGTACTGCTCGTACGCGCCGCGGGCGAAATACTCGGTTGCCAGCTTTTGAAATCCGTACGTCGACCTGGGCGGAGGGCTTGTCAGCTCGGCGCCCTCGGGGCTCGGAAAAACGTCCGCCGACTCGTAGACCATGCTGCTCGAGATCACCGTGATCTTGCGCAGCCTGCCGCCGCGACTCGCACTGATCGCTGAATCAAATGTGGCCGCGCTGATCCTCTCGTTCTCCGCGAGAAGGTCGTAGGCGAACTCGTGGAAGTACGAGATGCCGCCGATCATCGCCGCGCCGGCGACCAGGTGGTCGCAGCCCATGGCGTGCTCCGTCAGCAGCTCGATATTCTTGGCGTCGCCTTCGATGAGCCGGTAGTTGGGGTTGCTGTCGTACGAGCGCGTGACAGGCCCGTACTTGCTGTAGTTGTCCAAGCCGATCACCTCGTAGCCGGCGTCGAGAAGCTCGGACACGAGATACCCGCCGATGAACCCAGCCGCGCCGGTGACGAGCGCTTTCAAAGTCGAATTGGACCCGTTATTCCCCAGATGTCGATGACGTCGCGGCCCTTCAGCTGCAGCTTCGTGTACGCCTTGTGGGGCGCGGCGATGATCAGGACGTCCGAGTCCGCGAGCACCTTCTCCACCGGCACGAACGATGCGTCCTGGATGAAGGGATCGGTGCAAAGGACCCGCGCGCCTTTGAAAGCGGCGAGCTTGCGCAGCTTGTAGCTCAGCGATGCGCGGGGGTCGTCTGATTCGCCCTTGAAGGCCATGCCGAGGATCCCGACGGTCCGTCCGGCAAGGGGATGCCGCGAGTTCAGCGTGTCCACGATGTAGTTGGGCAGGCCCTCGTTGATCTGCATCGCCGCCTGTCCCATCGGAAAGTGGTCGGGGGTGAAGGCGGACAGCTGCATCGTGTCTTTCAACAGGCACGGCCCGGCGGCGAATCCGGGCCCCGGCAGGTCTGCCGCGCGAGGGTAGTCGCGCCGTATCGCGTCGAGCACGTTGTTGTAATCGACCCCCGATCGGTGTGCGATCTGAAAGAACTGATTGGCGATCGCGAATTTCATGTAGCGCCACGTGTTGGTGAGCAGCTTCGCGAGCTCGGCCTCGAGCGGAGTTGTCCGCATGACGGTCACGCCCAGCGGCTCGAACAGCTTGTTTGCCTTCTCGAAACCGCGGTCCGTGGTTGCGCCGATGAGCTGGGGAAGGCTGCGCATCTCCTCGAGGGCGTGCCCTTCCGCAATCCGCTCCGGGCAGAAGACGACCTCGACGTCGAGGCCAAACGCCTTGAGGCGCCTCTCCACCGTCTCGGTGGTGCCGGGAAAAACGGTCGAACGCAATACCACGAGGCAGCCGTCCCTCAGGTGTGGCATGAGGTCGTCCAGGACCTTGTCGAAGACGCGCACCGATGGATTCATGAACTCGTCGATGGGCGTGCCGATGACCAGGATCACCGTTTCCGTGTGCGACAGGAGGCTCGGGTCGGCCGAAAGCACCAAGCGGCCGCTCGGCAGCAGCTTCCGCAGGAGCTCCTCTGCGCCGTTTTCGAGGAACGGGACGTGGCCCGATCGCACCTGGTCGACCTTCGCCGAATCGATGTCATCGATGCCGACCCTGTAGCCGCTGTCCGCCAGCGACAGGGCGAGGGGCAGGCCGACGTGCCCGCAGCCGCCGACGACGACGACGTCAAGGTGGTCCATGGCCGCCAAATTATGATGGCTCGTTGGTGGCCCCAACCCCGCCTTGAGCAAAGAGAACCTACCCAACCAGACCAAGGGAGGGCCGGCGGTTCTCATCGACATGAGGCCGCTCCAGGGGCCGAGCGCCGAACGCGGAGTCGGAACCTATGCCTCCGGGCTCCTCGGTGGGCTGATCGCCGAGGGGTTCGATTCGAGCCTGACGCTGCTGCTCGACGCCGACCTGCCCGAGCCGACGCTGCCTGCCGGCGCCTACAAGCTGGCCGGGTCGCGGCGCCGCTATCGCGGGCAGCTGTCTGCTTACGAGGACGCGGTGGCGCTGGGGACCGACCTCCAGCGGATCCACCCAGGCCTCTACCACGCCATCGACCTGCGGCTGCCTGGCCGTTCGCCATGCCCGCTCGTGGTCACGCTGCATGACCTCATCCCGTGGGCATGGGGTGGACCGCGAATGAGTGGGGAGAGGCTTCGGTACTGGCTTGGCAAACGCCTGCTCAAGCGGGCCGATACCGTCCTGGCGGTCTCAAAGGCGACGGCATCAGACGCGGAGCGCCTGGCGGGCGTCGATCCGGATCGGATCAATGTCGTTTACGAAGCCGCCGACCCGGTCTACCAGCCCCGGCCGGGTGCCGCCGGCCGTGTCAAAGAGAGGTGGGCTGTCGATCCGGGCTACCTGCTGTTCGCCGGTGCGCTTGACGCCAGGAAGGATCCCGCCGGCCTGCTGCGCGCCTGGTCGGTGGCGAAAGCCTCTCAACCCGGATTGCAGCTGGTGCTGGCCGGCCTTCCCGGGCGCCAGGCGCCGGCGGCCATGCCTGGAGCCATCACAGTCGGCCACGTCGACAAAGCTCAGCTCGCCGACCTGTACTCGGCGGCCGGATGCCTTGTGTTTCCGAGCCGGTATGAGGGCTTCGGTTTGCCGTGCCTCGAAGCGATGGCCTGTGGCTGCCCGGTGGCCGCATACCGCAACTCGAGCCTGCCGGAGGTGGTCGACACGGCGGGGGAGCTGGTGGACGACGGCGACGCCGTGGCCCTGGGCGAGGCTGCCGCCCGACTGTGCGCGGACCCGGATCGGGCACGGAAGGCCGGCATCGAGCGTGCCCAAGCGTTCAGCTGGCGCAAGACGGCTCGCCAGACGATCGCCGCGTACGAACGCCTACTGAGATAATCGCCCCGCTTTGTCCAGGGTCGCGGTCATCGGCGCGGGGTACGTCGGCCTCACGACCGCGGCATGCCTCGCGGATCTCGGCAACGACGTGGTCGTCGTCGACATCAACGCTGCCAAGGTCGAGCAGCTGAAGCGCCATCACGTGCCCTTCTACGAGCCGGGCCTCAGCGAGCTGGTCGAGCGGAACTGTAAGGCCGGACGCCTGACGTTCACGACCGCATACGACGAAGCAGTGCCCGGGGCGGAGTACGCGATCATCGCCGTCAGCACCCCGGAGGGCGAGGGCGGCGAGGCCGACCTGTCCTACGTCGAGGCGGCGGCAACCTCGATCGCCGACAGCATGGACGGGCCCCTCGTGGTCGTCAACAAATCAACGGTGCCACCGCTCACCGGCGACATGGTTTCGAGGGTCTTGCGGCAGCGCAACGGCAAGCACCGCGCCGAGGTGGTCTCGAACCCCGAGTTCCTGCGTGAAGGCTCAGCGATCCAGGATTTCATGCATCCCGACCGAGTGGTCATCGGCAGCCACGACCCGGTGGCCGCGGCCAAGGTGTCAGAGCTCTATGCCCCCCTCGACGCGCGGATCCTCATCACGCCGAACATCTACACGGCGGAGATGGTCAAGTACGCATCGAACGCGTTCCTGGCGGCGCGCATCTCCTTCATCAACGAGATCGCCAGGATCTGCGAGCGGGTTGACGCGGATGCCAAGCTCGTGGCCGAAGGCATGGGCCTCGACAAGCGGATCGGGCCCAGCTTCCTGGACGCCGGCATCGGCTATGGCGGCTCGTGCTTCGGCAAGGATGTCAAAGCGCTGGCAGCGTTGGCTGAGCGCTTTGGCTACCACCCCGACCTCCTGAATGCGGTCATGGACATCAACCGGGATCAGCGGATGCTCGCGATCGACAAGCTGCGGGAATGCCTGGACACGCTGCAGGGTCGCATCGTGGGCCTCCTCGGCCTCGCCTTCAAGCCGAATACCGATGACCTGCGCGACGCGCCCAGCCTGGACATTGCGAGGGTGCTGATCGCAGCCGGTGCCGACGTCCGGGCGTACGACCCGGCAGCGATGGGGCGGGCGCGGGACGTGCTGCCTGACGTCGAATACTCGGCGGACGCATACGCCCTTGCCGACGGCGCCGACGGGTTGGTGCTCGTGACCGAATGGAATGAGTTTCGCCACCTCGACCTGGCCCGGGTCAAAGCTTCGATGCGGAAGGCGGTGATGGTCGACGGGCGGAACATCTACGACCCGGCGATGATGCGGGGGTTGGGGTTCACGTACAGAGGAATTGGCCGCGACTAAGCAGAGGGCGGTCGTGTCGGGCGGAGCCGGGTTCATCGGCTCCCACCTCTGCGCTGCCCTCCTGGACGCAGGGATGAGCGTGCTGGCACTCGACAACCTCCTGACCGGCTCGCCGGACAACGTGCGCGAGCTGCAGATGCGGCCCGGCTTCGAGTTCCGCAAGGCGAACGTCAACGACGAAGTCGTCGTCGACGGGGATGTGCGCTACGTCCTCCACTTCGCATCCCCCGCGTCGCCACCGCAGTACGACGCCAATCCGATCCACACGCTCAAGGTCGGCACGCTGGGGACGATGAACATGCTGGGGCTCGCGCGCGCCAAGGGCGCCACGTTCCTGCTTGCCTCGACATCGGAGGTGTACGGCGACCCGTTGGTTCATCCTCAACCCGAGACCTATTGGGGAAACGTCAACCCGATCGGCCCGCGCGGCTGCTACGACGAGGCGAAGCGATGCGCCGAGGCGTTTGCGATGGCGTACCACAGGGCGCACGGGGTGGACACGCGCATCATCCGGATCTTCAACACTCACGGCCCGCGCATGCAGGTGCTGGACGGGCGGGCCGTGCCCAATTTCATGGCGCAGGCGATCAGGGGCGAGCCGCTGACGGTTTACGGCGATGGTTCGCAAACTCGGAGCCTCTGCTACGTCTCCGACCTCGTGCGCGGAGTCCTCGCTGCCCTGGAACGAGGCGATGAGCTGCCGGTCAACCTCGGCAACCCCGAGGAGGTGACGGTCCTCGAGCTGGCGCAGACGATCATCCGGCTCGCCGGCTCCAAGAGCACCATCGACTTTCGCGAGCTGCCTGTCGACGATCCGAAACAGCGCCGGCCAGACATCGGCCGCGCTCGGGGCCTGTTGGGCTGGGAGCCTAAGGTGGCCCTGGAAGACGGCCTCGGCCGCACCCTGGAATACTTCCGGTCCGTCGTATGACCACTCCCGAGCAGCTGAAACAGTTCGTCCGCAATGTTCCGGACTATCCGCAGCCGGGGATCATCTTTCGCGACATCACCCCGTTGCTCGCTCGCAAGGACCTGTTCAGCGAGGTCATCGACCTCATGTCGAAGAGCTGGAACGAGCGGCCGCCGGATCTCGTCGCGGCCATAGAGGCGCGCGGTTTCATACCCGGCGCAGCCATCGCGGTAAAGCTCAACGCCGGCTTCGTGCCGATTCGAAAAACCGGCAAGCTGCCCTGGGAGACGGTCAGCGAGAGCTACCAGCTCGAATACGGCTCCGATCAGCTCGAGCTCCATTCGGACGCAGTCGAATCCGGCCAGCGGGTGCTGATAGTCGATGATGTACTGGCGACGGGGGGCACCGCCGCCGCCGCGGTCCGGTTGATTCGGCGGCTCGGCGGTGATGTCGTCGGAGTGCAGGTTTTGATCGAGCTCGAGGACCTCGGCGGAAGAAAACGCCTGCCCGAGGTGAAAGTGGTGAGCGAGATTGTCTACTAAGAGGGAAATTATTTGAAAGTCAGCTCCAAGGGAAACGACGTCAAAGACCTGAACCTCGCGTCGCAGGGTCAGGACCTCATCGACTGGGCAGCGCGCGAGATGCCGGTCTTGAGCCTCATCCGCGCGCGCTTCGTGAAGGAGCAGCCGCTCAAGGGACTGAAGCTTGCCGCGTGCCTCCACGTGACGAGCGAAACCGCGAACCTCATGCTCACGCTGAAGGCCGGTGGAGCGGACGTCGTGCTGTGCGCTTCGAACCCGCTGTCCACGAACGATGCAGTCGCCGCGGCGCTCGCGTCGCGCCACATGATCGGCACCTACGCCATCCGCGGCGAGGACAACGACACCTACTACAGCCACATCGAAGCCGTGCTCGACCACCGGCCTGTGATGACGATGGACGATGGCGCCGACCTCGTGTCGGTGCTGCACAAGTCGCGCCAGCATCAGCTGGCCGACGTCATGGGAGGCACTGAGGAGACGACCACCGGGGTGGTCCGGCTGCGAGCGATGGCCGACAAGGGCGTTCTTCGCTACCCGATCGTGGCGGTCAACGAAGCCGACACGAAGCACATGTTCGACAACCGCTATGGCACCGGCCAGTCGACCATCGACGGAATCATCCGCGCGACCAATGTGCTGCTCGCAGGCAAGACGTTTGTCATCGCGGGGTATGGCTGGGTCGGTCGCGGGCTGGCGTCAAGAGCCAAAGGACATGGGGCCGACGTGGTCGTCACCGAGGTCAATTCGGTCAAGGCGCTCGAGGCGGCGATGGATGGCTTTCGCGTGATGACGATGGGAGAGGCGGCTCCGGATGGCGACATCTTCGTCACCGTCACCGGCGACGTGAACGTCATCGACCGGCATCACTTCGAGGCCATGAAAGACGGCGCGATACTCGCCAACTCGGGGCATTTCAACTCGGAGATCAACCTCAAAGCGCTGGACGAGCTGGCGACCGGTGTGCGCCAGGTGCGCCCGTCGGTTCAGGAATACAAGCTGGCGGACGGCCGCCGTCTGCACGTGCTGGGCGAGGGCCGGCTCATCAACCTGGCCGCCGCCGAGGGTCACCCGGCCGCGGTGATGGACATGAGCTTTGCCAACCAGGCGCTCTGCGCCGAGTACATGGCGAGGCACGCGAGCACGCTGGAGAACAAGGTTTACGACGTGCCCGCCGACATCGACGCCGAGGTCGCGCGCCTCAAGCTCAAGGCGATGGGAATCGAGATCGACACCCTCACCGAGGAGCAGCAGCGCTACCTGACGTCCTGGGAAGAAGGAACGTAGGCGATCTTCGGGCCCACCCGGCGCACGTGGGTGCTGGGCGGAGGCGGCGCCAGGGGCGCCGCGCAGGTCGGGGTCCTTAACGGGCTTTTCGAAGCCGGCGTCGAGCCACCGGTGGCGATCGCCGGCACGAGCGTGGGCGCCCTGAACGGCAGCGCCATCGCCGCCTACCCCTCCCTGGCCGGGATCATGATGCTTCGCGAGGTCTGGCTTTCGCGCCCGGCCCTCACCGTGTTCCGCGCCCATCCGCTGGGCGTCATCCTTTCGGGCCTCCGGCGCGACCAGCTGAGCGCTTTCCCCCAGGACAACGTGCGCCGCCTCGTCGAGCGAGCCCAGGCCTTGACGGGAATGACCACGTTCGAGCAGCTTCGCGTGCCGCTCGCAGTGGTCGCGACCGATCTCAACGCGGGCAAACCCGTGGTTTTCCGCTCCGGCCTGCTGACACCCGCTCTGCTGGCCTCGACTGCGATCCCCGGCCTCTTTCCCTCCGTCAAGATCGACGGCCGCGCGCACCTTGACGGCGGCGTCGTCGACAACACGCCGCTGGATGTCGCCGTCGCTGACGGCGCGAAGGAGATCCTTGCGATCAGCCTGATGGCAGGGGGCGAGTACGAAGTTGCGCCTAAAAGCCTGCCCGAGCTCATCGCCCGCACCTTGCAGCTGTCCCTTCACCACCAGATGCTCGCCGACTACGAGCGCCTTCGCGACAGGGCCCGGATCGTGGTGCTCTGCCCGATCACAGCACCAACTGCAACCTGGGAGATGAAGCGGGAGCACATCGAGGTGGTGATGGAGGCGTCGCGGAGGGCGACAGCAGACCTCCTGGCCAAGCGAGGATCGAAGGCCCTGCGACACTCGGGAATCCATTACCTGGACCTGAGGTCCGGCCCATAGGCGCCGCACACGTTTAGGCGCGCGCCCAAGGTTAGAATCTGCACGTCCCAGAGGCATGAACCTGGCGCCTGGGGTCGGGCCCGATCGGTTGGCTCGGTCTTGCCGGCGCGGGAGATTCAATGGAGGACCAGCCATGGCCCGCGAGCCCGCATACAGCGTCTTCACGTCGGAGTCGGTCACCGAGGGTCACCCTGACAAGCTCGCCGACCAGATCTCTGACGCCATCCTCGATGCGATCCTGGCCAAGGATCCGCTGGCCCGAGTGGCGTGCGAGGCGGTGGTGACCACCGGCCTCGTGATCGTGGTCGGAGAGATCACCACCGACTGTTACGTCGACATTCCTCGCATCATCCGTCAGACCATCCGCGAGGTCGGCTACACCCGCGCCAAGTACGGCTTCGACGCCGAGACCTGCGGGGTCATCACCAGCATCGACGAGCAGTCGCCCGACATTGCTCAGGGCGTCGATGTCGGCGGAGCCGGCGACTCCGGAATGATGTTCGGTTACGCGTGCGACGAGACGCCCGAGCTCATGCCGCTGCCGATCACCCTTGCACACCGCCTGGCCAGAAGGCTCGCCGAAGTTCGACGCAACAAGACGCTGACCTATCTCCGGCCGGACGGCAAGGTCCAGGTGACTGTTCGCTACAGTCCGGACGGCAAGCCGCTGGGCGTCGACAACGTGGTGCTGTCGGCGCAGCATCACGAGGAGGTCGACACCGACCAGCTGCGATCAGACATCGCCGAGCACGTGCTCGATGCGGTCATCCCGGCCGAGCTGCGCAACGGCGGTCTTCGCTCCTTCATCAATCCCACCGGCCGCTTCGTCATCGGCGGCCCCGTGGCCGACGCCGGGCTGACCGGCCGCAAGATCATGGTCGACACATACGGCGGTTACGCCCGCCATGGGGGAGGGTGTTTTTCCGGCAAGGACCCGACCAAGGTCGACCGCGCGGGAGCTTACGGTGCGCGGCACGTGGCCAAGACCATCGTCGCGTCGGGCCTGGCGAAACGGTGCGAGGTGCAGATCGCATATGCGATCGGCGTCGTCAAGCCGGTGGCAATTCGAGTCGACACCTTCGGCACCGGCACCGTGCCGGACACCACGCTCTCGACGGCGGTGAGCAAGCTGTTCGACCTCAGCCCTCTGGGCATCATCAAGGAGCTCAACCTGCGGCGGCCTCTGTTCCGCCAGGCCGCGGTGTACGGCCATTTCGGACGCACGGACATCGATGCCCCCTGGGAGTCCACGACGCGGGCAAAGGAGCTCGCGGAAGAGGTCGGGTGACAGCTCGGCGATCGCAGCAAAGCGACAGGACCGTCGCCGTGATCCCGGCCGGTGGGGCCGGAACTCGTCTGTGGCCCCGATCGCGACGCTCGACCCCAAAGCACGTGTTGCCGCTTGGCGACAGCGGCCGACCGTTGCTGCGCGAGACATACGACCGCGCTTCGAGGCTGGCGAGCGAGGTGTTCGTGCTGACGGAGACGGGCCAACGCGACATCATCCAGAAGGTTCTGCCCGAGATCGACCCGGCTCACCTGATACTCGAGCCGGCCGCTCGTGGCACCACCAACGCGTACGGGCTGGCCGCGCTGACGCTGCGTGCGAGCCACCCCGATGCGGTGATGATGGTGATGCCCGCCGACCACGTGGTCAGCGGCAGCGCAGGTGTCTCCAGGGCCGTCCGCGCAGCGGTTCATGCTGCCGCCACCGGCGACAGTCTGGTGACAGTCGGCCTGAAGCCTCGATTTCCATCGACCGGTCTCGGTTACATCCACGCACCAGGGCGGATGACGGGCGGCGCGCTCAGAGTCAAGCGCTTTACCGAGAAGCCAGACCTCGCCACCGCGAAGCGCTTCATCAAGGCCGGGGGCTACTACTGGAACCTGGCGTGGTTCTCGTGGCGGCTGCAGGTTTTCATCGACGAGCTCGGCCTCCACGCCCCACGCCACCTCGCCGGGCTTGAGAAGGTGATGGCGGCGCGGGCCGCGGGCGATGAGGACGCGGCTGCCGCCCTCTATAAAAGGCTCCGCGTGGACGTGATCGACCGCAGCGTGATGGAGAAAACGAGCCGCCTGCTCCTCGTGCCTGGCGATTTCGAATGGGCTGACATCGGCAATTGGGCGGAGCTGGGCGACCGTGTGCGGGCCGACGTCCACGGCAACTCGGTCGAGGGTCAGTCGGTTCTGGTTGACACCACCGGGAGCCTGATCCTCGGCTCGCGGCGCCTGGTGGCTGCGATCGGCCTGGACGACATGATCATCGTCGACACCGAAGACGCTCTGCTTGTTTGCCCCCGCTCGCGCGCCCAGGACGTCCGCAAGGTGGTTGACGCTCTGCGGCGTGCTGGAAAGACCGGCTATCTGTAGTTAACTTGCGGGGGAGCATTGAGTAACTCGCCACAGATCAAGTTCGGCACCGATGGTTGGCGGGGCGTCGTCGCGGACGATTTCACCTACGCGAACGTCCGGCGTGTCGCACAGGGGACGGCCGAGTACATGCTGTCTCGAAGTGCGGAACCCCTCGCAGTCGTGGGCTACGACTGCCGGTTCGCCTCGGAAGAGTTCGCACGAGCGGTCGCCGACGTGTTCGCCGCCAACGGCGTGCGAAGCCTGATCTTCGACCGCCCATCGCCGACGCAGGTCGCGTCCTGGACCGTCATCGACCGCAAGGCCACCGGCGCCGCGGTGATCACCGCCAGCCACAATCCCTACCTGTTCAACGGCGTCAAGTACAAGCCGGAGACGGGCAGCTCGGCGCCCAGCAGCGTCATCGCCGACCTCGAGCAGCGAATCAACGCGGTCGAGGAACCGCGACTGCCGAACTCCACCCAGTCGGCCGGGCTGATCACCGTCTACGATCCGCGCGCCTCTTACTACGAGCAGATCGGGCGGATGGTCGACCTCGCGGCGATCAAGGGGGCAGGTCTCCGCATCGTGCATGAGTGCATGTACGGGTCCGGCTACAGGTACATTGCGGACCTGCTTGGTGGCGGCACCACGAGCGTGACCGAGCTGCACAACGAACGCAACCCGTTCTTCGGCGGCATCAACCCGGAACCGATCCCACCGAACATCGATGCGGCCATCGCGGTCATGAGAGCGGGAGGGGGGAACCACCTCTGCATCTGCACCGATGGAGACGCGGACCGGGTCGGGATCATCGACGAGACCGGCCGCTTCATCACCCAGCTCGAGGTGTTCGCCTTGCTGATGCTCTACCTGTTCGAGGTCCGGGGCATGGGCGGCCCGGTCGTCAAGACGATCAACATGACCTCGATGGCCGACAAGCTCGGCGCAGAGTTTGGCTCCGAGGTGTTCGAGGTGCCGGTTGGATTCAAAAACATCGCGCCGAAGATGATGGAGTCGGACGCTGTGCTGGGCGGGGAGGAATCAGGCGGTTACGCGATCCGCGGCCATATCCCGGAGCGGGACGGCATCCTCATCGGTCTACTCTTCGCCGACATGATCGTCAGGATGGGCAAGCCGCTTTCGCAGATCCTCGCCGACCTGGAGAGGCGCGTGGGGCCGCATGCGTACAGCCGCCACGACATCCATCTCGCGCGCGACACGTATGACTCCGAGCGCAAGCGCATCCTTGACCTGCTGTCGGCCAACCAGCCCGCCGAGGTCGCGGGCGTGAAGGTCGCACGTGTGCGATCGGATGACGGTTTCAAGTTCTACCTCGACGACGGCAGCTGGGTCCTGCTCAGGGCCAGCGGCACCGAGCCGCTTGTGCGGGTGTACTCGGAGGCGGCGACGAACGCCGACGTCGAGGCCCGACTGAGCGCCATCGAACACATAGTGGGCCTACATGCCTGAGGCCCCTGAGCGGGTCGACGAATCGCGCGTCGACAAGCCTTGGGGTTACGAGCTTCGGTGGGCGGTGACCGATCGCTACCTGGGGAAGGTCCTGCACGTAAACAAGGGCGAAGCGCTCTCCCTGCAGTACCACGAGCGCAAGGACGAGTACCAGTACCTGGTCAAGGGCAGCGTCGAGATCGAGCTCGGCGACGCGGACGGTGCGCTGACCACGTACCGAATGGACGCCGGCGACACGCTCCACATCAAGGCGGGCACGCGCCATCGCATCACCGCAGTTGAGGACAGCGACATCTTTGAGGTCTCGACGCCGGAGGGGGACGACGTCGTTCGCCTCTCCGACCGCTACGGGCGTGCGACGACGTAGGCCGTGGCCGACGCTTAGACTTCCTCGGGTCGGATGAAGATCCCGCCCATGCCTGAGAAGGCACCGCGCACCGCGAACGCGGTGCACCTGGAGCGCGACCGCAGCTTCCTGCTGTTTGCGGGCGCGGTGCTCGTGGCCATCGCGCTCGCGTTCAAGTCGGAGCTGCTCGGCGATGGCCAGGTCTGGGTGCTCGCCCTGGGCCTGGTGGTGGTCGCGGCGCCCGCGTTGCTCGGCTACCTTCGCGGGACCGAGGAATTTCCCAGAGTCGAGCACTACATCCCTGTCGCCCTGGGAGCAATCACGCTGGCCGGCCTTGCCGGTGGGCGAGACAGCGCCGGGCATCCGATCGTCGCCGAGATGTGGAAATACGGGCTGATCACCGCGGTCTTTGGCGCGGGGTTCGTGCTCTCGGCGCGGCTCGACTACCTGCGCTTGCGGGACGCGGAGAAGCGCGGCCACATGATGCTGCAGGAGGCCCTGCTGATCCTCGTGCTGGCAGGCGCGTACCTGGTCGTGGTGACGATCCCGTTCAACATCCTCCTCAAGCTGCTGTGGATCTTCACGATCACGTTCCTTGCTTCGTATCGCAGCTTCAGGATCAACGGGACGGCGATTGCGCCACGGCGCGCGTTCATCTTTGCCCTGTTCGTGGGCCAGGTTGTCATGTTCCTGGCCTGGGCGATCCTCGCCCTGACCAACTATCTGATCCTGAACGAGGGGACCTTCGCCGTCATGCTGCTGTTCGCGTGGTACATCAACCGCGGCCTGGTCAGGCACACGGTCGAGGACAGCTTCACGCGCAACGTGGTGGTGGAGTACGGCGCCTTCGC
>DATARC010000092.1:0-11445 GCA_036264335.1 Candidatus Dormiibacterota bacterium
CTGCCGGCGCAGCAGACGTGGCCCTGGTTGAAATAGATGCCGTTGACGATCCCTTCAACCGCCTGGTCGAGAGGCGCGTCTTCGAAGACGATGTTGGTCGCCTTGCCGCCGAGCTCGAGGCTGAGGTGCTTGCCACTGCCGGCGAGCGAGCGCTGGATGAGCTTGCCGACCTCCGTCGAGCCGGTGAAGGCAACCTTCTTGACCCCCGGATGTGAAACCAGCAGCGAGCCGGTCTTGCCGGCCCCGGTGACGATGTTGACCACCCCAGGTGGCAGCTCGGCCTGCTGACAGATCTCGGCGAACAGCAGCGCGGAAAGCGGCGTGGTCTCGGCCGGCTTGAGCACCACGGTGTTGCCTGCAGCCAGCGCGGGCGCGATCTTCCACGCCAGCATCAACAGTGGGAAGTTCCACGGAATCACCTGCCCTGCGACTCCCAGCGGGCGCGGCCTCCGGTTGGGGAAAGCCCACTCGAGCTTGTCTGCCCAGCCTGCGTAATAGAAGAAGTGGGCCGCGCTCAGCGGGATGTCGACGTCGCGGGACTCCTTGATCGGCTTGCCGCCGTCCATCGTCTCAACCACCGCGAGCTCGCGCGCACGCTCCTGAAGAAGTCGCGAGATACGGAACATGTAGCGGGACCGGCGAGACGGCGCCATACGCGACCACAACGTGAAGGCGGTGCTCGCCGCTGACACCGCCTTCCCAATGTCGACGGCGTCAGCCTCGGCCACCTCCGAGAGCTTCTGCTCCGTCGCCGGGTTGATCGTCGGGAATCGCTTCTTGCTGTGAGGTTCGACCATCTTGCCGCCGATGAACAGGCCATAGCGCGGTTGGATGCGTACGTGGTCGATTGCCTCGGGGGCTGGAGCGTACTCAAAGGACTGCCTGGCGAGCTCGGCGGCTTGCCGCTTGGTGATGGCCATTCAGTCGATGGTGAAGTAGTCGGCGGATTGGTACACGCCGCTGCGTTCCTTGTCGATCTGCATGAGCACGTCGTTCAGCAGAGTCGACGCACCAAGGCGGAATCGGTCTGGCGTCATCCATTCCGCGCCCAGGGTTTCGTACAGGATCACGAGATAAGCGATCGCCTGCTTCGAAGCACGGATGCCGCCCGCCGCTTTGAAACCGACCACACGACCTGTCTCGCGCATGAAATCGCGGATCGCTTCCATCATCACCAGGCTGACTGGCAGGGTGGCCGCCGGCTGGATCTTGCCGGTGGAGGTCTTGATGAAGTCGGCGCCCGCCGCCATCGCGAGGATGCTCGCCCTGCGTACCCCGTCATAGGTGCCCAGCTCCCCGGTTTCGAGGATCACCTTGAGGTGGGCGGAACCGCAAGCTTCTTTGACAGCGACGATCTCGTCATAGACCTTCTGATAGTCGCCCGACAGGAAGGCGCCCCGGTCGATCACCATGTCGATCTCGTCGGCGCCGGCGGCAACTGCGTCCCTCGTTTCGGCCAGCTTGATCGAGGTGAAGCTCTGCCCCGACGGAAACGCCGTGGCGACAGAGGCGACCTTGACGCCTGACCCGCGCAGGCGCTCGTGCGCTTCCGCGATCCTCGCCGGATACACGCAGAGGGCGGCCACGGACGGGATGGACGTGTCGCCTGGCTTGGGGCGGATCGCCTTGGCCGAAAGAGCGGCCACCTTGCCGGGGGTGTCCGATCCCTCGAGGGTGGTCAGATCCATGCAGCGGATGGCGAGGTCGAGCGCCCACAGCTTCGACGCCTTCTTGATCGATCGCTTCGCCAGGGATGCGGCGCGCTCGTCAGCGCCGACCTCGTCGACGCTTCGGACGCCTCGCATCAACGAGCCGAGATGAGACAGAGACAGGGCGGTCGCCACTCTTGGGATTATGCGCCGGGCCGGAGCGCGTCTCGGCCCGCGTCGAACATGCGGTCAGGCCCGACAGCCGCCTGCAGACGGGTGTGTCACGGGGGATCCATGCCCATGCCTCCCGACCGGGACGGGTGGGGGTGCGCTCGTCGGGTTTCCATCACAGCCCCGGTTCGAGTGGTGACCGTTATTCGACGGCGGCGTGGTTGGGGCGGACGCCGGCCCGGAATCAATCGTTACTGTCGGGTTTCCCACCACCGGTCGGTCGGCCGCAAGCAAGCTTGCCGTCTGCACGGAGCCCGGGATAGACGCCACGACTGGAGCTGACGGCAGGCCATGGCCCGCAGCCTCGGCGACCACCGGAGCCTTGGGGGAAGCCGACGATCTGGTGACGCCGGCCGTGTCCGGGATCACTGCTGTGATCGTCACGGCCGCCGCGGTCACGGCGCTGATCGCCACTGTCGAGGCGACCTTCTGCGGCCAGTCGACCGAGGCCAGTCGGTCGAGCCTGTTGGCTTGAGCGGCCAGGTATCCGGCGCCGGCCAGCACGATTGCTGACAGCCATGTTCGGGTGCGGGTGACGTAAGCGTCGAGCTGCTTGAGCGCCACCCACAGGCGTCGCCTTACGGTGCTGACCGACACCCCGAGGATGGCTGCAATCTCACGATTGGTGCGGCCTTCCAGGTACGCGAGCGTGACCACGCGGCGCTCCTCGGCGCTCAGCTCCGCCATGCCGCCTCGGATGGTGTGACGATCCAGCGCGGACGCCAGCGCCTGCCATTCGCCGGCGGCCGCCTTGCGGGTTCCGTCAGCAAGCAGCTTCTTGGCGTGGGCGTGATGTCCGAGTCGGCGGCGGGGGTCGATGCCAAACATGTGATGGCCGTTGGCCAGCCACGAGCGCACGGCATCGAGCCGCGCCTGAGCTCCGGAGGCCTCCTCCTCGGCGGCCTCCATCCCCTGGTGCTTAAAAGCTCTCACGCCGTTCGACCCCTATCCCCATCCCACCGAAAAGAGCGACGAATCGATCTCAAAGAGCCTACACCCGCCCCGGCTTGCCGGACGCGCCAATTCAGCCGGATCTGTCAGCCGGCCACGGACCCGTTCGCCCGCCAGCGAGGCAGCTGCTCCGAAACCACTGCGTCCACCGCATCGATGAACTCCTGGATGTCGTGCTCCTCCATCGGCGTTGACAAGGCGCCCATCGCTCGCGGCGCCATCAGGACCCCGTGGTTGACGAGACCGAGGAAGAAGTCGTGAGTGATCTTGGGGTTCGAGGTCGCCTTGGTGCGGTAATCGACTACCGGGACGTCGGTGAAGTGGATCGCGAGCAGCGAGCCTGCCGCGTTCACCTGGGCCGGGAGGTGGTGCGACGCGAATACCTCGGTCAGCTGGTCCTTGACCCGTGCGCCTTTGCGGTTGAGGCTCTCGTAAACGTCTGGGGTCAGCTCCTTCATGGCCGCGACGCCGGCGGCCATGCCGAGAGGGTTTCCGTTGTAGGTGCCGCCCTGCGGAAGGTTCGGCTCGCGCCGCGGGTCCATCATCTCCATGATGTCGGCGCGGCCGCCGAACGCTGCCACCGGCAAGCCGCCGCCGATGATCTTGCCCATCGTCGTCAGGTCAGGGGTGATGCCGTACAGCTGCTGGGCGCCGCCCGGAGCGACGCGTAGCGAGATGACCTCGTCGAAGATCAGCAGCATGCGCAGCTCGCGGGTCACCGATCGGAGCCGCTCGAGAAACTCGTGGCTGGCGGCGATCACCCCACCCGCGCCGATGATGGGTTCCAGGATCACGGCCGCGACCTGGTCCGCCGCTTCCCGGAGGATCCGCTCGGCTGCCTCAGGGTGGTTGAACGGGAGCACGACAGTGTCGCGAAGCGCCCATTCCGGAGTGCCGATCGAATCGGGCCTGGCGAGGGGACGCTCGCCCGAGCCTGCGTCCGCTGGCGCCGGGTGGGTGCTCACCTCGGCGTAATCGTGCGTGCCGTGGTAGCCGCCCTCGATGCGGGCGATCTTGGGCCGGCCGGTGAAGGCCCGCGCCAGCCGCATCGCGAACATCGTGGCCTCGGTGCCGGAGTTGCAGAACCGCACGAGCTCGAGGCTTGGCACCCGTTCGCAGAGCAGCGTCGAAAGCTCGACCTCGATCGGGTTGGCCGCGGCGAAAGCGGTGCCGCGCGACGCCTGTCTTTGGATCGCCTCGACCACCTTCGGATGAGCGTGACCGAGGATCATCGCCGTGTAGTTGCCGAGCATGTCGATGCGCTCGGTGCGGTCCACGTCCCAGATGCGACAGCCTTCGCCCCTGTCTACGTAGAGCGGATAGGGGTCGAAGTAGGTGGTCGTGCGGGTGGTCCCGCCCGGCATGGCCTTGACGGCCCTCTCGTGCAGCGCGTGGGAGCCCGGAGTCGTCCGGCGGTAAACCTCGGCGGGGTCGACCATCCTGCTGATAGTGCTCGTGCCGGAGTGGCGCACGCAAGTTGTGGTCCGCCTATCCGTCGTCTAGGTGAGACCGGCAGTGGCGCGACCGGGCGCTCACCCCTCATCTGCACTGGAGACAATTCGAACGATGGCGGCGTCTAAAGCAAACGGATACCTCCCCAATCGCCAGAAAGGGCAGGCAATAGTTCTGGTCGGCCTCCTCATCCTGGTGCTCTTCGCCATGCTCGGCCTGGCGATCGACTCGGGTCGCGCCTACGTCGACCGCCGCGACCAGCAGACCGCTGTCGATGCCGCCGCGCTCGCTGCGGGCGACTGGTACGAGAACTACCACGACCTTTACGGAAGCACCCTTCCGAACTCAAAGCAGATCTACCAGAACAACCTGCACCTCTATAGCGGCTCGTCGTCCGACGTGACGACGACCACCCTGGTCGGTCCGAAGGGCAATCTCCAGCAGGACACCGACGTGGTCACGTACGCCAGCGGCTACACGCTGACCATCGTTGCGACCGACACGCAGTTCAACGGCTACGAGTTCCAGCTGACGACGACGCACTCGCTGCCGCTGGCGTTCATCCGGGTCTTCGGTGGCCCGGGCGCCGTCAACATCACCGCGACCGCCACCGCGATCGTCGGCAATCAGCGCCAGACGCCGGCTCTCCTCACGCTGAGCAACGGAAACTGCGCCACGGACCTGAAGGGTTCCACCACCCTGACCATCCTCGGCGACACGTATTCAAACGGCACCGCATGCGTCGATGCCAACCTGCAGGAAGCGGGCAACTGCTACGGCGCCGCGGGCTCGACGTGCAGCTCCGCCAGCTACTACTGCTACAACTCGACTCCCGGCTTCGTCCCCTACCCGCCGCCGTGCAATCCGGGCGACACGCAGGGCACAGCTGTCGTGCCGGCCCCGTCCCTTCCCGACCCCGCGTACCAGGCCGGGTCGGTCCCGTACTACGCCGCGCCGCAGAGCTATAACCAGTACAACCGGGGCACCTGGACCGAGATGCTGCCCGGTACTTATGGCAACTTCCACCTCACTGGCGGCTCGGCGAGCTGCGCCTTCCTCGACGCCGGCGTCTACACCTGGACGAACGGCTATTCGTCCGACGCCAGCGGCAGCCTCCTGTCGAACGAGCTGAAGGCGCCGGACGAGCAGAGCGCTGCGGCTCCGGGCACGACAGCGGTTGCCAACCCACAGTTCTGGGATCAGAACGGGACTGGTTGCGCGGGAGCCTTCAACCTGAGCGTGGTCACGGTCGGCGCTGGACAGGGCATCAAGCACCAGGGCGGCGCAGGGAGCTGGGGAGTCGAGCTGACATCGGTGCGTTACGACCAGTTCGTGGACCCGACCGCGTCGCCGAATCCGTGTTTCGCGGCCCCTGGATGCCGGCGCGAGAGCGCGCCCTCTGCGTGCAAGTCGATCAGCACCAACGACTCGCTGCCACCCGGAATCGACGTCAACGTCACCCGCAACGCGCCGGGCGCGCAGTACTACGACGTGTACGTCAACCCGAACGGCTGCGATGGCAACACCGCCAACTTCTCATTTGCCGGCCGCTTCCTGGCGCCAGGATTCACGGACGGCGGGGCGCCTCCCGCAACGGCCGTCGGGCCGTACCCCAGCGGTGCCAACACGACCCTGGTGGGCGGGCAGCTGGGTTGGCCGTGCCCAGCGGCGACCGTGTCGATCTGCAACTTCACGTACAACAGCCTCACTCCGACCGTTCCGTGTTTCGCGCTGAGCCGCGCGAAGCTGTGCCAGGCGCCGGACAGCGAGCTGGCGCCCCAGTGCTTCAGCGGTTGCCCGCCACCTGCCGGCACTCTGTCCCAGGAGAACGCGCCGATGAAGCTTCAGTACATGCCCGACACGGGTGGCGACGTCGCCAATGAAAACTACTGCGTGCCCTCGGCCAACCCAGGCGATGCGAACGCGCCGTGTGCCGGGGCGAGGGTGACGCCGGGCGCAGTCCAGTTCTACATGCCCGCGGGATCGTGCATGAACCAGAACTCCCAGGGCGCGACCTACGTCTTCAGCGGCGAGCAGTACAACTGGATCGTCATCTATCAGCCGCAGGCGAACTCGTGCTCGAACTCTATGAACGGCGGCTCGGCGACGCAGTACATAGGCACGATCTACACCCCCGCCGCAGGCTGGACCATCAACGGCGGCAACCGAGCCCCGCTTGCGGGCCAGGTCATCGTGTACACGGCGACCGTGTCCGGCGGAGCCAGCGTCGGGATCGACTTCAACCCCAACTACGCACCCGCCCCACCGGCCGCGCGACTCATCAACTGAGCCGCGCGGCGGAGGCGGCTGGTCAGCCTTCGATGAAGGTCGTGGCGGTTTCCTGGATGCGGCCCGGCGAGCTCGTGCTGAGGTAGGCAAAGAGTATGGCTCCGAGCACCAGCCAGGCCAGGACGACCCATGGCGCGGCATTGGCGGGAGCGGTGAGCGCGCTGATGCCCAGCCCGGCGAAATCGATTCCAAAAGCCGCAAGCAGCACCGGGATGAAGATCAGCGTTCCGACGATGGGCACGATGAAATTCCAAATCCAGTTCAGCTCGCCTCGCTGCTCGCGCCAGTAATAGAGCACGTTGCTCAGGTTGGTCAGGATATAGATGAGAACGATGACCAGCGTTGCGATCGTGCCCAGCAGTGCGAAGGCGTTGAGGGGGCCGCCGAGCGCGAAGCCAAGGACGATCGCCAACACGATGCCAAGCGCGCCCTGCACGTGGACGGCGATGTAAGGAGTCTTGTATTTCGGGTGGATCTGGGCTAGCGCCCGCGGCAGGATACCCACCCGACCCAGAGCAAACCCGACGCGTGATGCGGCATTTGCGCCTGCGCTCGAGTTGGCGAAAGCGCTGTTGATGATCGCGAGCAGGACGAAGATGGAAACCGGTCCCCAGACCTTCGAAGCCAGGCCGTCCCACGGGTCGCCGCCGTTGAAGAAGAAGAAGCCGTTCTTCGGGTCGGCGGCCAGATTCGGGCCGAAATACACCATGGCCGCGTAGTAGCAGATCAGATAGAAGACTCCGATCAGCAGGCACGACAAAATGACCGCGCGCGGAATCGTTCGCCGCGGATCCTTGGTCTCCTCGGCCAGCGGGAGCGAGGCCTCGAATCCGATGAATGCCAGGACCGTGTAAACCATGCCGGCGAACACCGAGCCCCAGCCGTGGGCGTTGCCGGTGGTTGGGCTGAACACGCTGAGCGTGTTGTTGGAGCCGGCCGCAATGATGAGGGTGATCGCCAGGGCGAGGAACACGATGATCTCGAAAGCCCCGAGATAGACGCCGGTCTGGGTCGAGATGTGCACACCGCGGTAGACCAGGACCCAGACGCCCACGCCGGCGATCGCCGCAAACGGCGCCCAGAGCCAGAGCGGCGTGCCGAAATGGTTGTTCAGAAAGACGGCGATGACGTTGCCGAAGATCAGGTAGAGGAGCGGGGCGACCAGCGGCTCCGCCAGCATGAATCCCCAGGCTACGAAGAATCCCACCGCCGGGTGCAGCCCTCGCGCGCTGAAGGTGTACAGGCCACCTGCCGACGGGAGATGGCGAGCGAGCTGGCCGATGCTGATCGCCACCGTCAAACAGGCGACGAGCGCGAGGATCACTGCCAGCGGTGTAGCCCCGCCTGCATACGTGACGGCAAAGATGATCGAGAACGCGACTGCCGCCGCGGGCGCCATGTGCGTGATGGATTGAAAAAGCACCTGCGGGAGACCGATCGCGTCCCGCTGAAGGCCCGTTTCAGGCTGCTGGGTACTGGTAGCCATGAGTCCCTTCCTCCCCTGGCAATCGACCGCGTCTAGCGAGACAGATCGTAGGGGAGGGGAGCGCCATATGGACGGCCGACTTGAGGGCGCGCCGCCTTGAGCTAACTCCTACGGCGGCCGACAAAGAAATCCCGGCCCAGGCCATCCAGCTCGCTTCGCGCCGCCCTGAGCGCGAACCCGGCCTCGCGCAGAAGCCGCCGCCATTCGGCACGAGAGAAAAGTCCGTAGTGATGCCTGTCGTGCTCGACGCGCATTGCGCCCGTCCGATCCCGAATCAGAATCGCAAAGTCGACGAAATAGCTGGTGTCGTGGGGATCCGGGTCGGTGGTCCACTGAAGGAAACGGACGCTGCCGCGGTCGGTGTCGTTGCCGCCCTGATCGACATTCTCGAAAAAAGTCTCGCGTACGAAATCGGGTACGAACAGCGCCGCGCTCCCGGGCCGGCAGTGCACAAAAGCGGTGTTCAGCGCGGCTCGGAGGTCGGTCTCGGTCGTCATATGGCAGATGGCGTCGTGCACAAACACCGCGTCAAACGTTCGTCCCAGCCGCACAGTTCGTAAGTCGCCCTGGACGTGCTCGCACTCGGGGTTGAGGTCGTGACTTACTGCCAGCATGCTCGGCGACAGGTCCACCAGCGTCATCGCAAAACGAGACTTGAGGTGAAAGGCGCTGTTGCCACCCCCGGAACCGAGCTCGAGCACGGTGCGCGGCGGAGGCTTAGAGGTACTCGCCAGCACGCGCTTGAAGAACGTCGCCTCCGATCTGTATTCCTCAGGCGTCGAGAACGTTGGCCACCATTCCGCAAGCTCCCCATAAAGCTTTGGCTGCGTCTCAGGGCGGTGCCGCCGTGTCATCTAGTGAAGTAGATACCGCTCGAGGTGGTGCTGCAGCTCAGTCAGGGCGACGCGCCGGAGCCGGTAGGTTCTGCGGCGGTCGCCGCCGACACTTATGAGGCCCGACGCTCGCAGCACGTCCAGGTGGTGCAGAAGGGTGGTCAGGCCCATCGCCAGCCGGTTGGCGATTTCCTGCGCCGCCAATTCCTCTGTTGCTATCAGCCGCAGTATCGTCAGCCGCCGTTCGTCTGCGACTCCCTGGAATCGCGCCACCAGCTCCGCCGGCGGCCCGGCGTTCTCGAGTGAAGGTCTCGGGGCCAGGGGGTAGCAGATCAGCTTCGTCGATTGGTGGTCGAACACGTGGGAGTTGGGCCAGATCACCAGCGAAGGCACCAGCAGCACGGCGTTGATGCCCGGCTCGGCGACATAATCCCAGCCGTCCATCACTACCGCCACCATCTGCTCCGCCCGCAGGTTTCGTGCCTGGAACCGCCGCTCTGCAACCTCCGCCTGCAAGGCCTCCGGCTGGTGTTGCGCTTCGAAGAATTTTTGCCATCGGCGTAGGGCGCCGAGGACGAGGCGGCGAGTCTCCCACGCCGTGAGCGGCAGGAGCGCGGCGAGCGCCGACTGCCATTGGGCGTCGTCAGGGTAGCTCGTGGCCATGAATTCATCGATCGCCGCGGGATCGCCATCCGCGGCCGCAGCGATGACATCTGGCCGCGTCGCGCGCCGGAAGTAGCGAACGTAAAAACCGACCAGGCGCAGCTTCAGCTCCCTTGGGTGCAGCGCCAGAACCTGCTTGATCAGCGAGGCGACGTCGCGGGGAGGTGCGGTGTCGTAGGCAACGCTCAGCAAATGCGCCCACACGTAATCGCACCCACCTGCGATGTTGCGAACCTCGGTCACGAGCTCGGCGGGCGCGCTCAGGTTGCCGGCGCTCGTCGCGGCGGCGATCGACAGCACGAACTCGTACGCGGGTGAAGCGTCAATCTCCAGGCGCAGGCGTTGGACAGCCATCGACTGAGTCTACTTCGACCAACTTCGTAGTTAAGCTCCGACTTTGGCCGAAGTAGATTGGGCGCATGAAATACAGGATCCTCGGTAGCTCCGCGCTTCGCGTCAGCGAGGTCGCCCTTGGCACGATGACCTTTGGTGAGCGCTGGGGGTGGGGCGCGTCGCTTGGCGAGTCACGCCTCATGCTCGATCTGTTCCTGGACCGAGGCGGCAACTTCGTCGATACCGCGAGCAACTACACCGACGGCGAATCGGAAGAACAGCTGGGGGAGCTGCTCGAAGGCCGTCGCGACAGGATCGTTCTCGCGACCAAGTACACGCTCACGAGCCGGGCTGACGATCCCAACGCGGGCGGCAACCACCGCAAGAACCTCGTGCAGACGCTGGAGCAAAGCTTGCGCCGCCTGCGCACCGACCGCATCGACCTTCTGTGGATGCACATGTGGGATGGGATCACGCCGATCGATGACGTGGTGCGAGCGCTGGATGACCTCGCCGCGGCCGGCAAGGTCCTGGCGGTCGGCATCTCCGACACGCCTGCGTGGGTCGTCTCACGGGCAGCCGCGGTTGCTGAGCTGCGCGGATGGACCCGGCCGTCGGCGATCCAGCTTCCGTACAGCCTGTCCAGTCGGGATGCGGAGCGTGAGCTGCTGCCCATGGCCGCGAGCCTCGGTCTCGGCGTGCTGATGTGGGGGATCCTCGACGGCGGCGTGCTGACAGGGAAGTACACCGACGGCGCCTCCGGGCCTCGGCGCTATGGGGACCATTCGCCGGATGAGCGTCACTCTCGTCTGGCCGCGTTGGTACGCGAGACGGGCGGCGCTTGCGACGCCTCCCCCGCCCAGGTCTGCATCGCGTGGGTGCTCGCGCAGCGAAAACGCGCCAACCTGATTCCGATCCTCGGCGCGCGCACCGCTGACCAGCTGGCCGACAACCTCGCTGCGCTCGACGTGGTGCTGCCAGCTGAGCTGCTCGCGAGCCTCGACGAGGCGTCGGCGATCAAGCTCGGGTTTCCAGGCAGCTTCCTGGCAGACGAAGAGGTGGTGCAGCTCATCTTCGGCAGCACTCGCGCCCTGATCGCCGGCTGAACGCTCCGATTTCCCTATTGACCAACCATGGCAGCGGTAAACGACAATGCGGCGATTGAGCGAGCTTCGGGCTCGCATTGAAAGGGGGTGCGCAGATGACAGTCGACGAGTTCGTCAGGGCGAAAGTGGCGCCGGAGTTCAAGCCGGTGGTCGCCACGATTCGAGCGGTGATGAAGGAGACGGCTCCGAACGCCGAAGAGGTGATCAGTTACGGCATGCCCGTTTACAAGGGCAAGTCGCTGTTCGCCTGGATCAATCCACCCAAGAAGGACGTGACGCTCAGCTTTACGCGAGGGGCGAAGCTGGAGGACAAGTACAACCTGCTGCGCGGCACCGCAAGAGCCGGCACCAGGCACGTGAAGATGCGAACCGTCGCCGACGTGAACAAGCCGGCCCTCAAGTACTACATCAAGCAGGCGCTGAAGCTCGACAAAGCCTGACCGTTTCTATTC
>DATARC010000105.1:0-18068 GCA_036264335.1 Candidatus Dormiibacterota bacterium
AGCTCCTCGATGAGGTTGCGCTGCGTCTGCATGCGGCCGGCCGTGTCGACGAGCACCACATCGCTGCCCCGGCCGCGTGCCGCCTGCAGCCCATCGAAGACCACCGACGCCGGGTCGGCCCCCGACTTCCCGGCAAAGCTCTCGACGCCCGCTCGCTCCGCCCACGCCACCATCTGCTCGATCGCGGCCGCCCTGTAGGTATCGGCGGCAACGACCAACGGCCTGTGCCCCTCGGCCTTGAGGCGGTGGGCGAGCTTGCCGATCGTCGTCGTCTTGCCCGCGCCATTGACTCCGTACAGCAGGAGGCACGCCGGTCGCCCGCTCAGGTCGAGGTCGCGCGGCTTCGACGACATCATGGGAACCGCCGTCGCCACCAACGCCTCGACCGCCTCCTCGCGCGTCCGCGGCGCCCGCCTCCTAACGCCTGCTGCAAGGCGGGCCGCCATGGTCGGGCCGAGGTCGGCCGACACCAGCAGGTCCTCCAGCTCGTCGTAATAGCTCGGCTCTAGCGGCGGGCTGAGGGCGCGCAGGCCGGCGGCCAGCGCGGTGCGTGTACGTCCGGTGACCCGGCTCCAAACGCTCGCTGGCGTTCCCTACCCCGCCTGGGCCGCGCTTGCGCTTCGAACGCTTGGCTTGCGGATGTCCTCGAGCCGCACCGACACCAGGTGCGACGATCCGCTCTCGTCGAGATGAATGCCGTACAGGCTCGATGCGTGCGACATCGTCACGTGGTTGTGGGTGATCACCAGGAACTGGCGCTGCAGGCCCAACCGTTCGAGCATCTCGCCAAACCGTCCCACGTTCGCATCGTCGAGAGCCGCGTCGACCTCATCCAGGATGGTGAACGGGCTCGGGTTGACCTCGTCAAGCGCAAGCACCAGCGCCAGCGCGGCCAGCGAACGCTCACCGGATGACAGAAGCGTGACGTTCTGCAGCCGCTTGCGCGCAGGCTGCACGAGGATCTCGACCCCTGACCGCGGACCCTCATCGCCCTCCGCATGCTTCAGGGTCGCGCGGCCGCCAGGCGCCAGCTGCGAGAAGTATTCGTGGAAGTTGGCGGCGACGGCGCCGAACACCGCCTCGTACCGCGATTCCTCCTCCTCACGCAGCTTGGCGATGAGCTGCTCCAGGTCCTCGCGCGCGGCCGCGATATCGTCGAGCTGGGTGCGCAGCGTCTCGAAGCGCTCCTCGAGCTCGCGGCATTCCGCCTCCGCCAGCGCGTTGGTAGGACCGATCTCCTCGATCCTCCGCTCCAGCGCACGCATCTCTCGCTCGCGCGCCTTGCCGCCAGGCACCTCTTCCGGCGCGACGCCATCGGGCATCCGCGAACGGATCTCCTCCATCTGGGCCGACAAGAGCTCGGCCTCGCGTGCCAACAGCTCGAGGTTCCCTTCCAGCGTGCCCGTCCTGAGCCTGGCCTCCATGCGGGCCTCGTCGAGCAGGCCCAGGCGTCGCGATCCCTCCTCCAGCTCGGCCTCTTCCTCGGGCGACTCGCCTTCCGCCTCGACCAGGGCAAGCCGGGCCGTCTCCGCCGCGCTCCTGAGCCCAGGCAGGATCTCAAAGGCCGCCGTCGCCAAGCCTTCTGCCTCGGCCAGGCGCCGCGCCCGGTCTTCCGCGGCGGCCCGGAGCCCTGCGATGTCCCCCTCGACCGACCGGAGCTGGCGGCGGAGGTCTTCGACCCGGTCCCGCCACCGCGCCCGGTCGAGCTCGGCCTGGTGCGAGGCGGTCCGGTGAGCGCCGAGCGCCTCCAGGTGCGCCTCCAGCTCGCGGGACACCGACGCCGCATGTTCCTCGGCCGCCGCCGCGATGCGCTCGAGCTCGGGCAGCCGCTCCGCCTCCTGCGTCTCCTCGGCCCGAGCCGCCGCCATCATCCGCTGCGACTCCTCCAGCCGGGTGGCGCCCGCGGCACGGGCCCGGAGGTCCGCCAGCACGGCCTCGGCCGCCTTCAGCCGGTGGCCGGCCGCCTCGCCCTCCAGCATCGCGGGCTCGAGCTCGGAAATGCGCTCCTTCAAGCGGGCGCGGCGGGCATCGATCTCCACCCGTGGGTCCGAGCCCGCACGGACCAACCCATCCTCTCGATAGACGCCCGACAGCGTCACGTCGCGGCCGAGGACGACGTGCCCGAGCAGGCGTTCCGCAACGCGCTCGTAGCCCTTGCGCACAGTGACGTGCTCGATCAGCGCGCCTGGCTCCGAAGCGGTGCCTCCGGAGCGCGGGTAAAGCACCGTCCTCTGCGGTTCGGTCGGCGAAGCCGCCGCGGCGGCCGCCCCGGCATCCGCAGCCACCAGCGCGTCCACCAATGGACCAAGCGCCGCCGACAGAGCGACCTCGTACCCGTCAGCCGGCGTGATCGCCTCGCCCAGCCGGACCAGGCCCGGGGCGCTGGCCGGCCGCAGCGCGTCGAGTCCTTCCAGCTCCGAGCGCAAGCGTCCGACAGCCATCGCGGCCGCTTCCGCCGCGTCCGCCGCCTCCATCTCGATCGCGACTGCCGCCTCGGCGCCGGGTATCTGCTCGGCGGCGAGCGCCAACGCGGTGTTCCTGGCGACCTGCTCTTCCAGGAACTCGCGGCGGGTCCGCAGGCCGGCCACCGACGAGGTGGCGGCAGCGACGGCGCGTCGGGCGTTCTCGGCCTCGCGCCGGGCCTGTTGCACGACCGCAGGGTCGAGGGCGGGCGGCGGCGGCGGCGCCTCGGGCACGGCCTCGAGGGACGCTCTCGCCGACTCGAACTCTTCTGCCAGCTGAGCCTGGAGGGCTTCGGCGGCGGCGGACTTGGTGTGGCTGTTGGCGTCTTCGTGGCGCATAGCGTCTGCCAGGGCCCGCTGGCCGTTGGCTCGCTCCTCCGCGAGCTGGAGGGCGTGCTCGGCGGCGGCCAGGTCCAGCCCGAGCTTGCCGAGCTTGCGCTGACGGCCGAGGCGCCGGTCCTGCGCCGCCTGCACCTCGGCTCGCGCGGCCTGGAACTCCTCCTCGGCGCTCTTGACCAACTCGCGAGCCTCCGCCAGCTTGCGCTCCAGCGACTGGGCCTGCCCGGTGGCTCGGCGGTGCGCGTCCCGCGCCTCGCGCCACTCCTCCCATACGATGCTGCCCCGCAGCAGGTCGAGGCGTGCCGCCGCCTCCGCGCCTTCTCGCGCCGCCGCAGCCTGCGCGCGAACTATCTCGAGGCGCGGCTCGATCTCCGATCTCAGATCCTCGAGCCGCAGCAGGTTCTGCGCCAGCTCGGTGAGCCTCTGGCCCGCCTCCTGGCGGCGCTGCTTCACTCCGCGGACCTGCGCGGCTTCTTCGAGCAGCTGCCGGCGCTCGGCGGCGGAGCACACCACTATGTGTTCGATGTCGTGCTGGTCGATGATCGCGTACGAGTCGAGCGTCAGCCCCGTGGATGAGAGCAGGTGGATCAGGTCACGCCGGCGGACCCGGCTGCCGTTCATGAAGTAGTCGCTCTCGCCGTCGCGCTCCACCCGGCGCTTGATGGCGACCTCGTGGTAGTCGACGGGCAGGCGGCCGGCCGTGTTGTCGAAGACCAACGTCACCTCGGCGAACGAGGCCCGAGAGCGCCTCTCGCCACCCACGTAGATGACCTCCTCCATCTTCTTGCCGCGGAGGTCGCGAGCGGTGCCGGCACCGAGGACCCACTTGACGGCGTCGACGATGTTCGTCTTGCCCGAGCCGTTGGGCCCGACTATCGCCGTCACGCCACCCTCGAAGCGAATCTCGGTGGGGCGGGCGAAGGTCTTGAAACCGAGCAGGTGGAGCGAGCGGAGGAACAAGTGCGCCCTAGGGTAGCAGAGGGGGCCTATTTAGGGGTCGATCCGGGCCGGCATACAACCTGTGGACCAGGTGCTGCACCTGGCTACTCCAGGGGCTCCCCGAACTGGCGGCTCCGGCGAGGAGCTGGAGGCGGCGGCTCGGGCACGTCGGCGATTGGCTCGGCCACGTCCAGCGGTGCTTCGTGCGCCACTGTGGGCTCCGCGTCGGCAGGCAGCGATGCCGACCCATTTTCATCCGACGGCGGCGCCGCCGCGCGCGGAGCGCGGGGGGCACGGGGGGTGCGGGGACGCGGCGTCCTCGCCGGCTTGGCCACCACGGCCTTCGCGCTCGAGCTGCCGGTCAGCTTCTCCAGCGCGACCCGTGCGGCCTCCTGCTCGGCCTCCTGCTTGGTCGGGCCGTGACCGGTGCCCAGCGGCTCGGCGCCCGCGAACACCACCGAGGTGTACTCGCGATGATTGCCGACCCGCGCTCCCTCGCTGTCGTAGAAAGGCGTTTCGCCGAACCGCTCCTGCGCGACCTGCTGCAGGCGCCCCTTGAAGTTCTCATCCTGCGCCGGCGAAGGCAGCGAGCGGTAGCGGTTGAGGTAGTAGTGGTAGGCGGCGTCGTAGCCGGCATCGAGGAACACCGCTCCGAGAACAGCTTCGAACATGTTCGCGAGCAGCGATTTGAGGTTTCGCCCGCCTCCCTTCGCGATGCCCTTGCCCAGGTAGAGGTACGCGCCCATGTCGAGCTGCTCGGCCAGCAGCGCGAGCGTGTTGGTGTTGACCATGGCCGAACGCGTCTGGGTCAGCTCACCCTCGCTCGCTCCCGGGTGGTGCTTGTACAGATACTCGGCGGTGATGAGCTGAAGAACGGCGTCGCCCAGGTATTCGAGCCGCTCGTTGTCGCGCGGCGAAAGGTGCGGGCTCTCGTTGGCGAATGAGCTGTGCGTCACCGCCTCCAGCAACAGGCTGGGATCGCGAAAGTGGATACCGATCTTCTGCTGCAGCAGCACGAGGTTCGGAGCGAGCGGCGCCGCGGTCTGTGCTATGAGCCGGACTTCTCCTGGATGTATTCCCAGGCCTGGCCGACGGTCGTGATCTTCTCCGCGTCCTCGTCAGGGATCTCGAGCCCCGTGTTCTCCTCGAACGCATAGATCAGCTCGACCAGGTCAAGCGAGTCCGCGTTCAGGTCTTCCTGAAACGACGCGTCCATCGTGACTTGCTCTGGCTCACAGCCAAGGCGCTCGACAACGATGTTCTTGAAGTCTTCGAAGCTTAGTTTCTGAGTTTCCAAATCTCGCCTCCGGTCAGCGTGGGCGGGTGCGCCGATACTTTACCAGCCCCGGAGGGAGCCAGGTTCCGGGCGCAGGCGCGTCAGCCCGCAACGGACAGCTCGGAGACGGCCGCAGGAGTGGCGACCGCGACCGCCGCTGCGCCCGGCGCCAGCTCTCGCATCATCCCCGTCAGGGCGCGCTTCGGCCCCACCTCGACGAACATGTCGCACCCCAGCTGGACGAGGGAGCCCACGCAGGCGGCCCACCGAACAGGCGACCTCAGCTGCATCTCCATCACGTGCGGTATGCGATCTCCACCCTGGTGCTCGCGCCCCGTGAGGTTCGCCATGACGGGAAGCCTCGGCGCGCGCCACTCGATGCGCTCGAGTGCCGCCCGGAGGCGTGCCGCGGCCGGCGCCATCAGGGGCGTATGAAACCCCGCGCTCACGTTGAGAGGGACGATGCGCTTGGCACCCGCGGCCTGGAGCGCTACCGTCGCCGTCTCGAGCGCAGCCACGGTGCCTGCGATGACTGTCTGTGTCGGGGTGTTGTAGTTGGCGGGCCAGATGTCGTCGATTCCGACCAGCGCGGCCTCGATGGCCTCGGCTGACAGGCCGAGGACCGCTGCCATCGAGCTCGTGCCCGCGGGCAGCGCTTCAGCCATCGCCTTACCCCGCTCGACGACTGCCTTGATGACCTGCGGCGCGCCCACGGCGCCAGACGCGGCCAGGGCGGCGTACTCGCCGACGGAGTGGCCCGCCGCCGCGGCGGGCTCGATGCCACGCCGCCGGAGCAGCAGGGTAAGGCCCAGGCCGACGAAGCACAGGGCCGGTTGGGCGTTCTGGGTGAGCTTCAGCTCCTCGTCGCCCGCCTCTACCAGGAGCCGCCTGAGGTCGACGTCGGATTCGTGGCTGCAGCGTTCGCAGAGAGCGGCGATCTCGGGGTCTTCGAGCAGATCCTTGCCCATGCCGGCGTGCTGGGAGCCCTGGCCTGGGAAAACGAAAGCGATGGTGGTGGGCATGGCCCTCTCCCGCCTCTCCCGGAGGGAGAGGAAAGTCGCCCTACTCGGTCTTGATCACCTCGCGGCCGGCGTAGTGGCCGCAATTTGGGCAGATCGAGTGCTGGCGCCTGGGCTTCTTGCAGTTGGGACACGGCTGGAGCTGGATGAGCGCGAGGGCCAGGTGCGAGCGGCGGCGGCCCTTCCTGGATTTGGATTGCTTGACCTTGGGTAGTGCCATGAGTGCGACGAATTTTACCGGAAGCGCCGGGTGAGCCCCGAGAGGCCTATCTGCCCGTGTCGTTCGGCTCTTCGGTTGCAGGCGCAGTCGACTGCAGCGCTTCGACTCCGCGACGGACCGTTGCGATGGTCCTGCCCAGGTGCGCCTCGAGCTGCTTCAGCTGTTCGAGGGCGTAGCTCTCGGCCTCCTGGATGATGCGGTCCGATTTGGCCTGCGCCTCCTTGACCAGCTGCGTGGACTGACGCTCCGCGCGCCGCAGCACCTCATGCTCGGACGAGGTTTCCTCCGCGCGCTCGTTCGCGCGGGACATGATGCGCGCCGCCTCGGCGTGAGCCTCGGTGATGATCCGCTGCTGCTCCGACACTGTCCAGTTGGCCTGCTTGATCTCGTCTGGAAGGTTGAACCGGATCTGGTCGATGAGCTCCATCGCCTCGTCCTCGTTGACCATCACGTTGTTGGATAAGGGGACGTGGCGCGCGTTGTGCACCAGCTGCTCGAAGTGGTCAAGAAGCTCGTCGACCTTTATCGGTACTTCTCCTTCAACGCCTTGGCAACCGGGGGTGGGACGAGGTCTGCGACGTTCCCGCCATAGCTCGCGATGTCCTTCAAGATACTTGACGATACGAAGATGTGGGCGAAGCCCGACATAAGGAAGACCGTGTGGATGTCGGGCGCCAGCTTGCGGTTCATCAGCGCCTGCTGAAGCTCGGCGTCGAAGTCTGAGTAGGCGCGCAGACCTTTCACCAGGGTGGTTGCGCCCCGGGACCTCGCGTACTCGACGGTCAGGCCGGTGAAGCTTGCGACCTCGACTCGGTCCCGACCCTTAAGCGATTGCGAGATCAGGTTCACGCGCTCTTCGACGCTGAACAGCGGCTGGCGTTTCTCAGGATTTGCGGCGACGGCGATGATGAGCTCGTCGAAGATCTTGAGGGCGCGCTCCACGACGTCAAGATGCCCGTTGGTGAAAGGGTCGAAGCTGCCCGGATAGACCGCGGTCTTGACCTCATGGGTCTTGGCCTCATGGGTCCTGGGCTCGTGCGTCATGCGCGCAGCACGCTGACCATCGTGTCGCCATATCGACGCTGCCTGTCGACACGCATGCGCGCCAGCTGCGGCAGCTCCTGCCGCCGCGAGTGCTCCACCACGACCATGGCGTTGCTCGTGCCGCGGTCGATCGCTTTGATCGCGCGGTGGAGGATCGGGTCCTCATAGGGCGGATCCATGAAGACGAACCCGGCCTGGTTGAGCGCTTCGGGCGACCCCTCGAGCCACCGGACGACATCGGCCCTGACGACCTGTGCACGCGATTTGAGATCGAGGACTTCCAAGTTCTGGCGCAGGATAGCAAGACCACGCGGCTCGCGGTCCACAAAGGTCACGCCCGCCGCGCCTCGAGACAGGGCCTCGATGCCGATCGCGCCCGAGCCCGCGAAAAGGTCCAGCACGTGCTCCCCGTCGATGGCCGGACCCACCAGGTTGAACATCGCCTCCTTGACGATGCCCTGCGTCGGGCGAATGCCTTTTGGTGTCTTGAGCCTGCGGCCGCGCGCCTCGCCGCCTGCGACGCGCAGCTTCGACACGCCTAGCCCCGGCCGCGGACGCGAATCGTCCCGGTGCCGTTGATGGTGCCGATCCTCGCCGCGGCGTACGGGCTGGATCCGAAGGCTGACTCGAACCGGCCTGCGTTCTGAGGGGGGATGGCCACCAGCAAGCCGCCGCTCGTCTGCGCGTCGCAGAGGATGAGCTGGTCGACCTCACTTGTGTCACCCCAGTCCACCTGGTCGCGGAAGGCCGCGTGGTTGCGCCGGCTGCCGCCCGAGAACAGGTCGCGATTCGCGAGGTCTCGCAGGCCCTCCATCAAGGGCACCGCGTCCAGGTCGATGTCTGCGCCGCCGACCAGGTTGCTGAGGTGGCCGACGAGCCCAAAACCGGTGACGTCCGTGGCGGCAGTGGCCTTGCTGTCGACCATCGCCGCCGAGGCATCGCGGTTGAGGTGCGACATCACCGCGACGGCGACGCGTTCCAGCGCGGGCGGGCAGAGCCCGCGTTTGATGGCGGTGGTGACGAGGCCCGAACCGAGCGGTTTCGTCAGGTAGAGCACATCCCCCGCCTTCGCGCCCTCGTGGCCGACGACACGCTCTGGATGGACCTCTCCGATGACCGCATAGCCGAACTTGGGCTCGGGATCGTCGACCGAGTGGCCTCCGACCACCGCGATGCCGGCCTCGCCCATCTTGGCCGCGCCGCCGGACACGATGCGTTCGAGCAGGCCGGTGCCCAGCTTCTCGCGCGGGAAGGCGGTGATGCCCAGGGCGAAGAGGGGCCGAGCGCCCATCGCATACACGTCGCTCACCGCATTGGCGGCCGCGATCGCGCCGAACTCGGTGGGGTCGTCGACGATTGGGGTGAAAAAGTCGACTGTGGCGACCAGGGCTCGGTCGGGGGCGATGCGATAGACGGCGGCGTCGTCGCGAGGGCCGCCGAGCATGACGTTGGGGTCGACGACGGCCGGGAGGGCGCCCAGCACGAGGCCCAGCTCGATCGGGCTCAGCTTGCAGGCACAGCCGGCGCCGTGGCTGTACTCGGTGAGCCGCAGCGGCGAGAGCTCCTTCATCGGTTCTTAGTATGGTCATCGCTCAAGTGGCCCTTGTATTTGCCGCCATCGCGCCTCACGGGGGGTTGGCCATCGAGGAGGCTTGCGCGCCTGAGGAGCGTGGGCTTGCTGCCGCCACCCGGGCGGGCATGATCGAGCTCGGGCGGCTTTTCGCGGCAGCACGGCCGCAGGCCGTGGTGGTCGCCACCCCGCACAACGTGCACATCCCCGCGTCCATGGGAATCGTCGTCTCGGGTCGCGTCGCGGGCCAGCTGGCCGGCGCTCCGCCATCGATCGCGCTCGACGTGCCGACCGAGCTGACGCTGGCCTGGCTCTTGCTGAAAGCCCTCCTCACTGGCGGCGTGCCGTCCTCCGGCATCAGCTTTGGCGGCAACGACCCGGCCGAAGCGGTGGCGCCAATGGACTGGGGGGTGCTCATTCCACTGTGGTTCATGGGCGGCCGCAACGACCCTCCGGTACCCCTGGTGGTGATGACGCCCGCGCGTGATCTATCCGCGGCCGATCACATCAGGGCCGGGCTTGCCGTGGCGGAGGCAGCCAGGGAATCGGGACTTCGGGTGGCGTTCATCGCCAGCGCCGACCACGGACACGCGCACGACCCGCAGGGTCCTTACGGCTTCGACCCCGCGGCCAAGCGTTACGACGAGCTGATCTGCGAGCTCGTGCGCGAAGATCAACTTGAGCGCCTTGCCGACATTCCGCTCGAGCTGGTCGAGAGCGCGAAGGCCGACAGCTGGTGGCAGATGCTGATCCTGCACGGAGCCACCGGCGACGGCTGGACCGGAAGGCTTGTCTCGTACGAGGCGCCGACGTACTTCGGCATGTTGACGGCGGCCTACGTGCCGAACGCGGTCAGCCCCGGTAGCGCATCACCGCCTCGGAAACGCAGTGCGCCCCGAACTCCAAGGCGCTGACCGGGACGCGCTCGTCGGCCGCGTGGATCGTGGTCGAGCCGTTGAAGTCCGCAGGGTTGTTCAGCGGCAGGAACCCGTACGTGCGGATGCCGAGCCTCGCGAAATGGCGGGCATCGGTGCCCCCGGTGACGAGGAAGGGTACGGGCACACAGCCCGGGTCGGCCTCGCGGAGGATTGACGCGAGCAGGTCGAACTGCGAGAGGTCGACCTGCGGCTGGGCCGGACCGACGAGCTGCACCGCAAGCTCGGGGTCGGGACCGACGACCGCGCGGAGCTCTCGCAGCATGTCCTCGGGACCGAAGCCGGGAAGCAACCTGCCGTCCAGCTGAACCGACACCTCGCTCGGGATCACGTTCACCTTCAATCCACCGGTGACGATCGTCGCGTTGACCGTGTTGTGAAGCGCCGCGTCGAGGTTGCGGCCGAGCGGACCGAGCTCGGAGAGCGTGGCGTCGGCGAGCATCGGGTCAAGCAGTGAGCCGATGCGCTGCTTCCAGGGCTCATCGAGCGCATCGCGCATGCCCTCGAGCAGCAGCCTGACCGGGGGTGTGACGTGCACCGGCAACCTCGCTCTGTCAAGCGTGGTCAGCAGCGCTCCCAGCTTCGCCATGGCGCCACCGTGCGACGGGATCGAGCCGTGGCCTCCCGGGCCTCGCAGGGTGGCGAGGATCTGGCATCCCCGCTTCTCCGAAACCATGATCGGATAGAACCGCTTGCCACCAAGGTGCTGCACCACGCCGCCTGACTCGCCGATTCCGTGCTTGATCTCCTTGAAGAGGTCGGTGTGCTTCTCGACGAGAAACTTCGCGCCCTGGTTCCCTCCCGCCTCCTCATCCGCAAGGACGGCGAGGACGAGGTCGCCCGGCGCTCCGCCGGCCGCCTTCGCGTGCAGCATGGCGGTGACCATCATCGCCACGCCACCCTTCATGTCGAGGGCCCCCCTGCCCCACAGGTAACCGTCGACGACCTCCCCGCCAAACGGCTCGTGCGCCCATTCCTGGTTGACGGTCGTCACCACGTCGACGTGGCCCTGCAGCAGTAATGGAGGCGCTTCTCCTCGGCCTTTCAAGCGCGCCACGAGGTTGGAACGGCCGCGTGCGTTCTCGTAACGCGCGCTCGAGATGCCCGCCTCGTCGAGGACCCTTTCGATCAGCTCGACCGCGATGCCTTCCTGACCGGGCGGGTTGGTGGTGTCGAGCCGGATGAGGTCGCGGGTCAGCTCGACGACAAACGGCGACTCGGGCACGTACGGCAATTTAGCTGATCGAGGTTTGGTCGAGGCGGTTGGCGACGGCGGCCTTGAGCCCGGGGTGATGCGCGAAGCCTGGATCCTCGGCCAGGACGCGCTGCGCTTCTTCGCGCACCTCGCTCAGCAGCTCGGGCTGCTCCAGCGCCTGCATGGCAACGTCCGACATGCCGTGCTGTCGCGGCCCCATCAGCTCCCCCATCCCCCGGATGCGCATGTCCTCCTCCGCCAACCGGAACCCGTCGTGGATCCGCGTCAGCAGGTGGAGGCGCTCCAGCGCCTGCTCGGAGGAGTCGTCCGACAGCAGCAGGCAGTGGCTCTGGCCCGAACCGCGTCCGACTCGACCGCGAAACTGGTGGAGCTGCGCCAGACCGAATCGCTCCGCGCCTTCGATCATCATCACGGTTGCGTTGGGCACGTCGACACCGACCTCCACGACGGCGGTGGCGACCAGGACCTGGATGTGGCCGTTGACGAAAGCGCTCATGACCTGGTCCTTGTTCTTCAGCCGGCCATGCACGAGACCCATCTGAAGGTCAGGAAAGACCTGGGCGCTGAGACGCTCGAACTCGGCGGTCGCGGACCGTGCGACCAGCGCATCCGATTCCTCGATCAATGGACAGATCACGAAAGCCTGGCGGCCCATGCGCACCTGCTCCCTCACGAGCTCATACGCGCGGCGGCGCCCACCCGGTTCCACGACCTCGGTCTGCACCGGCGAACGGCCCGGCGGCATCTCGTCGATCACCGAAACCGACATCTCGCCATAGAGTGCGAGCGCCAGCGTCCTTGGGATGGGCGTGGCGGTCATGGCCATGAAGTGCGGGCGCCCGCGACCCTTCGCGCGCAACAGCTCCCGCTGCCGGGTGCCGAAACGATGCTGCTCGTCCACGATGGCAAGGCCCAGGTTGGCCAGCTCCACGTCCTCCTCTATGAGCGCGTGGGTCCCGACCACGAGAGCGCAGTGGCCCGACGCGGCGGCCGCCCTGACGCGGCGGCGCTCCGCGGCGTTCTGGCCGCTGACGAGCAGCTCCACGGTCAGGCCCGGAATGCTGTCCTCCAGGTACGCGCGAAACTTGTGCAGGTGCTGCCGTGCCAGGATCTCGGTGGGCGCCATGACGACGGTTTGAAAGCCTGCGGCATGCGCCATCGCCACGCAGGCGGCGGCCACAGCAGTCTTCCCTGAACCCACGTCGCCGTTGAGAAGCCGGTTCATGGGCTCGGGGCGATCCATGTCCTTGAACGCCTCCCACGTCGAGCGCCGCTGCGCCCGGGTGAGCTCGAATCCCAGGCCGGCCTTGAACGCATCGATCACTTCCTGGCGGTAAGGAATCGGCTCGGCGGGCTCAGCCGCCATCTCAGCTCTCATCAACGCGAAAGCCGCCTGCAGCTCGAACAGCTCGGCAAAGGCCATCCGCTTTCTTGCCATGTTCCAATCGACGGCGCTTTCGGGTTGGTGGCCGGAGCGCACCGCCTCAGAGATTGGAAGCAGGTGGTGGCGATCGAGCACCTCAGCCGGCAGGACATCCTCCATCGCTTCCGCCAGCGGAAGAATCGATTCGATCCACCCGGCCATCTTCTTCGAGGTGAGCCCGTTGACGAGGTGATACCTCGGCATCAGGTCGCGCAACCGCTTGAGACCCGACGCGCTTACCTTCTCGTACAGCGGATTCCGCATCTCGAACACGCCGTACCGGCCGCGGACCATTCCCGCCACAGCGACGCGATCGCGGGGCGAGAGCTGCTTGGCCATGAATGCCTGGTTGAACCAGACCAGCTTCAGGACTCCGCCTGAATCGTCATGCAACGCAGCCTCGGTCAGCTGCATCTTCTTGTACTTCGATCGCTTGGCTGAGATCGCGGTGATGGTTCCGATCACCGTTGCCTGCTTGCCATCCGCGAGGTTTGCCACCGCAGTCGGCTCCCCGTACTCGTCCCAACCGAACGGTAGGTGCATGAGGAGATCGCGAACTGTGGAGATGCCCAGCTTGGCGAGCCTGGCGGCGTCCGCTGGTTTCACGTTCGGGATATCAGTGACCGGGGAGCCTAAGCCGACGGACACGCTCCGCCGTGGTGCCGCGATCAGCTGTGCCGAGCTCGTTGTCGCGCCTCGAAGGTTGTCGCGTAGACGATTTGGGCCGCGAGCGCGATGCCGATGACGAACGCGATCCCGTTCACGTGCACGCGGCTGAGCACGAACCAGCCGATCCCAAGGATCCCTACGCTGACCGCCGTCTGCGCCCAGTCGCCGACGAAGAGTCCGATCACCTCTGTCACGGCGGCTCGGAAGAATTTCATGCCATCACCGCGCTTCGCCGGCGAATCATCACCACGGCGACCCGCGATGCTCCGAAGTAGATCGCAGCCAGGCCGAGGACCGAGACCAGGTCGAGCGGCCAGGTGGCGCCCATTCCCTCGGCCGCCCAGAACGTACCGATGCTGGCGAGGATCACGCCGACGGCGTACTTGAGCGTGTTCTCAGGCACCTGCGCGAGGGGCCGCCGGACCACCACGCCGAGGATGGCGATCACGACCATCGCGAGCAACCCGCCGGCGACGGCGACCGGCAGACCGCCGCTCCCGCTGGTTCCACCCACGGCCACCACGATGAAGACCACCTCCATGCCTTCGAGAAAGACACCCTTGAGCGAGATGGTGAACGCCACCCAGTCCTGGCGGAGCAGGTTGCCGTGCAGCTCCTTGACCGTGTCCTCATACGACTTGTTCTCGTCATGCATGGCGATGACGCCCGCGGATCGAAGGATGGCCTTGTGCAGCCACCTGAGACCGAACAGAACGATGAGGGTGCCGATGATGAGCTTGAGGGTCAGCTCGGGAACGCGGGTCACGATGAGCTGGCCGAAGACGAGAACAAGGACGGCGAGCAGGGCCAGGGCCACGGCTGCGCCGTAGAGAGGTGATCGCCAGCCCCGCGTCAGGCCGACTGCGAGCACGATGGTGAGCGCCTCGACCGACTCGACGGCGGAGCCGAGGAACGCAGCGCCGAACGTGAGCAGCTGGGCGTACATCTCTCGTCAGAGCTTATAGCGGTTTAATGGGGCGATGAAGGCGGGCCTTTACAGCGAGGATTCGATCACCCGCCGCGTCAACCGCGAGAACGTGCTTTTTCTCGGAGGCGGCCGAGCGCTGCTGATGCAGCTCGCGCATCCCAAGGTGGCGGCGGGCGTGGATGAGCACTCGGACTTCCGACAGCATCCGTTCCGGCGATTGCGCAGGACGATCCTGATGACGATGGCGATCGTGTTCGGGGATCGCGAGACGGCGCTGGCGGCGGCGCGAGGGGTGAACCAGGTTCACGCGCGGGTGAAGGGGCGCGACTATCAGGCGCTCGACCCCGACCTCTTGCTGTGGGTGCATGCGACGTTGATGGACACCGCGCTCGTGACGTACGAGACCTTTGTCAAGCCGCTGCTGCCCCGCGAGCGCGAGGACTTCTACCAGGAGTTCAAATTGCTGGGCGAGCTGTTGGGGATTCCGCCTGACAGGTTTCCCGCGACGCTGCGGGATTTTGACGCGTACCTCGGCGGCATGATCGAGGGCGGGCCGCTGCGCGTCGACGCGAGGGCTCGGGCGCTTGCCAGGCTGGTGATGCGGCCGCCCGTTCGTCTGCTGCCAGGCCTCGCGATGGTACCCATGGATGTGATCACCGCCGGCCTGCTGCCGCCTGTTCTGCGGAGCGAGTATGGGCTGGCGTGGGGCGCCGGGCGGCGGCGGGCTTACAGAGTGGCGGTGCGGACGCTGCCACGGCTGGTGGCGCTGACGCCGCCGGTGTTTCGCGTTTGGCCGTTGCCGGGACGGAACGTGAAGGTCGCTATTTCTTGATGTACACCAGGCCCAGGGCTTTCGGCCCAGTGTGAGTGCCGAGCACGGAGCCGATCTGGCCGATTGGGATCTCGTGGTCGGGTAGCTCCTTGCGCAGGTCGGCCGCGATCAGCTCGGCCTCATCCGCGGCCTGCGCATGCACCACCGCCACTTGCTCGACCGGGAGATCGTGCCTGAAGAAGTCGACCATGCGCGGGATCGCGCGCGCCCGCGTGCGCACTCGCTCCACGGGCTTGATCTCACGGTCGGCGACCAGCAGGATCGGCTTGACGTTGAGCATCGTGCCGACGACGGCGGCCGCCCGGCTCATGCGCCCACCCATCTCCAGGTACCTCAGCGTGTCGAGCAGCGCGAGGACGCGGCATTTCGGCACACGCTGCTTCACCGCTTCGGTTGCCTCGTCGAGGCTTGCGCACTCCGCGGCGATGCGGCAGAGGAAGGCCATTGGAAACGTCACCGTTTCGCTGTCGATGACGTTGACATTGAAGCCTTCGACCGATTGAGCGCCAACTCGCGCCGCCTCGGCCGTGGCGGAAAGCTGGGCTCCGATGTGAATCGAGATGCAGCCGTCGTGATCTTTCGCCAAACGCTCGTAAACCTCGGCGAACTCTCCCGGTGAGGGGGCCGACGTGGTGGGCAGCTTGGTCGCCGTCGACAGCTTGCGAAAGAACTCCTCGTTGTCGATGTCGACGCCGTCTCTGAACGTCTCCGTTCCGAAGAGGACCTTGAGGGGGACGACGTGGATGTCGTACTTGTCGCCCCACTCTTTGGGCAGGTCGGCGGTGGAGTCCGTGACGACCGCGAACTTTCTCAAATGCGTGCCGTGCGCGCACTCGGCTGTTTCAGGGTCGCCTACTCGACCGACAGGATGAAGGGGTAATGCTGCTGGCCGCCCTGCTGGACCTCGACCTCGAGCCCTGGGAAGCTCGACTGGATCGAAGACTGCAGGCTCGCCAGCTCGTCGTCGCTGGCGCCCTCGCCCCGGTACACGGTCACGAGCTCGTACGAGTCGGGGCCGAGCTTGCCCAGCGCCCTCTTGACGACATCGGCATAGTCGCCGCCGGCGAACTCGAGCTTCTCGTTGATCAGCCCGATGACATCGCCCTTCTTGACCTTCAGTCCGTTGGATCGCGTATCGCGGACCGCGTGCGTCACCTCGATCGTCTGCACACGTTCGGCCTCGGCCTTCATCGTTGCAATATTCTCGGCGCTCGTTCGATCGGACCTGAATGCGACGACCGCTGCCACGCCCTCGGGCACGCTGTGCGTCTCGACGATGTGGACCTTCCTCTTGGTGAGGCCGACCACCTGCTTGGCGGCCAGGACGACGTTGCGGTTGTTCGGCAGAAGGATGACCTCGTCATAAGGGAGCGACTCGATGGCGATGAGCATGTCCTGCGTGCTCGGGTTCATCGACTGCCCGCCCTCGACGATCGCGTCGACGCCCAGGCCGCGAAAGATCTCAACCAGGCCTTTGCCCGCCACCACGGCGACGAGCCCGGCGCCATTCGGCCGCGGAGGCTTGGCGGCGAGGCCATCGCCTTCGAGGATGCGTCTGTGCTGCGTCGACATGTCACCCACGTTGAGCTTGAGCAGCTTGCCGTGGCCGCCGGCGAGGGTGATGACGCGCGTCGGGTCGTCGGTGTGCACGTGCACCTTCACGAGCTCGGGCTCGCCGACGACGAGGACCGAGTTGCCGAGCGCCTCGATCTGGTTGCGGATGACCTCCAGGTCCAGGCCGCTGCCTTCGATCAAGAACTCGGTGCAGTAGCCCCATCCGCCTTCCGGCAGGTCGAGCGCAATTTGCGGCGGCGGCGGCTTGGCGCTCACCTGGGTGGTCGCGGCTGCAAACGCCGACTCCTCGACCGTCTTGAGCATCCCCTCGAGGATTATCTGCAGGCCGAATCCGCCCGCGTCGACGACACCCGCCTCTCGGAGGATCTGGAGCTGGCTCGGTGTCTTCAGGACAGCGTCGCGGGCGCCGCTCGCGGCCGCCGCGATGACACTCGGCACGCTGGCATCCGGGCTGGCGGCGGCGGCGGTCGCGGCCCGTCCGGCTTCTCGCGCCACCGTCAGGATCGTGCCCTCGGTCGGCTTGTTGACGGCGCGGTAAGCGGCGTTCGCCGCCTCCTCGAAGGCGGCCGCCAGCTCGCGCGGCGTGAGCGAGCTCTTGCCCTCGACGGCCCTGGCGAAGCCCCGGAAGATCTGAGAGAGGATGACGCCGGAGTTTCCGCGGGCGCCCATGAGGCTGCCGTGCGACGCGAGCTTCGCGATCTTGCTGACCTCGGCCGCGTTCGAGTCCTTGATGTCCTCGACCGCCGATTGAAGCGTCAGCAGCATGTTGGTGCCGGTGTCCCCGTCGGGGACCGGGAACACGTTGAGCCGGTTGGCCTCCTCGTGGTTGGCCGACAGCCAGCTCAAGCTGCCCAGCAGGGCCTGCTTGAAAAGGGGTCCGTCCACCCCGACGGGCCTACTCGAAGCCATGGTTCAGCGCCGCTCTTCCCTGACGCCCTGCACGTTTACGTTGACCTCCACCACCGGCACGTTGACCGAACGTTCCACTGCGAACTTGACGGTCTCTTGCAGGTTGTGGGCGACCTCTGAGATTCGGATGCCGTACTGCACGATCACGAACACGTCGATGACCAGGCCGCCTTCGGCCTCGAGGACCTCGACGCCACGGTCTTCGCTGCCGCGGTGCAGCAGCTCGGCCACCCCGTCGCGCAGTCCGCGCGCCGCCATGCCGGCGATCCCGTAGCAGCCGAGCGCCGCATGGCCCGCGATGGCGGCGACGGCGGACGGAAAGACCTCGACGCGGCCCCACTGGCGCGATTCGCCTAGCGCAGTCGGGGTCTTCGAGCTCATGGAGAGCCCATGGTACAATTCGGTGTCCGGAACCGTCAGATCCGGCCCGTTCACGCCGTCAATCCCACTCTGAAGGTGCCTCATGGCCAAGCGTTGCGCGATCTGCGGCAAGGAGCCGCAATACGGTCACCACGTCAGTCACGCGAAGAACCGCGTCAACCGCCGTTTCATGCCGAACCTGCAGATGGGGCGGGTGACGGTGGGCGGGCGCCAGGTTCGGGCGCGCGTTTGCACGCGCTGCCTCCGCTCCTACTCCGCGTAGGGGAGCGCTGAGCGACAGCACGTACCTGGGTCTCGGCCTGGTCGTGTTCCTGGTCGCCGCCGCCGTCCA
>DATARC010000171.1:0-8972 GCA_036264335.1 Candidatus Dormiibacterota bacterium
GTCATCGAGGGGGTGATGATGCGCGGCCGCCGGCACTTCGCGGTGGCTGTGCGCGTCCCCGGCACCGGTGAGATCCGGGTGGATCGGGGGGCGCTGACCGCGCCCATCTATACGCACCGGGTCTGGAAGCTGCCTTTCATCCGAGGCCTGGCTCTGCTCGCGGAGCAGATCCACCTCGGCACCCGCAGCCTGAGCTGGTCGGCGCAGGTCAACGCCGGCGCCCAGGACATCCAGATCGGCGGGCGAGAGGTGGCGATCTCGCTCGGCATCGCGGCCGTCGGCAGCGTGCTGCTGTTCTTCGGCCTCCCGCTGCTCGGCGCCAGCCTCACGGTGCACCGATCCAGCTCGTTCTGGTTCGTGCTGGTGGAGGGCCTGATCCGCGTGGGCCTCGTCCTCGGCTACCTGAGCCTGATCGCCCTGCTGCCGGACGTCCGCCGCGTGTTCCAGTACCACGGCGCCGAGCACAAGACGATCAACGCATTCGAGTCGGGCTGGCCGCTCGAGGTCGCGTCGGTGCGCCGCGCCAGCCTGCTGCACCCGCGCTGCGGCACGGGCTTCCTCGTGGTGGTCCTCGTCATCAGCGTGCTCCTGTTCAGCGTCGTCGCGATCTTTCATCCCAACTGGTTCTGGCTCATCGCCAGCCGGGTCGTCGGCATCCCGCTCATCGCTGGACTCGGTTTCGAGCTCATCCGCTTCATGGCCCGCCACCGCTACAACCCGGTGGTGAAGGTGATGCTGCTGCCTGTGCTCGGCACCCAGAGGTTCACGACGCGCGAACCCACCGACGATATGCTCGAAGTCGCCATCACCGCTTTCAACAGCGCCCGCCAGGGTGAGGAGGAAACGGCCGGAGCCGCAGCTTGATCGACCGGCTGGAGGCGATTGCCCGTCGCTACCATGAGATCGAGGCGGAGATGGCGCGCCCGGAGGTCGCCAGCGACCACGCCCAGCTCACCAAGCTGGCGCGCGAGCAGCGCACCTTGCGCGAGACAGTCGAGAAGTACGAGGCGTTCAAGCGCGCCCGCCACGAGCTCGAATCGGCGCGCGAGATGCTGCGCCATGAGAAGGATGCCGAGATGCTTGAGTACCTGCGCGCCGAAGAGCGGCGTGCGGCCGCCCAGGTGGGCGAGCTCGATGAGCAGCTCAAGGTCCTGCTGCTGCCGAAGGACCCCAACGACGACCGGGACGTCGTGGTCGAGATCCAGGGCGCAGAGGGTGGGGAGGAGGCGGCGCTGTTTGCGGCCGACCTCTTCCGCATGTACTCCAAGTGGGCGGAGCACAAGGGCTGGAAGATCGAGGTCGTCGACGTCTCGCACAGCGAGAAGGGCGGCTACGACAAGATCGTGTTCGAGGTCCACGGCCACGGCGCTTACTCCCAGCTGAAGTACGAGGGCGGCGTCCATCGCGTGCAGCGGGTGCCGAAGACCGAGGCCCAGGGCCGCATCCACACCTCGGCGGCAACCGTCTCGGTCATGCCGGAGGCAGACCCGGTCGAGGTGGAGCTCAAGCCCGAGGACCTGGAGATCAAGACATCGACTTCGCAGGGACCTGGCGGCCAGAGCGTCAACACGACCTATTCGGCGATCCGCCTGACCCACAAGCCGACCGGAATCATGATCAGCATCCAGGACGAGAAGTCGCAGCTCCAGAACAAGGAGAAGGCGATGCGCGTGCTGCGCGCCCGGCTCTACGAGATGAAGCTCGCCGAGCAGCAGGCGGCTCTCGGCGCGCAGCGCCGGAGCATGATCGGCGGCGGCAACCGGTCGGAGAAGATCCGCACCTACAACTTCAAGGCGAACCGCGTGACCGACCATCGCATCAACCTGGACCTGCACAAGCTGGACCAGGTGATGGGCGGAGACCTGGATGAGCTGGTCGAGGCGTTGAGCAACGCCGACCGGGCGGCAGGCTTGAACGGCGGCTGATTGACAGTCCTGGAGGTTCTCAAGCTGGCCTCGGAGCACCTTGGCAAGCATGGGTCGGATTCCGCGCGGCTCGATGCGGAGGTCATGCTGGCCGGCGCCCTGGGGCTGCGCCGCCTCGACCTTTACCTGCAGTTCGACCGCGCGCTTTCTGAGGACGAGCTGAGCGTCTTTCGCGCCCAGGTCGCGCGCCGGGCGCACGGGGAGCCGGTCGCGTACGTGGTCGGCCACAAGGAGTTCATGGCGCTCGACTTCGAGGTGACGCCGGCGGTGCTGGTGCCCAACCCCGACACCGAGCTGCTGGTGCAGCTGGTCGTCGCGCGGGCGCGCGAGGCGGGGCGGGCTCTGCGGCTTGCAGACGTCGGCACCGGGAGCGGATGCATCGCGATCGCGGCCGCCCACTATTCCCCGGAGGTGGAGGTATGGGCGAGCGACATCAGCAACGAGGCGCTGGAGGTTGCCGCGCGCAACGTCGCGAAGAACGGCCTGGTGCAACGCGTGCACCTCGCCTGCGGCGACCTCCTGGCGCCGCTGCCCGGAAGCTTTGACCTGGTGTGCGCCAACCTGCCTTACCTGGAGGCCGGCGTGCCGCTGCCGGCCGCGGTCGCCGCACAGCCCAGCGTTGCGTTGTTCGCGGACGAAGGCGGCGCTGCGCTGGTCGTCAGGCTCCTCGAGGCGGCGCCGTCACGGCTGATCCCAGGCGGTCGGGTCCTGCTCGAGGTCGACCCATCGATCCTTCCAGCGGTGCTCGAGGCGGCCGACCGACACTTCGCGGGACGGCGCGTGCACCAGGACCTGGCGGGACACGAGCGCGTGGTGGAAGCATGGTCCTGAAGCCGACCCGGCCCGGCCTCACCCGGGCCGCGCAGCTCATCCGCAGCGGCGGGGTGGTGGCGTTTCCCACCGACACCGTCTACGGCCTGGGCGCCGCCGCCGATGACGAGGTGGCCACCAAGCGCGTCTATCGGATCAAGGGCCGGCCGGTTGGGCTGCCCCTCATCCTCATGGTCGCGGCTGAGTCCCAGCTCGAGGGATACGTGCACATCGACCCGCGTACCGAGGCATACATGCGCCGCTGGTGGCCTGGGCCGCTGACGCTCATCCTGCATGCCAAAGGTGGCGGGACGCTTGGCGTGCGGATCCCCAAGCACAAGGTCGCCCTCGACCTGCTCCGCGCCGCCGGGCCGCTGCTGACCACCAGCGCGAACCTGCATGGCAAAGACCCGGCAATGACCGCCGAGGAGGCGGGCGGGCTGCCTGGCCTCGCCGCCGTGCTCGACGGCGGAAAAGCACCCGGCGGGACCGCATCGACCGTGCTCGACCTCACCGGCCCCGAACCTCACGTGCTGCGGGAAGGCGCCATCCCGGCGCCCGAGGTGCTCGGCCCGCCGCCATCCCACGCAGGCTGACGCAGGTAGCATTCAGCTCGTGGGTTCTTCGGTGACGACGATGTCTTTTCGTGCCCTCGACGCGGTCGACCCCGATATCGCCAGCCTGATCCGCAAGGAGTACAAGCGGCAGTCCGAGACCCTCGAGCTGATCGCGTCCGAGAACCTGACCAGCCCCGCGATCCTCGAGGCCCTGGGCACGCTGCTCACCAACAAGTACGCCGAGGGCTACCCCGGCCGGCGCTACTACGGCGGCACGGGTGAGGTGATCGACAAGATCGAGTCGCTGGCCGTGGAGCGCGCCAAGGAGCTGTTCGGGGCGGAGTACGTCAACGTGCAGCCGCACGCCGGATCCCAGGCGAACATGGCCGTCTACATGGCTGTGTGCCAGCCCGGGGACAAGGTGATGGGCATGGACCTCTCAGCCGGAGGCCACCTGACTCACGGCAGCCCGGCGAACTTCAGCGGCAAGCTCTACGAGATCCACTCATATGGCGTCAACCGCGAGACCGAGCTGATCGACTACGACGCCATGGAGAAGCTGGCGGAGCAGGTGCGGCCCAAGATGCTGATCGGCGGATTCTCGGCCTATTCGAGAGTGGTCGACTGGGCCCGTATGCGCCAGATCGCGGACTCGGTCGGCGCCACCTTCATAGTCGACATGGCCCACGTCGCAGGCCTGGTGGCCGGCGGCCAGTACCCATCGCCGATTCCACATGCGGAGATCGTGACGACGACCACCCAGAAAACGCTTCGAGGCGCGTGGGGCGCCATCATCCTGTGCCGCAACGAGCACCAGAAGGCGATCGACTCCGCGGTCTTCCCGGGTGTGCAGGGCGGGCCGCTCATGCACGCGATCGCGGCGAAGGCGGTGTGCTTCGGTGAAGCGCTGAAGCCGGAGTTCAAGGACTACGCGCGGCAGGTGGTCGTGAATGCGAAAGCGCTCGCCAAGCGGTTGATGGAGCGCGACCTGCGCCTGGTCAGCGGCGGGACTGACAACCACCTCATGCTCATCGACCTTCGCGCACATAAGCGGACCGGCAAACAGGTGCAGGACGTCGCGGACACGGTGGGGATCACGCTCAACCGCAACTCGATCCCTTACGACGAAGCTTCGAAGTTCAATCCCAGCGGTGTGCGGGTCGGCACCCCGCTGGTGACGACGCGTGGCATGCGCGAACCGGAGATGGTCGAGATCGCAGACTGCATCGCCGACCTCATCGAGAGAATCGACGACCGCGCGGTGCTCGACTCGGTGCACGAACGCGCCCTCGATCTGTGCGGGCGCTTCCCACTCCCGTACGCATTCGATTGACCTGAGCCGATGAGCGACTTCTTCGGCGGCAACGCGCTCCACAACCTGCAGGAGCGGCTCGGACCGGGACTGATGCCGCTGATCGTGGCCTTCGCCGTGTGCGCCCTGGCCGTGCCTTTGATGATCTGGCTGTCGCGCCGCACCGGGATGATCGCCCAGCCGGGCGGCCGCCACGATCATCCAAGGCCCACGCCCTTGCTGGGTGGCATCGCGATGTACCTGGGCTTCGCCGCGGCGCTGATCCTTTTCCTGCCTCATTACAAAGACACGCTCGGAGTGCTCGTAGTCACGGGGCTGGCCGCGGTGCTGTTGCTGGCCGACGACCGGTGGCACGTGCGCGCCGCCATCAAGGTCGCCATGCAGCTGTTCGTTGCGCTGGTGGCGCTGTTCGTGTTCGGCTTCAAGATCGCGTCCTTCGGCCTACCCGGCGAGCAGCTGGTGCAGCTCGGATGGCTGGCCATCCCGATCACCCTCTTCTGGCTGGTCGGCATGCAGAACACCGTCAACCTCCTGGACGGCGTCGACGGGCTCGCCGCAGGGGTGGTCCTCATCGTTGCGGTGACGTTGCTGCTGGCGGCCGCCGGCCTCAGGCAGGTGGCGTACGTGCAGCTGGCCGCCGCCCTGGCGGGGACGTGCGCCGGGTTCCTGATCTTCAACTTCCACCCGGCGCGCATCTTCATGGGCGACTCGGGGGCGCACTTCCTTGGAGCTGCGCTGGCCCTCGTCTCCATCGTCGGTGTCGCCAGGGTCGCTGTCGCGTTCGCCTTGGTCGTCCCGGTCCTCGCGCTGGCCCTGCCGATCGGTGACACGGCATGGGCGATCTACCGGCGCCGCCGGCAGGGCACCTCGGTCGCAACGCCCGACCAGAGCCACCTGCACCACAGGCTCCAGCGGTTCGGCCTGGACCCGCGCCAGACCTGCTACGTCTTCTACGCGGCAAGCGCGCTGCTGGGCGCGGTCGGCCTGACGCTGTTCGGCCACGGCCGCATCCTGGCGGTGGTGGTGGCAACATCGGTGGCGCTGGCGTCGACGGTGGCGGCGGACCTGCTGCAGAAGACGGGATGGCGGATCCGCGTCCCTTACCTCCGCGCCCTGCTCGGTTAGAATTCGCCCGGGCATGCCGCCCCCCTCGAATCCACCAACAGGTTCAGACCTGGCCGGAATCGGGTTGTATCTGGCGGGCGCGGTCCTGCTGCCACTGATCGGGGGCGTAATTCTGGACAACGTTTTCCATTCGGCGCCCGTGTTTGTGCTAATCGGATTGTTCGTCGGCCTGGTCGCAGGTGGCGTCGCCATCTGGTTGAAGGTGAGGGAGCTGTCGAAGTGAGGGTGGGCGGAATGCTTCGGGACTCGGTGGTCGCCTCGGCGACCCTCGCAGTCGCCGTCACCGCCGTTTTCGCCGCATTCGGTCAGACCGCGAGCGGCATGGGCATCGCTGCCGGATTGCTCCTGGGGTCTGCGAATGGCTTCGCGATCCAGGCATTTCTGGGCCGTGACACGCCGTTTCTCGCCGCCAGCATGTTCCGGCTTGTCACGCTGAGCGCGCTCGGCCTTCTCCTGGCGCTGGCCTTCGGCATCTCCGCGTGGCCGGTGATGATCGGCGTCGCGGGCGCCCAGCTGGTGATGGTCGGCGCCGGCGTCAGACAGGGGCTCCGGGCATGATCTTCGCTGAGGCTGCACCCGGAACCCATCCGACCATCGACCTCGGGTGCGGCACGGTTTGCACCCTTAACTACGACAGCGTGATCTCGTCTTTGATCGCCGTAGTTCTGACCGTCGCGATCGGATTCTGGGTGCGCGCCAAGCTCCAGGAGGGTAAGCCCGGAAAGGTTCAGGCGATCTTCGAATGGGGCTACGACCAGCTGCGCAGCCTCGTCAAGACCAACGTGTCGGACGACGCGCTCTTCATCATCCCGCTGGCGATGACGCTCTTCCTCTACATACTCATCGGCAACTGGATCGAGATCTTCCCGCTCGCGTTTTTTCCTGTCCTGCACGGCGCCAACGCAGATCTCAATCAGACCCTCGCGATGGGTTTGATCGTGATCGTCGTCGTGCAGTGGTACAGCATTCGAGTGTTGGGCCTCGGCGGCTACCTCCGGCGTTTCACCAAGCCTTTCGAGCTGCCTCTGCCGGCGCGAATCGTATTCATCCCGCTGAACATTCTCGAAGAGGCGGTGAAGCCCGTGACGCTGGCCCTGCGGCTCTTCGGCAACATCTTCGCCGGGGCTGTCATGATCGGACTCATCGCGGGCTTCGCGAGCCTTCAGCTACCGGTTGTCGGCACGGTCGGGGGAACCGTGATCGGATCGCTCCTGCTCATCATCTGGAAGGCGTTCGACGTCATCTTCATCGGCTTCATACAGGCGTTCATCTTCATGCTGCTGACGGTCATCTATTTCGGCGCGGCCCGCGAGGGTCTCGAACACGAACATCATTAGGAGGAACTCATGACAGACCACGGTATTGAGCTCGCGGGGGCACTCGTCGCATTCGGCCTGGCGCTGGGATTGGGCGCCATCGGTGCTGCTGTCGGCGACGGCCTCGCCGGCAACGCCTTCATCAGCGGCGTCGCACGTCAGCCCGAAGCGCAGGGCAGGATGATCCCCTGGCTTTTCACGATCGTCGGCCTCGTCGAGGCCATGTACTTCATCAACCTTGCCTTCGGCTTTGTCTTCCTTTCCAACGTCAAGTAACCCGGGAGGAGAGTTCGACTGATGCTGGTCCTTGCGGCGGACGCCGGAGTCATCACGATCAATGGCACGGTGATCGTCGAGCTGATCACGTTCCTGGTGATGATGGCGGTGCTGGCGCGGTGGGTCTATCCGAGAATCGTCGAGCTGGCCGAAGCGCGCCAGCGTTTGATCGCGGAGCAGCTGACCGAGGCAGAGAAGTCACGCGCAGACGCTGAAGCGCGGCTCAAGGAGGCCGAGGCGCAACTCACCGAGGCGCGCAAGACAGCGCAGGCGGTGATCGAGGGCGCGACCAAGTCCGGCGAGCAGCTGCGCCAGGAGCTGAAGCAGAAGGCGGACGAGGAAGCCAAGCGGATCACGGAAGCCGCACGCAAGGAGATCGAGGCGGAGCGGGAGCGGGCGATCCAGGCTGTGCGCAATGAGGTCGCGAGCCTGGTCGTGTCGGCCACCGAGAAGGTCATTGGCGAGACCCTCGACGAGGTAAAGCACAAGCAGCTCATCGACCGGGCGATAGCCGAGGTGGCGAGTGGCGACGGCAGCCGCTAAGCGATACGCGCGGGCCGTGTTCGAGCTGGCCACCGATGAGGGCCAGGTGGAGCAGTGGGGCCGTCGCCTGGCGACAGTGCGCGACCTGCTGTCCGAACCCGCAGTCGCGGCGGTGCTCACGAACCCCACGATCCCGGTCGGCCGCCGGATGGAGCTCATCTCGGCTGCGCCACACGTGCTCGATCCGCAGGCGACGAACCTGGCCCGTCTCCTGATCGAGTCGAATCGGGTGAAGGCGGTCGCGGGCATCGTCGAAGAGTTCGAGTCGCTTGCCGACGCTGCCGCCGGGCGTGTGCGCGCCACAGTGACGACGGCGGTCGAGCTTGATCACGCCGAGCGTGACAGGGTGGCGAATCAGCTATCCAAGCGCTTGGGCAAAGAGGTCCGGATGGCGGTCGTCGTCGACAAGAGCATCCTCGGTGGGCTCAAGCTCCAGTACGGCGACCACCTCATCGACGCCAGCGTTGCCACCAAGTTGCAGCAGTTGCGCCGCCGGCTGGCGGACGCATCCTAGGGGGAAGAACCAAGTGGGCATCAGCACGAAAGAGATCTCCGAGGTCATCAAGGAACGCCTTAAGGACTTCGACGCCAGCCTGGTCGCGACTGACGTGGGACGGATCGTGGCGACGAGCGACGGCATCGCCCAGATCTACGGTCTGCAGAACGCCATGGCCGGCGAGCTGCTGGAGTTTCCGCACGATACCTACGGCCTGGCGCTGAACCTCGAGGAAGACCAGGTCCGTGCGGTCATCCTCGGCGATTACGGCCATCTGCACGAGGGCGACGAGGTTCGGACCACCGGCCGCCTCCTCGAGGTCCCTGTGGGAGATGAGCTGATCGGACGTGTGGTCAACCCGCTCGGCCAGCCGCTTGACGGCAAGGGGCCGATCAAGACCACCAAGACGATGCCGATCGAAAGGATCGCCCCGGGCGTCATCACCCGCAAGCGCGTCGACAGCCCGGTGCAGACAGGCATCAAGGCGATCGACGCCATGATCCCGATCGGGCGCGGCCAGCGCGAGCTGATCATCGGCGACCGGTTCACCGGCAAGACGACGGTGCTGCTGGACACGATCATCAACCAGAAGGGCAAGGACCTGATCTGCGT
>DATARC010000225.1:0-6919 GCA_036264335.1 Candidatus Dormiibacterota bacterium
TCCTATCCGCATCAGCTGAGCGGGGGCATGCGGCAGCGGGCGATGATCGCGATGGCCCTGGTCTTCACGCCCGACCTGGTGATCATGGATGAGCCGACGTCAGCGCTGGATGTCGTGGCGCAGCGATCGCTGATGCTCCAGATCAAGGAACTGCAGCGCCGCATCGGTTTCGCCGCCGTATTCGTCACTCATGACATGTCACTCGTCAGCCACTTCTCGGACCGGCTCGCTGTCATGTACGCGGGACAGGTCGTGGAGATCGGCGGCACGCGGGCGATCTTTGCGGAGCCCAAGCATCCCTACACCCAGGGGCTGATGGCCTCGTTTCCGTCGATCATCGGGCCAAAGGCGCCGCTCGTCGGCATCGCAGGAGCGCCTCCGGATCTCATTTCACCACCGTCCGGCTGCCGGTTCCACCCGCGCTGTCCTCACGTGATGGCGCGTTGCCGCACCGAGGACCCCGTATTTCACGACGAGGCCGGAGACCTGGTCCGCTGTCATCTCTACGGCGATGCCTGATCAGCCTCTTCTCGAGACCGTTGGCCTCACCAAACACTTCCGTGTCGGCGGCCTCCTTTCTCGTCGCCTTCTCCACGCGGTCGACGACGTCAACCTGACGATCGGCCCGGGAGAGATCGTTGCCCTCGTCGGCGAGAGCGGCAGCGGCAAGAGCACGATCGCGCGCCTCATTGCGCGTGTCTATGAGCCGACCGCAGGCGAGATCCGCTTCCGAGGCCGTCCGTTGAGCCAGCTGCGAAAGCGGTCCGAGGTGCTCGAGTACCGGGGTCGCGTACCGATGGTGTTCCAGGATCCATATGGCTCCCTGAGCCCTGTCTATCGGGTTTCTCATGGCGTGCTGCGGGCGTTGAAGCTCCATCGTCCGACTCTCGCCGGCTCGGCGCGGGAGCATGTCGCCGCGGACCTGCTCGAGTCGGTGGGCCTTGCGCCCGGCGCCGAGTTCCTTGCCAAGTACCCGTATGAGCTGAGCGGCGGCCAGCGGCAGAGGGTTGGGTTCGCGCAGGCGCTTGCCTGCAGCCCGGAGCTGATCCTGGCCGACGAGCCCGTCTCGATGCTCGATGTATCGGTGCGCATCGGCGTGCTCAACCTGATGGCCACGCTGCGCCGGGAGCTGCGGGTTTCGTTCCTTTACATCACTCACGACATCGCCAGCGCGCGCTACGTCGCCGACCGGCTGGTCGTCATGTACGCAGGTGGCATCGCCGAAAGCGGGCCGACCGAGGACGTGCTCGCGCACCCTAAGCACCCGTACACGCAGCTTCTTCTTTCGGCGGTGCCGGATCCGCGAGCCCCCGTTTCGCTGCCTTCGTCGATGACCGTGGCCGAGCCGCCACGTGTGATCGATCCCGGGGAAGGGTGCCGGTTCCGCCAGCGGTGTCCTTATGCCATCGACGAATGCGGTCTTGTCACCCCTGGGTTGAGGTTGCTTCGGCCCGTGCATTGGGCGGCGTGCCATGTGGCGGAGTCAGATCTGGTCCAGGAGATGCCGGCTCAAACGAGAGCCGTGACGTCCCGCTAGGTCGACGGCGTCAGAAATATGTCGAACTCGATCAGCAGGGTAGGGTCCACGGTAACGAAGGGCGCGAACGGAGGCGACACGCCGTAATCGGTCATTGCGATCGACGTGCTGCCCGCGATCTCCGCCTTGCTGCCGGCAATCTGCGCCTTCGCCTTGACTGTGACGTCCCTGGTGACGCCGTGGATCGTGAGCTTTCCGGTGACTGTCAGATCGACGATGGAGCTAGAAATCGCGCCGGGGACAGTCGCCGATGTGGTGGTGAAGGTCGCGGTCGAAAACTGCTGCACATCGAGCTGGCGGCTGACCACACCGTCTCGTTGGGTCACGTCGCGCCCTGCAACCGAGTCAACGCTGTGCAGGCTTGTCAGGTCGGCGGTGAATGTCAGCGAGCTCACCACATAGCCGGACGAGTCTGCTCGTACTGTAAGCCCGCCGGTAATCGTCGATGTCCGCGCCACCGCCTCGTGTTTGGACGCTTGCCCAACGAACAGCTCCTTGATTCGGTAGCCCGCGACCGAACCCGTGGCGACGGTCCAGCTCCCGGTCAATGAGGCGGCCGCCGTCGGAGTCGTCACCGGGGAGGTTGTGGTTGCGGTGGGGGTTGCGCTGAGGCCCAGCTGCGCCGGCGCCGAGCGTAGACCCGAGAAGTAGTAGATGTAGCCGGCTCCGCCGACCACGGCGATCACCGCGATCGCGGCAGTGAAAACGACAAGGAGCCGCGTCCTCATTCAGCGTGCCCCAAGGTGGTGATGCTCACAGCGACAGCATCGGGATCAATCATGTGAGCGCGCTGCGCGTTTGCTGGGAGGTTGTTGATAGAGAGTTTGACCACAAGGCGGGCCGGCATTTCGCCGGGCTCCGCCCTGCGGGGTTGGGGTCGGCCTCATTACCGGCCGACCATGAGGGACGCTTAGGGAACCGTCGGGCGGATGCCGGCGTTCTCCTGAGCCTCTCGGGCGGCGCTTTCCCCGGCCTCGTGGGCCGCGGTCTCATTGGATACGAATGGGGCGTTGGCGGCAGGTGTCGGCGTTGTCGCAGTGAGCGCGGTGTTGGCTGTGGTGGCCGCGGCGGCGCCGATCGTCGTGACCCCATACATGACCGCTCCGGCCACGCCTCCTATCAGCATCGACCCCGCGATGGCCGCCGCTGCGACTGTCTTTCGAACTCCGTTCATTTCGTCGTCTCCTTCGAGTTTTTATTCGCTCTTCGAGCGTTGTTACCGAGACTGACGACGAAGCCTCAGCGGTTCGTGAGCCTGGACTGTGAGTTTGCCCAGAGTCAATGCGGACTGGCCTCTACTGCATTTGCGTGACCTTCCCGCCTCGCGCGTTCTCATTTAGAGCGGAAAAAACACGGAGGTTGAGAACTTGGAGGAGAGAAATCTGCACGCGATGCCAGGAAACGAGATCGACATGACCCCAATGAGTCCGCGTGAGCAGCTCGAGCAGAAGCTCGCGGTCATCGAGGCGAGGGCACGGGACCTGGCCCAGCGCCACGGCCGGCTTGCCACGGGGATCGCAGTCGCTGCGGCCGCAGCATTCGGGCTGGGGATGATCGTCTACAGGCGCCGCCGCAAGACGTCGATGGTGCAGCGTGCGCAGCGTGCCATCCCGGATTCGGTGTGGGAGCTGCCGGAGGAGCTCATCGCCCGGCTCAAGAAGAGAGCGAGCTAGGCGGCCACTCGGCGCAGGTCGCCAACCAGCTTCAGGGCCGCCGGTTTCAGTGCCGGCGGCCGCGTGGCGGCCAGGTGCCGGCGCGACGATCGGTACGCCAGGCGGATCAGATCCTGGGTGTGGCTGAAGTCGGCAGGCGAGACGGCGAGCGCGTCCACCGAGGGGAGGACGACGATCTCGGCCGCGTGCCGGTAGGCGTGCGCCTCAGCCTCAAGTCGCTGTTCGACGAAGCGGGCGAGCGCATGCAGGGCCATCCCGAGGGCGTTGCTCGGCTGGTTGCGAACCCAGGGATACCCGATCGGGAGCACGACCACCCGCTCGGCTCCCAGCTCAATCGCCGCGGCGATCGGAGTGTGATTGGCAACCCCACCGTCGACCAGCTCGCGGCGGCCGATGGTGACCGGTGGAAACACTCCAGGAATCGCGGTGCTGGCCAGCAGAGCGGGCACGACCGGCCCGGACGAGATCACCACCGGTTTGCCCGTCCGCAGGTCCGTCGTGATGATGTGAACGGGAACCTGGGCCTCTTCGATCCGCTTGTAGGGAAGGTTCTTCTCCAGCACCGAGCGCAGGCCCGCGTTCGAGATCACGTGGTTGTTGCGCCCGAAGATGCCGAGAGCGCCGGCCCAGGCATTGATCGGGAAGATGTCCTGGCGGCGCAGGCCGCTCCAGATGGCGGCGAGCTTGAGCGCTCCATCAACGTCCGGCTGAGCCGCGAGCCAGGCCGCGTTAACAGCGCCGACTGACGTTCCGATCATGAAGTCGGGCTGGACCCCGGCTTCCATCAAAGCCTGGAGCATTCCGACCTGGATCGCGCCCAGGCTGCTGCCCCCCGACAGCACGAATGCGGTCCTGACCTGGTGGGGCGCGTTCCGGTCCATCTCGGGGTCCTGTCCTAGCGCAGCCTCACGCCGCCTTCTCGTCGGGCAGCCTGAGGGCGCGCTTGGCGCGAAGGTTCTCGATCAGCACGGCGGCATCGACGCGATCCCACAGACGCCAGTCGGCCTCCGAGCGCCATACCTGGTCGAAGAGCGACTCGAGCTGGCTGTGTAGGTCTGGATTGGTTGAGCCGGGCTTGTTGTTCTTCACTCTGATCACAAAACGCGCGCCCGCGGCCCACTGGCTACCACCGTTGTATGGATTTGTGAACGTACCGATTTACGTGCCGAGCCAGACCGGCGCCGATGTCGAGTCGAAACCGAGGTTCTGGGTCACCTGAACCGGGGAGCCCGCCTTCCGGGCCGCCGGAGATCCGACCGTCCACAGCTGGAACGGCCCGCCGGCGGACGCCGGCGACAGGTAGGCGATCTCCATCCCGTCCCCGGAGAAGGTCGGCGCAGCGACAAGCCGCCCGCTGACGAGAGTCACTGGCGCCCCGATCGAGCCGGAGGTCATGTCCACGGGTGCGACGACCAGGTCGGCCGCACGGAGCTGGCCGTGCCGGCAGACCATGGCCATGAACCTGCCGTCAGGCGAGACGGCGGCCTGGGCACAGTCGTCAGCCGGCGGCGTCAGCGCTGTCCCGGCGGCGCCCGGGCCCGCCTGCAACCACACCTGTGAGTGCACCTGTGAATGGGCGTCGATCGAGTACCTCGTGAACAGCAAGCCCTGCCGCAGGGGCAATGGACCAACATCGCCACCGGTGTAGGGGTTCGGCTGGGTCCAGGCGGTCGACTGGGCGGCCGCAGGGTCGGCCGGGCGCGAGAAGATCGCCAGGTCGACGCGGTACGTGTTGGAGGGGTCCTTGGAGTCGTAGCTGAAGAAGACCGCCGAGCCGTCAGGGCTGAAACGGGGGTAAAACGCCCAGTGATTGGCCTCCACGCGCCTCGAGATGTTGTTAGTCAGCCGTGCCTGAACCTGGCCGTCGGCACCGAGGACGTAGATGTCCGCGAAGTTGAGCGACCGCTTGACCGCCACGAGATGGCTCCCGTCTGGCGAGGCGGCCGGCTGCGTCCAGCCTTCCTCAGGCGTGATCTGCTTGAAAGAGGTCCCGTGCAGGCGATAGATGGCGCCGCCTTGCGCGAGATACAGGGTGCCGTGCACAGACACCAGGCTCGATGCGGGATGGTCGACTCGAGCGCCGCTGCCCCTCAAAGACCCCATGGCTGTGTACGTGCCGACCCCGAACAGAAGCATCCCGACGACAAGAGCCGCGGAGACGACAGTCTTCTTCACGGGAACGACTTGTGGACCAGCGGCAGAATCACCGGCCAGCTGGGGAGCACCACGTCCTGGCCGGCGATCTGAGCTTCAGAGGTGTAAGGCGGCACCAGCACCACGCGAGAGATGTTCGGTCCGCCAAACTGGCCGGCCAGCCCGACCAGCTGTCGCAAGCGGTCGAGGCCGATGCTCGACTTGATCTCGCCGCTGAAAGCGCTGGCCAGGAACGGGAGGTCCGCCGCGTTCAGGTGCGCATCCTTGATGGCGAGCAGGAGCTGCTGCTGCCGCTCTGACCGCGCGAAGTCGCCGCGGATGTCGCCGTGGCGCGAGCGTGCGTACTGCAGCGCATGGACGCCGTCCAGATGAACTGCTCCGGGCAGCACGGCCACGCGGTAGTAGGCGTAGGGGTCTCGCGTATTGATGTCAGAGGGGTAATAGTCATCGAGCACCGGGTTCGTGACCACGATGTCGACGCCCCCGATACGGTCGATGAGGTTCACAAGTCCACTCAGCCCAATCCAGACGTAATCGTCGATGTGAACCTGAAAGTTGTCCGCCACCGTCTTCATTGCCAGTGTCGGACCGCCAAGCTGATAGGCGGTCGAGATCTTGCCGGTTCCGTGTCCCGGGATGGGGACCCAAAGGTCTCGCGGGATCGACAGCATGGTTGCCTGCTTGGCCACCGGGTCGACCCGCAGCAGGATCATCGACTGCGTGTTGTAACGATCAGGCGCGAATTTCGCGTCGTCGTCGGACCCGAGCAGCAGGACTGTGAACGGCTGCGTCGAGGCCGGCAGGGGGTCAGGGATCGATCCTGAGGAAACCGCGGAGGTGGCGGCGACCTCGAAGACCGGTAGGAAATACGCTCCCACGCCGAGGAGCCCGGCTAGCACAAACCCAGCGATGACCAGCGATACGCGCGGCAAATACGTCGGCTTTCGACTCACTCACCTGCAAAACGCCTGAGCGTGGCCAAGGCCCCGCTCCCGCTCAGCCCCGCCTGCCTCGCTCAGTGCGCGTCGCCACCGCCATGAGGGCCGCGAGGACAGCCCCTTCGAACAAGCCATAGAGGATCGAGCGCAGGACGGGTTGGTTGAAAGGGCCGATGTTCATGAGAAACGTGATCACGGCGAAGATCGGAAGCGAGATCGCAAGCTGCATCCAGGTCTCCAGGCCCTCCCACCAGAGCACCAGGCGTGGCGGCGGCTGTTGCTTCACGCTGGTGTCCCTCCTTTATCTATTGCGTCTGCCTGGTGGCGACTACCTTTGAGCTTATGCGTGGCGGCGCCCGCTTGACCAACCTGGCGCTTCTCAGCCTTCTGATCCTTGCTTTCTTCAGCGGCTGGGTGGCGTTCGAGCTCAGCGGCCGGCCGGCGCGCGCAACACTCGTCATTCACGCGGCCGCCGGCGTTGCGATCGTGCTGCTCGTCCCGTGGAAGGGCCTGATCGCTCGCCGCGGCCTCCGCCGGCCGCGCCCACTCCGGTGGGCGTCGCTGGTGCTGGCGCTGGGCGTGGTCGTCTCGCTCGTTTTCGGCTTCGTTCACAGCCT
>DATARC010000070.1:0-30479 GCA_036264335.1 Candidatus Dormiibacterota bacterium
ATGATCTCCCTTCACACCTGGGCGGCCCGCGAGCTGGATGAAGGCCTGGTCGCCGTGATGAACGACGTTGGCTCCCAGATCGGCGAGTTCGTGGAGCGCAAGCGTGCGGAGGTGGCTCTTCAGGACAGCGAGAAGCGGATGAGGTCGGTGCTGGACAACGTGTCGGACGGGCTCGCGACCATCGACCACGCCGGAATCATCGAATCCGCCAACCCGGCGGTGGTCAAGCTGTTCGGCTACGACGAGCAGGAGCTGGTGGGACAGCCGGCAGAGATCCTGATCGCCACCACGCATCGCAGTGGCTTCACCAACTACTTGCAGCATCGATTGACCCAGGACATCCCGATCAGCGCCGCCCACGAATCGATGGGAAAACGCAAGAGCGGGAGCCTGTTTCCGCTGGAGTTCGTCGTCAGCTCGATGCAGGTGGGGTCGCGCCACCTGTTCATCGCAACGATGCGAGACATCTCGGAGCGGAAGGCGCACACGGATGCGCTCGAATATCAGGCGCTGCACGATGCTCTCACGGGCCTTCCGAACCGAAGCCTGTTCGGCGACCGCCTGCGCCAGGCGTTGCTGTCGGCGAGGCGCAACCAGAACATGTTCGGAGTTCTTCTTCTCGACCTGGATCGTTTCAAAGACATCAACGACGCACTCGGTCACGACCGCGGGGACACCCTGCTCCAGGAGGTGACCGCTCGCCTGCGCGGTGTGCTCAGGGCAACCGACACGATCGCTCGTCTCGGTGGCGATGAGTTCGCGGTCCTGAGCACCGATGCCAAGCATCCCGACGACGTGGTGGCCACCGCGAAGAAGATCCTGGGCGCGCTGGAAGGGCCGTTCGCGATCGCGGACCAGATGGTGGAGACCGGGGCGTCGATCGGCATCGCGCTTTATCCCGTTCACGGGGACGACCCGACGACTTTGCTGCGGCGCGCCGACGTGGCGATGTATGTGGCCAAGCGTTCGGGTGGCGGGCACGCGGTTTACGCGCCCGAGCAGGAGGCGCAGACGCTGCGCCGTTCAGGGCTAGCCGGCGAGCTGCGCCGCTCGCTCCCGCAGGGCGAGCTCTTCCTCCAGTACCAGCCGCAGATCACGCTGGCGACAGGGGCGATCCAGGGAATGGAAGCCCTCGTGCGCTGGAACCATCCGCGCGAGGGCATGATGCCGCCCGACCGTTTTCTCCCGCTAGCCGAGGAGATGGGGATCATTCATCCGCTGACGGCATGGGTCATGGACAACGCGCTGACCCAGCTGCGCAAGTGGCTCGCGCTCGGCCTCGACGTGACGATGTCAGTCAATGTGTCGCCGCGATGCATCGAGGACCACTCCCTCGAGGAGATGGTCGCTCGCGCGCTCGAAGCCTCGAACGTGGAGCCGCACCGGCTGACCCTGGAGATCACGGAGGGAGTCGCCATGGCTGCGGCCGCGGGGAAGGCGCTCGCGAGGCTGAGCGAGATGGGGATTCGGCTCTCGCTCGATGATTTCGGAACCGGGTACTCGTCTCTCCTTTATCTAATGCGGCTTCCGGTCAACGAGATCAAGATCGATCGCTCTTTCGTCACAGGGCTGGCTACAGACCCTGACTCGGGCGCCATCGTGCGGTCCGCGGTTGGGCTGGGGCACAACCTCGGTCTGCGTGTCGTCGCCGAGGGCCTCCAGGACCGGGCGGCCGAGGTGATCCTGCTCGAGGCGGGTTGCGATGCCGCCCAGGGCTTCCTGATCGGCAGGCCCGCTGACGAGTCCGACGCGACGCAGCTCCTGATGGAGCATGCCGGCCTCGTCCCGCATGTCGACGGTGCGTCAGGCGAGGTCGCCGCGGCCGCCGAGCAAGGACATCCTGTAGATCTCGAGACGGCCTGACCGTCCTCGGACGGCCGATTGCGACGTGAGCTCGCTCTGGAGCATCGTCTCCATCGCCCGATAAACAGTTCCGGTCATCAGCACCTCGCCTGGCCCAGCTTGCGTCACGAGCCTTGCGGCCACGTTGACAGCATCACCCAGAACCCCGAGCTCCGAGCGATCGGCCGAGCCGACCGCGCCCACGACCACGGGACCTGACGCGATGCCGACGCCGACGTCCAGGCGGAAACCCCAGTCAGCGGCCGACCGGCGGTTGAGGGCTTCGTTTGACCCGATCAAACCGATGGCGGCCGCCATGGCCCGGCCCACGTGGTCGTCATGGTCGCCGCTCGCGCCGAACGTGGCCATGACTCCATCGCCGACGAACTTTTCGACCACGCCGCCGCAAATCGCGATCGACCTCAGGACCTTCTTCAGGTGCGCGTTAAGGACTTCCATCAGGCCCGCCGGGTCGTGCGCGAATCGCTCGGTCAGCCGCGTGAAGCCGCGGAGATCGGTGAAGAGGATCGACACATCACAGAGGACCGGCATCGGGACCATCGGCCACGCGGAGATGTCAGGGCCGTGGATGGCGAACAGGTTGCGCAAGCGCACGAGCCGCTCGGAGTCCTCGGCCTGCTGTGCCGGCTGCGGGCGGGAGACCTCGAGCATCGCGTTCAGCCGGCGACCAGCTGTGCGGCAAGGGCATTTTCGATCAGGTTGGCTGCGGCGACCGAGATGCCAGGTCCCTTTCGGAGCACTCCGGTCACGCCGAGCTTCTGCAGCGCGAGATTCTCCGACAGCTCGAGGTCTTTCAAGGTGATCACGACCACTGGTGTGTTCGGCCCGTAGCGCTCTCGCAGCCGCTGCAGGAATGCCTCGCCAGACAAACCGGGAAGGAGCAGGTCGAGGACGACGGCGCGCGCGCCGTTCTTGATCATGAGCTTCTCGGCCGTCTCCGCGTCCATGGCCCACACGGAGGTGATGTGCCGCTCAGCGAGGTCTGCCTGCAAAAGGCGGGCGAATCCGGAGTCGTCTTCGACGACCAGGACATCACCCCTGTGCGATTCCTCGCGGCCGACCGGAATGGTGAACGAGAAGATGGACCCCTGGCCCACGCCCGCGGACCGAGCCGTGATCGTGCCGCCGTGTGCCTCGATGATGTTCTTGCTGATCGCCAGGCCGAGGCCGGTGCCCCTGATCGCTCGCCGATCGGCGGTATCGATGCGATAGAACTTCTGGAAGAGGTGCGACAGAGCGTCGGCCGGGATGCCAAGTCCCTCGTCTTGAACCGCGACCTCGACCATGCCGTCCACCAATCCGGCGCTGACCGCGATGGTCCCGCCGTTTGGCGAATATTTCCGGGCGTTCGAGAGCAGGTTTGCGATCACCCTGAACATCGAGTCGCTGTCTGCGCGCACGAGGGGCAGGTTCTTGGCGAGGATTGTCTTAATCTCGCTCTGGCCGGCGCTGCCGGATGCTTCGACTACGCGCTTGACGAGCGCCGCGATATCTACGGGAGCAAAGCTCATAGTCATTTGGCCGCCTTCGATCCGGCGGAGGTCGAGGAAGTCGTTGATGAGGGCCGTCAATCGGTGCCCTTCCTGGAGCATGACCGACAGGTACTCTTTCCGCTGATCCGGCGTGACCTCTCGCGTCGTCAACAGCTCGGTGAAGCCGACGATGCTCGCCAGCGGTGTCCGCATCTCGTGGCTGACCAGCGACACCATCTCGTCCTTGGCCCGGCCCAGCTCGGCGCTCGCTTCGGCGCGGGCCTTCGACTGGTGAAGCTCCAGCTCGAGCTGCTCGCTCTCGCTGAGATCCTCAGCCAGCACGAAGCGAGCCTCCTTCTCTCCGAAGCTGATCGCGTGGGATGTGATGAGCACCTGCTGGGTCGTGCCGTTCTTCAGCAAGTGGGTCCACGGGCCGGACTTGTCGAACGCCGGAGGGTGCCCTGCGAGCTCGAGGAACTTCGGAACCTCGGCTGCGGGCCGTATGTCTTTGATCGTCATGCCGAGGAACTCCTCGCGCGAGTAGCCATAGCGTGCGACCGCCGCATCGTTGACTCGGAGAAAAGCCAGGGTGTGGATGTCGTACAGCCACATCGGCTGGGGATGGCTCTCGAAGAGCGAGCGATAGTTGCGCTCCGACGCAAGGGCTTTCTCCTCGCCGGCGAGCCGGTCGGCAAGCTCGTGGTCGATCCTCTTCATGAGCTTGTCGAAGTCCTGTGCCAGGTCCGTGACCTCTCGGGCCCCGGCGCCGACGGTGACGCTCGCGAGCTGCCCCGGCTTCAAGCGGCGGATGACCAGGCTCAACTCTCGAACCGGCTCCGCCACGCGCTTGTAGACGACAAGCACCACCAGCGTCATGGCGCCAACCCCGATCACGATGATCGCGAGGAAACGATTTGCGGAAACGTCCGCAAGCGACACGGCCGCGTCCTCGTCCGCTCCGACGTAAATGCGCCACCCCACTGAGTTGGTGATCGCCTGGGCGTAGATGCGGGTGACTCCGTTCAGGTCGGGCCTGATGGAGCTCGACCCAGTGCTCGCGACAGTGGGCCCGGCCAGTTTTATGCCGACCGATTTCGCTGAATCGATCGACCTGGCGATGACCACCTGGCCGTTGGCGCTTGTGACCAGGAATTCGAGCTTGTGGGTCCCGCTGCCGAACTCGGATGCGAGGAAGGGTCCGACCGGTGCAAGGTCGAGGAACCAGACCAACGCCCCTTTCCCGGTTATCGGATAGGCCATGATCACGCCCTGCGCACCGGTCGCGGGGTCGACTACCGGCGCCAGGACGGTCAGCGACGTAGCGGAAAGCCACGGCTGGCCGCTGTATGGGGAAGCGCCGCCGGCGCCGGACAGCTTGCTCGAGGAGCAGGCGACCGAGCCATCCAGCCTGACCAGCTCGATCCGGCCTGTCGTGAATGCCCCCAACGGCGCCCATCCGAGCGTGCACTGCGCGGGGTTGGCGAAGAGCGTAACGACGCTGGGGTCCTTGCTCAGTGGCACTGACACCGCGTCGATCTGGTCGAAGCCGGATTTCAGCAGAGCCGCCGCCTTCGAGGCCGCAAAGTTGCTGTCGGCCAGCGCGGCCGCCCGTGCGTCCTCCTCGAACATAACGCGGACCGATACCGCGGCCACTGCGGCGACCGCGATCAGCACCACCATGAACAGCGACATGTAGCTGCGCAGAGACCAGCCGCGGCCGCCAAGCCAGACCGCACCCTCCCGCTGTCGCCGCATCATCACAGCTGAAGCGCTTCCTCTACCCGCGTCAGAAGGTCCAGTGGAGAGAAAGGCTTGGTGAGGTAGAAATCCGCGCCGGCGATGAGTCCGGCCTCGACATCGCTCTCCTGCGCCTTGGACGTCAAGAGGATCACCTTGGTGTCCTTCAGGCTTGGATCCGCCTTGATCGACCGGAGCACCTCGAGGCCGGTTCGCTGCGGCATCTGAACGTCAAGCAGGACCAGCGACGGCCGGTGCTTCTGGACCATCGCCCAGGCCTCGGCGCCGTCGGCTGCCTCGACGACCGCATAGTCGTCCGACTCGATCGTTGCGTGAACCAGCAGTCGCATGCTGGGCTCATCGTCTGCGATGAGCACGGTGCGAATGACCTGCAGCACGGATGGAGTGCGGGTCCTCACCAGGTCATCGCGAGGGCGGCTCGAGCATCGCGACTCTGATGAGGGGGGCGGAATCATTGCGCGGTCGAGCGGTGAGGTCGGCCCCGGGGAGTCCGGCACGCCGGAGATCGATGACGACGGCTCGCGGCGACGTCTGGATCGCCGACTTCGCGTTGGGGACCCGATGCGTCGCCAGCCCGGCGGAGGCAAGCTCGGACTCCAGCAGGTTGGCGAATGCGGTACCGCCGTCGACGATGAGGACGTAATCAGACTTGGCGATGGAGGTGCTGCCGGTGACATTCGTCTCGTCGGTGGCCGGCGGGTGCCGGCGCGGGACCCGGAGCCGGCCTGGGTTGCGCTTCACTCGATTCGGAGCCGCCTCTCTGTGCCGATGACGCGGGTCACGATCGAGCTTGTGCGCGCCATCCGGACCACGCTGCCGTCTTCGTACGACTTCTGAGGCTGCCTGAGCACGAGACATGCGGCCCACACGCCGAGGATGTAGCCGGAGGTAAATATCGCCAGGACAAGGCCCGCCATTCCCATGTCGAGGTTGTACGCGCAGGCGATTCCGAAGTCGCCATGCGGTAACACTGGCCGTGTGCCCTCTATCCCTAGGGCCTGCGACCGCGTTTTCCCGCGAACTACAAGCTCAGAGCTCGATCAATCCCATGCGCGCGGCGGCGATGACCGCCTGGAGCTTGGAGTGCACTCCCAGCTTTTCGATGACATGCCGGACATGCCACTCGACTGTGTGCGGCGCAATGCCCAGGCGGCTGGCCAGCGTCGGCGTGTCGTGACCCTCGGCGAGCTCTCTGAGGACCTCGAGCTCGCGCCGGGTGAACTGGGCGCTCAGCTTGCGTCGGGCCTGTTCGTCGGTGAACACTTTCCGTTGCCGCGCGATCGCCTTCGCAAACAGCTCCACCGGGATCAGGACCTCGCCGATCGCCGCCCTGCGGACGGCCTCGATTATCTGGTCGGCGGTTGCAGACTTGGTCAGGTATGCGATCGCCCCAGCGTCGATTGCGTCGAGCAACGAGGTCTCGGTCTCGTCCGCGCTGTGGAAGACGATGGCGGCGGCGGGAGCCGCGAGCTTGATGCCGGCGGCCGCGGCGGGGCCGGTGGAATCGGGCAAGCGAAAGTCCATCAGCACCACGGCGGGCTTGTCCCTTGCCGCCACCACCGCCGCCTCGTCGCCCCGGCGTGCCACGCCGATCACCCTGAGGTCCTCCTGGCCGTCCAGGATCCTGGCGATCGCCGAGGCGAGCAGGGGATGGTCCTGCACGATCAGAACGCCTACCGGAGCATGGGGATGGTTCAACGACGCCGACCTCCCGGGAGGGATCCGAACAAACAAATCTCTCTTGATATTAGGTAGTGCTGTGCAATAATGCAACTTAGCGGAGCAAAGTCCATGAACAAAGTACAGATGAATGAGGTTTTGCTAAATACCAAGGAGGCGGCGCGGCTGCTGCGGGTCAGCGAGGCTTCGATCCGCCGCTGGAGCGACTCCGGCCTCTTGCCCGCCCGGCGGGTGGGCCGTCGTCGAGAACGGCGCTTCGAACGTGCTGAGCTGGCGCGATTCCTGGGCCAGGCGACGGGCAAGGGGCTCGAGATGCCCACCGCGACCACGGCCGTCGGCGGTATGTCGATTCCACTGAGTGGCCATTTCGCCCCGATTTACAGCGCCGACGAGGGGGCGCTCAGGCTCACTATGCCCTTTTTGGCCGATGGCTTGCGCGCGGGCGAGACGACGTTTCTCGTCGCCGCGGGTGCAGTCCTGCAACGCTACCTGGCCGCACTGTCAGCCGAACCGGGGGTCGATGTCGACCAGGCCGCCAAGAGCGGCTTGTTTGCGATTATCAGCTGGGATGGGGCGCGTGCGCAGGACGCAATCGCGGGCTGGGAGAAGCTGTTTGACAAGGCACTTGCCGCCCGCCCGGTCAGGTTGCGCGTCGCGGGCGATATGGCGAGCGAAAGAGAGATGTTCGCCTCCGAAACCGAGATGATGGCGTACGAGGAGGCTTACGATCGGATGGCGAGGCGTTACCCCCTGGTGACCCTGTGCGCATATGACGCCCGAAAGTTCGGTGGCGAAACCATTCTTCGCATGCTCAAAGCCCACCCGGACATGTTCCAGCAGCACCTTGGCCTCTTCCTGAGCTGAGAACCTTGGTCTGCGGTCTGACTGTTTTGGTTAGACAGAAAATCGGCCGGGCGCTCATCCTGGAAGCCGCCATCAAAGCCTAGCGCCAAGATCGACCCCATCGATTCGGATGGGTACAGGACCTGCTTTCGCAGGTCGACTTGGGGGGTCGCCTGGCGTATCACTTGGCTGTGCGTTCCATGAACCCGACGCCACCGACGGTTTCCGTTTGAGCCTGACCACTCGCAGCGGAATCCACAAACGTCAGACGATCCTGATCGTCGACGACGAACCCAACCTCCGCAACCTGGTTCACGCCACGATCGACTCCCCCGTTTACCAGGTGATCGAGGCACGTGACGGGGAGGAGGCCTGGATCTTGATCAAGGAGCGCAAGCCCGACCTGGTCCTCCTGGACCTGAAGCTGCCAAAACGCTCTGGCCTCGAGGTCCTGACCGCCGTCCGAGCCGACCCTGCCCTTCGCGGCATCCAGGTCATGGTCCTCACCTCGAGCGACCAGCAATCGGATATCGATGCAGGAATTCTGGCCGGCGCTGACTACTACCTCACCAAACCCTTCTCACCTGCGGATCTCGTGGCCCGTGTTTCGGAGGCTATCGGCCAACGAGTGCCTTCCTGGTAGTCGCGAAGTCGAAGTCTTTGGCGATCCGACGAGGCCCGGCCGGTGCATTCGCGTTGAGCGCTAAAGGCAGGTCGCCTCACGCCGGCCTGGCGGTGCTCGGGAGCTCAGACCATAAGGTGACGCTCGGCCACGCGCTGACGCTCCGCGTCGCCGATTCCACACGCATGGCCGCCGACGCCGCGGCAGCGGCGGGCCTTCTCGAGCTGGCGTCACGTCGTTTCGCCAAGCCGATCCGCCACACTCACAACCTGGCGACCCGCGGCGTTGCACGGTTTCTCATCACCGGCGAGCCCACTTCTGAAAAAGAGCGCAATTTCATCGGGCGCCTGGGGGTCATGGCGGCGATGTATGGACTGCCGGTAGCCACGCTCACCAGGTCGTACCTCCTCTGGCGCGACAGCAACCTGTCAGTCCTGGCTGATGAGGTGCGCAAGCTTGGTACGCCAGCGGCGATCGCCGCCGAGGTGAGGGCGATCATCAGGTCAAGCGCCGACACCGGAATCGTGCGCATGGCGCGCGCCTATGACTATCAGATGCACCTGGTCCAACGGCGCGAGGAGTCAATCTCCGCTGCGCTGCACGACAGCGAAACCCGGCTGCAGGCAGCCGTTGTGGAAGTCTCGGCAAAGAACGAACAGCTGTCCGCTGCAATGGACGAGATCTCGGTGAAGAACGTGCAGCTCAGCTCGGTGAACCGGCAGCAGACCGATTTCATAACCAACGTGAGCCATGAGCTGCGGACACCGCTGGCGGGCATCCTCGGTTACACGGAGCTTCTGCTGGACGGATCGGACGGTGATCTGGAAGAAGACCAGCGCCGTGATGTGCTTGAGGTGCAGGCCGGGGGACAGGTGCTGCTCGGTCTGGTCAACGACATTCTTGACGAATCCCAGATCGAAGCCGGAAAGATGACCCTTAAGCTCGGCCGTGTCGACCTCAAGGAAATGATCGCTTCGGTCGTCGCCAATCTCAGGACGCTGGCCGACCACAAATCCCTCTTCATTCACCAGAACGTGCTCGATGGCGTGGATGCGCTCGGGGACGAGGGGCGGTTGAGGCAGATCCTGACCAACTTGATCGGCAACGCCATCAAGTTCACCGACAAGGGTGGCGTCACCATCAACTGCCTCCCGTGGTCGGGCTACTGGCGTGTGAGCGTGATGGACACAGGCATCGGGATGCCCGATGGCAGCCGCGACCTGGTGTTCGAGCGTTTCAAGCAGCTGGATCCGACGACGACGAGGCGATTCGGCGGCACCGGCCTCGGGCTCGCCATCGCCAAGGGCCTCGTCACCATGCAGGGAGGTCAGATGGGCGTCGACTCCATCCTGGGCCAGGGCAGCACCTTTTGGTTCACGGTGCCGGCGTACGCCCGGCCCTGAAGCCCCGCTAAGGTCGGACCTGGGTCACCGCCATCGCATCGGCGAGCTTCCGTAGGTCCGCCACCAGTGGGTCGTTCGGGTCCGAGGTCACCAGCGGCCGACCGCTGTTGGCGGCCTTGTCGAGGCTGTCCGAGTGCTGGACCACAAAATCAGGGCGGCGGCCCAGGACGCTGGTCGCGGTATCGATGTCGATCGCGTGGGTCGTGCTGTAGTTGAGGACGAGGCGGATTCTTCCGGATGCGACGCCGAGCTTGTCGAACAGATCGAGGCACCCGCGCGTCGCCTTGAGTGACGGCAGCGATCCGGAGGTGACCAGGCAGATCAGGTCGCTGTGGTCAAGCGCGGTCAACGTGCGCTCGCTGAACGACGCCGGAGCGTCGATGAGCACGTAACCGCACGTCAGGCTCAGGCGGTCGATCGCCAGCTGGACCGCCGGGAGGGTGACCAGGTCGGCGCGCTCGGGCAGGTCGGCGCCGACAACGAGCCTGACGCTTCCGGACTCGGTGACGAAGCCGGCAAACAGGGCCTCGTCGACAACAGTTCCCGGAGCCGCTGTGAGATCGGCCAGCGTCTGGTTGGGATGAACGTTGAGGTACACGGCGGAATCGCCGAACTCGACATCGAGGTCGAGCAGCCCAACCGGTCGCGATGACTGACCGGCCAGCAGGACTGCGGTGTTGACGGCAAGCGAGGTCGTCCCGACGCCGCCCTTGGCGTGTGCGAACAGTATGATCCGGCCGCGATTGGCCTTCGTCGCCGCGCTGGCTGAGCGCCGGAGCATCGACTCCACCTTGGCCTCCAGGATCGCGAGCTCGAAAGGCTTGGGCAGATAGTCGTCGGCACCGACCGCATAACCGGCGAGCGCATCGCGCGCCTCGCCCAGGTCCGAGAACATCAGGATCGGAATGCCGGCGGTCCGATGGTTGCCCCGCAGGCGCGATGTCAGCTCGATGCCGTTCAGCTCCGGCATGCGGACGTCGGTGATCACAAGGTCGGGGACACGTTCGTTCACCATCTGCAGGGCCTCGATGCCGTGGCTGGCCCGGCGAACCCGATAGCCGGCCCGTTCGAGGAAGCTGCCAACCATCTTCTGGATCACGCGATCGTCGTCGACGAGCACGATCTCTTCGGCCGCCATCAGGTAGCCGCTCCGACGGGCGGCGTCGAGGGCATCACGTCGGTGAGCTTGACGGCAATAGCGCGTGCCAGGTCGCGGCGCGTGTAACCCCCAAGCCCGGAAAGATCCTCGGAGCCATCGCCTCTCATCATGGCAAGACCGGCGGCCCCAAACGCTCGCCGAGCTTCACGCAGGTCGCCGGCGAGCTCGAGCGCTGCACCGAGCTGAAAGTAGGCGACTGCCACGTTTGGATCCAGGTATGTCGCCCGGCGAAATGCCCGCACAGCCGCCCGAAGGTCACCGCTGGCTGCAGCCTGGTCCCCTTCGGCAAGAAGCCCCGGTAGGTTCGGAGCCTCACGCGTTTCCTGCTGCGGCCGGTCGGCTGCGACGCGAGGGGCTTCCGCCTTCTTGAACCTGCGGTAGCAGAGGGCGCCGCCCACTCGCACTGTTTCGAACAGCGAGGTCATCGGCCCAGGCGAATCCGAATGGCCGAGGAAGAGATGACCACCCGGCGCAATGCGCTGGGCGATGCGTTGAATGCTGGCTTGCGACTCTTCGCGACCGAAGTACATCAGAACGTTTCGGCAGAAAACCGCGGACGCCTCGGGGACCACGAGCTCACCATCGGCGCCAGCAAGGTTGTGGTGCGCGATGCGCACTCTGCTTCGGAGCGAGGGCACGACCTCGAACATGCTGCCCTTGCGCCGCAGATATTTCTCACGGCGGGCGATTGACAGGCCCTGGACCTCGTGCTCGCTGTACTCACCCTTCTCGGTGCGAGCGAGTGCGTGGAACGAGACATCGGTGGCCACCACGTGCCAGTTTGTGCAGCCCTTCTCGTCGAGGACCATGGCAAGGCTGTACGGCTCCTGGCCGTTGCCGCATCCTGCGCTCCAGACGGTGTGAGGCGAATCTCTCGCAGCGGTCGCCAGCTTGGCGAACGCGACGAACTGCGCATCATCCCTGAAGAAGCCGCTGTGTTGGACTGTCACCCGGTCGAGCAGCTCGTCGAATGCAGCGGGTTGGTTGTCCACCAGGTTTACGTACGAGTGCAATGGAATGCCGGCGAGGCTGGCACTTTCCTCGAGCAGTCTTTCGAGTCGCGCGCGGCTCGCAGGCTCAGCTTTCAGACCGGCCCTGGACCGGATGAGCGCACTGGCACGATCGAGCGGGTTCGCGATCATCGGGCTTTGGAATGGCGTATCGGCGGCATCGCCGCTGTCCATGTCGGCGCCGTGTCAGCCAGCTGGCTCATCGGGAGCTCGCGACCCAGCAACCGCGAGACTGCGCTCAGCAAACCCGCCTCGTCGAACGACGTCTTGACGATGTACCCGTCAGCCCCGGCGTCGAGGCCACGCTGATGGTCTTCTGCGCTGGCACGTGACGAAACGATCAGCACAGGGATATTGGTGAGTCGTGGATGGGCGCGGATGCGGCTCGTCAGCTCAAACCCATCGACGTTCGGCATCTCGAGGTCGGTCACGACGAGGTCGGCGGGTTCATCCGTGAGCATCGCAAGCGCCTCAGCGCCATCGCTTGCGCTACGCACCGAATACCCACCGCGCTCGAGGATCGAGCGCTGGAGCTCGCGGACCATGAGCGCGTCGTCAACGACCATCACCGAAAGCTGGCGGGGCGGCCCGGCGGTCTTGTCGACGACCCTCGATGCGTGCTCGGCGATGGCTTCGCTGCGCTCGATGAGGGTGGGCACGTCCAGCACCAGCAGGATGGAGCCGTTGGGCTCGATGCTGGCCCCATTCACGGCCTGCAGGTCGCGAAGGCGGCCGGTAAGGCCACGGACCACCACGTCTCGCTTCTGCAGCACTGTCTCGACCTGGAAGGCATGAGGGCTGGTGGGCGTGCCGAGCAGAACCCAGGGCCCTTCCTCAACCGTGGGCAGGCCGAGCAGCGTCCCGAGATTGGAGACTGGGACGGCCAGGCCGTCGATGACGGCCAGCTTCCGGCCGCCCACGATCTGAATGTGCTGCGCGTCCAGCATGCGAATGATTCGATGCAAGGGCAACGCAAACGACTGTCCGGCGATAGAGACGATCAAGCAAGCTACCACCGTCAGGGTGATTGGCACGACGATCCGAAACTCCGCCCCGGCGCCTGGGTGGTTCACCACCTCGACCTCTCCGTGAACCGCGGCGACGGCGGTCGCCACGACGTCAAGGCCGACGCCTCGGCCAGACTCCTCGGTGAGGACCTTGGCGGTCGAGACACCAGATCGGAAGATCAGCTGGAGGGATTGCTGCTCAGTGAGCCTTGTCACGTCGACTCCACCCTTGGCGGCGGACGCTCGAACGGCGTCGACATCGATGCCACCGCCGTCGTCACTCACAGCGATGACCACCTTCGAGCCGACCTGTGTCGCGTGAAGCCGGACCGTCGCCTGGGGCGGCTTGCCTGCCGCCCGCCGCACCGCGGGGAGCTCCACGCCGTGCCCAACGGAATTTCGAACCAGGTGAAGAAGCGGAGAGACGAGCTGGTCCAGGACACCCCTGTCAACCTCGATGTCCTTGCCAAGCATCTCCCAGCGCACGTCCTTGCCGGCGCCGCGCGCCGAATCGCGCACAGTACGGTGCAGGATGGGTTCGAGGGTCGCCACCGGCACCATGCGCGTTCGCTCGGTGACCTCCTGAAGCTGATTGATCACCTTGGTGAGCTCGCGGTACTCGGTCACCCCGTCCGGATCCACCTTGAGCTCGGTACCAAGGACGTGCCCCACTCTCAGCTGAGCAGCGGACGCCTCGCCGACGAGACGGTTCAGCTCATCGATTCGCGACACCGGCACCTCGAGATTGGCCGAGCTCCGCGCCCTGAGGTCTACCGGCGGTGCTGGAGCACCGGAAGGCGGCCGCGCCGCCGGATTCGCCGCAGCCGGTGAAATCGCGGAGCCATTCTCCGGATGCGCGGCGGCCGAAATCTCGATGACGACGGGCGCGGGGGCCACAGGCGGCGCCAGGCTGGCGGCCGGCGGCTGAATGAGCTGAGCCGGCGCCGGCTCCGTCTTGACCGGCGGCGGCGACGTCACCGGCAGGCTTGGAAGCAGGCGTTCGAGTGCAGCCTCGTCGCTCGAGTCCTGCTCAGACCCTGACGAGCTCGCAATGAGCCTGCCCAGGCCGTCGACCACAAGGAGCATCGCGTCGGTCAGCTCGGGCGTTGAGCGCCGCTTCTTCTCCCGCAGCTCCGCCAGGAGGTCCTCGAGCCGGTGGGCCAGCCGGCTGACGCGCATCATGCCGACCATGCCGGCGGCGCCCTTCATCGTGTGCGCTTCGCGAAAGATCGCGTCGATCGCCGCCTGGTCGTCCGGGGACGCCTCCAGCGCGAGCAGCCCGGACGCGATTCGTTCGAGGTGGCCCTTGGCGTCCTCGATGAATAACGGGCGGAACTCGTCCTCTAGCTCGCCCGTTTTAGATCCAGCCGGCTTTTCACCAGCTCCTCGATATCGATGAGCACCACCAGGCGCCCGCCACTGCTGTAAACAGCGACCTCACCGGGTTGAGTCCCTGGACCGACCGGCTCTTCCAGGTCGGCGGCGATCGGCAAAGCTTCCGCCGCCAGCGCGACCATCTCGCTCTCGCCGCTCACGAGCACGGCAAATGGAGGCTCGGTCAAGCTGCCGGTGCCCGTCAAGACCCCAGTGTCAAGGAAGGGAACGATCTCGCCTCTGACGTTGACCACGCCCAACAGACCAGCCGGTGATAACGGAACCAGCGTCACGTTGGGATGGCGCAGCACCTGGTGCACCGTCGCCATCGGCACGGCGAAGAAGCCATCGTTCACCGCCACCACCAGCACGCGCATCATCGGCCGTGATCCTGGTCCCGACCCTTGGCAGCGAGCGCGGCGATATCCGCCTCGGCCGCTGCCGTCGAGGCCACCTCCTGTGCGGCGGCGGCCACCGTCCGGCTCCTGTCGGTGATGAGCTGGACGGCATGCTTGACCGAGGCACTGGCGGAGCTCTGCAGCTCGATCGCGGGCTTGACCTTGTCGCCTTCGTCAGCCAGCGCCGCGGTCATCGCCATCCAACTCGTGAGCTGCTCGCCTCGTCGCTCGATTGCCTGGACGGCCTCGGCGCTGGTCGCCTGGGCGCCATCGGTCAGCTTCGCAATCTGGGCCGCAGCCGCCATCGAGCGCTCGGCCAGGCGGCGGACCTCGTCGGCGACGACGGCAAACCCGCGACCCGACTCCCCGGCGCGGGCGGCTTCGATGGCGGCGTTCAGCGCGAGCAATGCGGTCTGGTCGGCGATGTCCTTCAGGAGCTCGAGCACCGCCTGGATCTCATCCACACGCCTGGCATTCGCCTGCGTGCGGTCGCTCGACGCCTGCAGATCCGTGCGTGCAAGCTGGATGGTTTCGCGAAGGGCGCCGGCTTTGGTCAGGACGCCGGATACGGAATCGGCGATCACCGTCGTGCTTGCGGCAAGCGCTTGCAGCTCAGCCGACGCGTCGGCGACGGCGTTGCCCTGCTGGGATGTGGCAGTGGAAAGCTGTTGAGCGGCTGCGGCAAGCCGTGTCGCCGCATCGCCGGCCTCGGTGAGCATTCTTGGCGCTTCGTCGATGGCGTCGGCCATCGCATTGAAGGTCTCGGCCAGGCGGCGGGTCTCCCCGCCTCCACTCGGGACGGCTCGGGCCGTCGCGGCGCCGGACCGAATGTCGGCGGCGGCGCGAGAAAGGGCCGTCACGGGCCGCGCAGTCCACCAGGTGGCAAATGCGAGCAGACCAACGAGCGTGATCGCGGCCGCGATCCCCGGGGGCGATGTGACCAGCGGCGGGTACAGGGCCGCAAGGGCGAGAAAGGGCACGACGACTACCAGCGACCCGCACAGGGCCCAGACGAAGAAGCTGTCCCAGAGCTTGGTGCTTGCGATCCCCGCTCGCTCCTCCGGAGCGATTTTCAGGGGCACGACTTCTGGGAAGCCAGAGGTGGCAACCGGGCCGCGTTTTCTAGCCTCCACCAGCGGGGTCCTCCGCGTCCTCCCATCCGGAATCTGCCAGCTCGGCAGCCAGCTCTCCCTGCCTGGCGGCCGCCGAAGCAATCTCCTGCGCGGTTATGGCGATGGATCTGCTGCCCTCCGCGATGCGCTCGATCGCCAGGGCCACCTCGTCGGTGGAAACGCGCTGCTGTTGGTGGGCGGCGTTCATCTGGCCGCCGGCTTTGGCCATTTCCTGCATCAAGCCGAGGCCACGCTCCATCTGCTTGATGCTCTTTTCGAGCGCCATCACCGTCTCGCTGCTTTGGGTCTGGGCGCCTTCGACGATCATTGCGATTTGAGCGGCGGCAGCCTTGGAGCGCTCCGCCAGGCGCCGCACCTCGTCTGCGACGACGGCGAACCCTCGGCCCGCGTCGCCGGCCCGCGCCGCTTCGATCGCTGCGTTCAGAGCGAGCAGGTTCGTCTGGTCCGCGATGTCGTTGATGAGGGCGAGGATTCCCTCGATCTCGTTGACACGGCCGGCCAGGGCCATCGTGCGATCGCCCGACGACCTGAGGTCCGACTGCGCAAGCTCGAGGCTTGTGCGTGCATCCAAGGACTGGGTGGCCACCCGGTTCATCGTGTCCGCCATGGACACTGTGGTGCGGGACAGCTCCTCCATGCTCGCGGCGGTTGCAGTCGCGGCAGTCGTCTGCTCAAACGTGGCCGCCGCCAGCTCCTCCGCGGCCGTCGAAAGCTTCGTCGAGGAGTCCGCCACCTCGCCTTGCAATCGCGACAGCACAACACTCAGTCGCTGCAGCATCCCGTTGAATGCGGCGCCCAGGACGCGCATCTCGCTTCCGCCGCCGAGGCGGACGCGTGCAGTGAGATCGCCCGCTTCCACGCGGGCGGCGACCCTCGACAGGACCGTGATCGGTCGAATCGTCAGTCGAGCCACGAGCACGGCGAACGCGATGACGAGCAAGGTCCCGACAAGCAGGATGGCAATTGTCGCCCTTCCCAGCGCGTACGCCGGGGCGAGGCCGGCGGCCACGTCGATCGAGTCGACCACCACCATCTCCCTGGTGGCGATGGGCGCATATCCGGCGAAGACATCGCGATTCCGGTAATCGGTGATGTGCTCCGACCCGGCAGCGCCGGTGAGCGCCTGGTTGACCACGCCGGCCTCGGCCTTGACGTTGAGCGCACCCCTGGCACTCAGGCCGGCCTCAGAGGTCAGAAGGCCCCAGTCGGAGCTGATGACCAGGAGGTGGTTGACGTCGGCGACGTGGACTTCCTGGTTCGGCGTCACAGTTCCGAGCAGGCCACTCAGCCGGGAAGCGTCAAGATCTCCCACGACTGCGCCCTGCGAGGCGCCGTTGGCGCCGACGATCGGAGCCGAGATGATCCAGACGAGCCCCGTCGCCCCGTTGCTGATCGGATGCTCGGTCGCGATATAGAGCGCCTGCCCGAACCACGTGGCTTGACCTGCCGCTTTCAGGTCGGCGTTTTCCGCCGTCAGCGCGAGGACGGTGCCCGCGGCATTTATGAGCGCGATCGATTCAAAGCTCGGGTCGGAGGCGTTTTCGAGACCTGTGCTGATCGGTCCAGGTCGCCCGGGTGGCGCTGCGGATTCGCGGGCGACCTGGACCAAATAGTTCTGGGACTCGGAGATCCACTGTTCGATGCGGTCCGCTGTCGTCGTCGCGCTCGCCTGTGCTTGCAGGCGCGCTTCCTGCGTGCTTGATTGAAGCCCCTGCGAGTACATCAGGACGCCAAGGATGGCCATGAGGGGCAGGGAGATCAGCAAGGACCCCGCCAGGACCCGCGTGAAGAAAGTGTCACCACGAAATCCAGAGCGCGCGCGCGGCGGCGCTCCGACGGGCCTGGGCGCTCTGACGCTGAGGGGGATCACTTGAGCGAGCTTCGGCGCCGGTTTGGGCGGCTTCAGCCGCTTTCTAACCTCCACGGCGCCGCCCCTCCTGCTCGTCCCAGCCAGAACCCGCCAGCGCTGCCGCAAGCTCACCCTGCCGTGCGGCGGCGGAAGCGATCTCCTGCGCAGTCGCGGCCACCGAGCGGCTCCCTTCGGCAATGTGCTCAATGGCAACCACGACCTCCTGGGTCGACGCGCGCTGCTGCTGGCTCGCGAGCTGCACCTGTCCGCTCACTTCGGTCATCGCCCGCATCATCGCCAGGCCACGTTCCATCTGCTTCACGCCTTTTTCCAGGGCCATCACCGTCTCGCTGCTTTCCGATTGGGCGCCCTCGACGAGCTTCGCGATCTGGGCGGCCGCAGCTTTGGACCGCTCCGCCAGGCGCCGCACCTCGTCGGCTACGACCGCGAAGCCTCGGCCGGCATCGCCCGCGCGCGCGGCCTCGATGGCCGCATTCAGGGCAAGGAGATTGGTCTGGTCCGCGATGTCGTTGATGAGCTCGAGGATGCCCTCGATCTCATTGACCCGGCCCGCCAGGGCGAGGGTGCGATCGCCTGATGCCCTGAGGTCGCTCTGCGCGAGCTCGAGGTTTGTCTGGGTCTCGGCGGCCTGGTTGGTGACGCGGTCGACGCTCTCGGCAACAGCCGCCGAGCTCCTCGCCAGCTCCTCCATGGTCGCCGACGTGGCAGTGGCCGCAGTGGTTTGCTCGAACGTCGCCGATGCCAGCTGCTCCGCCACCGCCGACAGCTTGGCCGCGGATTCCGTAACCTCGCCTCGCAGGCGGGAAAGCACGCCGCTGAGCCGGTCGACCATGGCGTTGAACGCGTCGCTCAGGCTTCTGATCTCGCCGCCGCCCTTCAGATTGACCCGTGCCGTCAGATCTCCGGCTTCGACCTGCGCAGCAGCGCGTGCCAGCGCCGCCAGGGGCCTGGTGGTCATGAGCGCCAGGATGATTGCGAAAGCGATCAGGAGGAGCTGGCTAAGGCCCTGCAGCAGGGACGTGCGGACCTCCTGGTCGCGAACAGGCGCGAGCGCCGATGCGGTGTCGATGGAGGCGACCACCACCCACCCCAGGGCGGCGATTGGCTCGTAACCCGCCACCACGTTGTGATGCCTGTAGTCCACGGTCTGGATTGCCCCAGGCCCGACATTCGTCGCCTGCTCATAGATGGCGGCTTCGCCGGGAACCGTCAGGGCCCCGAGGGGCACGATGGCGTTTTCGTCCTTGATCACGCCCCACGCAGAGCTGTAAAGGAGAAGGCGCTGAGCATTGATCAGGTGGGTCTCCTGATCGCTGATGGTCGAGACGTCCAGCCCGTAAGGGTTGAGCAACCGCCCGAGCACCGCGACGTTCAAGTTGGCGACGACGACACCCTGTGGCTTGCTGTCGGTGCCGACGATCGGTGCGGTCAGGATCCAGTCGAGGCCCACCCGCCCGTGAAGCTCCACCGGCCCCATGGTTTCGACGCTGAGGCTGTTTAGGAATGTGGACCCGGTTGGCGTGGGGGAGAGGACGAGGCCCGGCTCGGTGACCGCCAGGGATTTGCCGTTGCGGTCGTAGATCTGGATGGCGTCAAACGCCGACTGGCCCTGAAAGTAGAGAACCAGCGAGCGCAAGAGGCCTGGCGCCGAAAGCTCGTCGACGCTGTTCGTAGCCACCAAGCGAATCTGAGCCCGCCGTTCCGCGACGAAGTCGTTGATGCGGACGGCCGCGCTCTCGGCAGTCGCTTCCGCGCTGCTTTTCGCGCCGTCGATGCTGGTCTGTGCGCTCCAGTTGGCCATGACAAAGCCCAGGAGTATCGAGACCGGGACGGATACGAGCAGAAGGCCGGCGACAGCTCGAAAGGAGTAGCCGTCCACAGCTCTCCAGCCCTTCCCGCGCCGGGGCGCGCGAACAGGCCCGATTGGAGCCTTGATCACCCGAAGTGTCCTCGTGGTGGCGGGGGGTAGCGGGGCCGTCGGAGGCCCGCGTCGAAGCTGCACCCGCCAGTACTACGCCGAGAGGCCTGTTTTGTCGCCATGCATGAGCACGGCGAGCCCCCCCTGTAACCGGATGGCTCGGAAGGACAAGCTAGAGGTCGATCAGGCCCTTTCGAGCTGCCGCGATGACCGCCTGGAGCTTGGAGTGGACCTGCAGCTTTTCGATGACGTGGCGGACGTGCCACTCGACTGTGTGCGGTGCGATGCCGAGGCTCTTCGACATCGCGGCGGTGTCGAGGCCCTCGGCCAGGACATGAAGGATGTCGAGCTCGCGGGGGGTGAACTCGGCCAGGAGCTGTTCGCGCTCACGCTTCTTGCTGACCACTCCGCGGTGGCGGGCGATCGCACGCGCAAAAAGCTCGACTGGGATGAGAACCTCGCCCCTGGAGGCCTTTCGGACCGCCTCGATGATCTGGTCCGCTGTGGCGTCCTTGGTCAGGTACGCGGTGGCCCCGGCGTCGACGGCGTCGAGCAGCGCGTTTTCTGACTCGTCGGCGCTGTGGAAGACGATGGCCGCATCGGCGTGCTCGCTCTGGATCATGCGAGCCGCCTCGGCGCCCGTGACGTCAGAGAGCCGGAAGTCCATGAGCACCACATCGGGTCGCTGCAGGGCGGCGGACTTAACCGCCTCGGCCCCGGTGGCCGAGACGCCTGAGACCGCCAGGTCTGGCTGGCCTTCTAGCATGCGCGCCAGCGCCGAAGCGAGCAGCGGATGATCCTGAACGATCAGAACGTGCACACGGTGGGGCGCCTGTTCGACGGTCGACGCTGCCTGCGCGTTGCTCACTTAAGTCCCAGTACCGCTGGAGGCAACGTCGCCGGCGATATGTTTGGTCGGATGCATCACTTGTGTGCAACTGTAAAGCGAATACTTAATTAATGGCGCGCGTTGGGGAAGTCTGGATTGTTGATACCTTGCCAATTCGTGAGAGCGCTGGTGCTGGGGGCGGGGGGACAGCTGGGCTCGGAGCTGGTCGCGCTGCTGCCTCAGGCGACTGGGCTTTTGCGGCACGAGCTCTCGGTGTCCGATCTCGCCGGTGTCGAGGCGGCGCTGGCCCATTACCGGCCCGACGTGCTGTTCAACTGCGCCGCCTACAATGCCGTCGACAAGGCCGAGACAGAGCCTGAGCTGGCTTACGCCGTCAACGCCGTGGGGGCCGAGAACGTCGCCATAGCGTGCAGCCGCCAGGGCATCAGGCTCGTGCACTTCTCCACGAATTTTGTGTTTGACGGCCGCCTTGACAGACCCTACACAGAAAAGGACGAGGCACGACCCCTCGGCGCGTACGGTCGGTCGAAGCTTGAAGGCGAACGCTCGGCGCTGGCCGCTCTGCCGGCGGCGCTGGTGGTGCGGACTGCCGCGGTCTTCGGTGACCGTGGCTCCGCGATAAAAGGAGGGAGCTTTCCCCAGCGCATCGTCGAGAGGGCACGGAGCGGGCAGCGTCTCCGTGTGGTGTCCGACCAGCGGGTGAACCCGACCTATGCTCGGGATCTCGCGAGGGCCGCGAGCACCCTGGCTTCTGGCGAGCTCAGGGGGTTGGTTCACGTCGTCGCTGAGGGTTGCTGCGGTTGGGATGAGTTCGCGCGCGAGGCGCTCGCCGCGTGCGGGGTGGACGCCACCGTCGATCCGGTCGGTACGGACGAGCTGGAGGCTCCCGCAGCTCGCCCGCTCAACGGCTGCCTGGGCTCGGTGCGCACTCAAGCGCTCAGGCCGTGGCAGGAAGGCGTCGCCGACTGGGCGTCCAGCTGGAAGAAACAGAACGCGTAAAACCCACAAAAAAGGCTCGGGCCGGGCGATTTCTCGACACCGGCACCGAGCTTGGCTGCGGGGGGTGAGTTCTTATTTGGTTGAGACCGCTTCCAGCCTTCATTCACCTGAGGTCTACCGTGCGCTTTCAGCCCTCTTGCAGGAGTTTAGGCGCGGAATCCGTGAGCACTATAGCTGATTCCAGCGCATTTTCAACGACATAGTGACGATTCCACTAGGGAAATGCCAAGGGGTCCCTGAACCTGTGATCCGATCGTCATAATGCTGCGTTAGTCCTGCACACGTCTTGCACAGATTGATCAGTTCGAGGGAGGCCGCCGAGCGCCTGGGCGTCAGTCAGGCGACTGTTCTTCGCGCCGTTGCGCGGCGATCCCTCACGCCTGCGGTAACCACGCCCGGTGGACATCACCGGTTTCGCCTCCAGGACGTTGAGGATTACGCACTTGCAGCAGCACCGAGTCTTGTCAGCGGCACCAAGCTGATCGGCAGCAGGGAGGCGGCACGCCTTCTCGGCGTCAGCCAGCACACGGTGATCAGGGCTTGTCGAGAAGGCCGCCTCGTCGCCGACGAGGTTACCCCCGGTGGGCACCACCGCTTTTCGGAGTCACGGGTTCGCGAGCTTGCGCCGCAGGGTTGCGAGCTGGTGGGCACAGGGTCGGCTGCGCGCACCCTGGGTTTGAGCGTCGACAAGCTGAGGCGTGCTGTGGAGCGCGGCATGGTGAATCTCGCCACCACCACCCCCGGGGGCCACCGTCGCTTCGCCACAGCGGAGCTCTCGACGAGCGCCATATCGACGAATGGCAACGGAAACGGCCATGCGGCCGGTGCTGGAGCGCCAAATGCCCGCGCATAACAGCGAGCAATCGATGCGCGGGGCGTCCCTGGGCCTCGGGGGCGCATTCGGTCTATTGGCAGCGGCGGTTGCCGTGATCGTCCTCAACCTGTTCGAGCCTCTGCCACGCTACGGCGTCGCCACCGTGCTGGCGCTCGCCGGGCTGATCCTGCTTGGGTCCCAGGTCCTGTGGTTGCGCCGGCGGGAAGACCGCGGGCAGCTCCTGTGGACCGCACTCCTCGACGGAATCCTGGTCGCGGCCGTGGTCGTCGCCATCACCCCGATCATCGCGCTGGTCAGGGGTTTTGCCGACCTGGTCATGCAATCGAAGAACGTGAGTGGCGCCGACTGGCTCGGCTACGGACTCGCTTTCGCAGGCCTCTTCCTCGGGGCGGTGTTCTTTGCCTACGCGGTCAAGTACTACCTGAGCACCGTGATCGTGCTCATCACGACCATCGCATTCGGCCGCAGCGGCGGCAATGGCAACGGAAACGGCAACGGCAACGGCAAGCATCGGGCGGGTGGCCTGAAGAACGGCTACCACATCGACCTCGGCTATCACCCGTTCGTGTCGGTTCACGTCGCGGCATACAACGAAAGAAGGGTGATCGAGCGCCTCCTCGTCGCGCTGTCGCAGCTCGAGTATCCCGAGTACGAGGTGATCGTCGTCGACGACTCGACCGACGACTCGAAGCAGATCCTCGAACGCTGGGTCAACACGCCACGCTTCAAGCTCCTTCACCGCAGCAGCCGAGCGGGCTACAAGGGCGGAGCCCTGCGCGAGGCGTTGAAGGTGACGGATCCCCGGGCCGAGTACGTCGTGATCTTCGACGCCGACTCAGTGCCTTTCCCTGATGCGCTTGACCGATTCCTGCCGCACTTCTATTACGAGAACGGCAAAAACGGCAACGGCAACGGACATTCGGCAACAGAAGCCGACGAGAACGGACACGTTCGGCACGAATACAAGCGGCGCGAAAACGTCGCCGCCGTCCAGAGCTATCAGTGGCACGTGTTGAACAAGTCAGAGAGCTGGCTCACCGAGGCGGTCAGGGCCGAGTACGCCGGCAGCTACATGGTCGAGCGGCCGTTCCAGGACGCGGTGGGCTCACTGAAGATGGTGGCGGGGACGGCCTACATGATCAGGGCGGACCTGCTGCGCGATATTGGCTGGGGGACCAGCATCACCGAAGACTGGGAGCTCACCCTCAAGCTCTACGCGCGGGGCTACAAGGTCGCGTACACGCCTTGGGCGGAGACGCCCGCCGAATGTGTCAGCACCTTCTCTCGCCTGGCGCGCCAGCGAATGCGCTGGGCGGAAGGGCACACGTACAACGTCCGCCGCTACTTCTTCCCGATCCTGCTGTCGCCCTTCGTGAGCTTCCTCGAGAAGGTGGAGTTCCTTTTCGACACCACCTACTACTTGCAGGCTGCGCTGTTCGTGGTCGGCAGCCTGGCTTGGCTGCTGTCCGAGGTTTTCTTCCACACTCACGTGCCGGGCTGGACGGCGACCCTCGGCTGGGCCCTTTTGTTCTCCAACATCCTGGCGTTGCCGTTGATGAACCTCGGAGGGCTCCTGCTGGAGGAAGCCCCGGTGCGCGACCTGCAAGGGGTGCTGGGCGCGGTTGTCCTTTCGTTCGCGCTGGTCCCGTTCCAGGGATGGGCCGCCTTCAAAGGCCTGATCAGTAAGGAGGAGGGCCCCTGGTTCCGCACGCCGAAGACCGGCCGCATCACCGATGAGATTCACCACCTTCGACGGCTCAACCTCCTTCGCCGCTGGCTCCTCGGCCATCGGGCGGCGGTGGGCGAAGGCTCTCGGCAGTCGGGAGCTCCGAGCCGGCCGGCGCGCGCGGTGCGTGTCCGGCAGACTCCCGGGAACCGCCGGATCGGGTGGGTCGTGGTCGGCGCGGTTGCCCTCGTCATCGGCGCGCTTGCTTTGAGTTCGTCAGGCGTGCCCGTCGTCGAGTCCGCCGCCAACTCTCTCTACCTGCACGGCGCGGGGGTGTCTCCGGCTTGTACGGCGCCCTTCACGATGGATCGGACGACCGGTGTGCGCGGCACGCCCTGCTCGGCGACCTCCAATGGGACCACTGCGACTTTTTCGTTCACGCCCACGCCCGGGGGGCAGACGATCACCGGGACCTGGTCCTTTCTCTTCTACTGGACGGGAGGCACTGGGTCGGTCAAGGACACCATCAGCTTGAGCGCCGGCGTGCTGACCGGTGGGGTTTGCGTAGTGCAGATCCCGACCGGCGGCGCAACGTGGACGACCACCTACGGGAGCAACGGCACCAACACGACCAGCCCTGTCACTGTCAACACGAGCGCCTCCCAGACTTTGACCATCCCCCCCGGCGGCACGCTTTGCCTCGTAGTCGCCCTTTCACACGGCACCGGGGGCGCCACCAGTTTTCTCTATGACGGCGTGGCTGGGAGTGCGGACACTCAGCTGATCACGCCGTCGCTCGTGGTGCCCGAATCGCTGCTCGGATTTGCCGGCCTTGCGATTGCGATCCCGCTGATAACGGGTAGGCGCCGGCTGCTTTCTTTTCTCCGGGTGGGTTCATGAGCCGGCAGGACCGCGACGGGGTCAACATGACTTTGATCGCGATCACGTGCGCCCTTCTGATGTTGCTGCCATTCGTCACGACCTTCAACGATCTGCTGACGTCATGGGCACTTGCGCTGGGCGCCAACAACCCTCTGCAGGGAATCGTTCCCGTTGAGGCGCGAATGGTGGTCGGCATGCTCGGGCTGGTTGGGGTTCACGCGGCAGCGTCCGGCAGCTACCTGGTGATCTGGGATTCAGCCGGTTCGATGCACTCGCTCTACATCTCGTGGAACTGCATCGGATGGCAGAGCCTCATCTTGCTGGGGGTCAGCCTCTTCTCCGGATTCCGCGGGCAGCAGTCAGTCGAAGCGCGAGCCCAGGTTGTTCTGATCGGAATTGCAGGCACGATCCTGTTGAACCTGATGCGCGTGGCGGCGGTCGCCGCCATCGCGGCGACCTGGGGCCAGACCCCGGCGGTGCTTTTCCACGACTACGGCGGCACGGTCATCGTCGTCGTGTGGCTGTTCGCGTTCTGGATCTTCGTGCAACGGTTCATCCTGGCGCCGCCCGCCGTAGAGGTCGAGATGCTGGCATGAAGCGCTGGTTGCGCCTTGGGCTGCAGACCGCGTTTGGCCTCTTCCTGCTGTGGCTGTGGCTCCGCACCGTTTCGCTGCCCGAGGTCGCCAGCCATGCTCGAGTCCAGAGCTGGCCGGCAGTCGTGCTGATGATCGCTCTGTCCCTCGTCACCAGCGTCATCAGGGCCAGGCGCTGGCTGCTTCTGTTGCGACCCTTGGCGCCGGTCGGCATGGTGAGGGCGTTCGCGATGAGCGCCGCCGGAGGATTGCTCAACTATGTGATCCCCATCCGCTCAGGTGATGCCGCGCGCGCATGGTGGCTGTGGCGAAGGCATCGCGTGCCGGCCGGTTCCGCGCTTGCCACGATTGTCATCGACAAGGCATGTGACCTGACCGGTGTTGCTGCCGTGCTTGCGGTCCTCGAGATCGTCGCTGCCACTGGAGCAGTTAAAGCGCCGCGGGGTCTGCTGGGCGCGGCAGCGCTCGCGGTTGCACTTCTCGCGGCGGTGTTGGGCACGGCTCTCCTCGGACCGCGGATCGCACGCTCGTCGCTTGCCCGCAGACTGCTCCCGGCGAGGTTCGCGGCGGCGCTCGCCGGCCAGGCGTTCGCATTTCGTGCTGGTGCGCGAGGACTTTGGACTCCGGCCCTCGCCGCACGGCTGGCGGGCCTCACCGCCATCGCCCTCCTCATCGATGCTTTCAACTTCACCCTTCTGTTTGCTGCGGTAGGTGTCTCGGTGCCAACGCTGCAGGCAATGGCCGCCTATCCAGCTTTGCTGCTCAGCTTCGCGGTCCCCGCCGGGCCTGGCTACCTTGGGAACCTCGAGGTGGCGGGCTCCCTTGTGCTCGGAGGTGGCCTCGGCCTTGCTCCGGCAGTGGCCGCCGGCGCGATAGTGCTGTACCACGCGGTTACGGCCGGCTACGCGCTCGCACTCGGTCTCTTGGGATTCCTGCTTGTAGGTGGGCGCAGACGGGTGCGCGCGGGCGGCCCGCGCCAGATCGCCGTCTTCCACTGTGGGTTCACGTACTCGGGTGGTGGCGAGCGGATCGTGATCGAAGAGGTGCTGGGTCTGCGACGAAGAGGTTTTGGGGTCGAGTGCTACGCGCCAACTGTTGACGCTTCGCGCTGTTATCCGGACCTGATTGGCGAAGTGCGCGTGCGCACGTTCTTGCCTCAGCTGCCGCGCTGGTTTCCGTACCGCGAGGCGATACAGATGGCGGCCGCGTCACTGCTCATGCCTCTGTACGCGTGGCGACTAAGAGGTATCGACGCCATCGTGGCGTGCAATCAACCCAGCGCGTGGATCGCCTGGTGGGCCGCCCGTCTCATCGACGTCCCATATGTCGTTTATCTCAATCAACCGAATCGGCTGGTCTATCCCCGCAGGATCGACCGTGAGACCGGGTGGGTCGCAAACGCTGACTACCGGCTCCTGGCCGCGATCGTGATGCGCGCAACGAAGTTCGTCGCATGGGCCGACAGGCGCTCGGTCCAGGAGGCGGACCAGCTGCTTGTCAACGGCGATTACATCGGCGACATCATCCGCGGGATCTACAAACGAGAAGCCGTTGATTGCCCGGCCGGCTGCCACGTTGCGGCGACAGGCTTTCCATTGCATCACGAGTCGCGATTCGGCGGAGGCTTGACGATCAACGGCTATCCGATCCGACGACCATACGTGTTGCTCACCAACCGCCACTACCCGCAGAAGAGGTTCGATCTCGCGATCCGCGCCATGCAGGAAGTGCGCGTGCGCCATCACAAGGTCCAGCTCGTCATCCCAGGACCGGCAACGTCGCACACGACGCCCCTGCAAGCCTTGGTCTCAGAACTGAAGCTGGAAGACAACGTGCTCTTCCTGGGGCCTATCTCTGAAGACGAGCTGAATCGCCTTTACGAGGGAGCAGCGGTCTACGTCTATCCAGCCCCCGAAGAGGACTTCGGGATGGGCGTGATCGAGTCCATGGCCAAGGGCGTGCCTGTGGTGGCGTGGAACCAGGCGGGGCCGACGGTGACCGTCGGGCCGGGAACCGGCTATCTTGCCGAGCCCCTCGAGGTAGGTGACTACGCGGACGGCATTTCCAAACTGCTCGATGACGCTCAAGCCAACCAGGCGACGGGCGAGCGCGCGTTCGAATGGGCGCGGCGCTTCGACTGGGAACGACACATCGATACGCTGGAGAAGGCAGTCATCGAGGTCGCGAGATCTCACGAGCGCATCGCGGCAGAAGCGGCAACTGCGTGAAGGTCCTGCCCAGGATCCTGGCCGACGATGAGGATGAGGTAGAGCAGGAGAGCGCATTCGAGGCCGACGCCGCTGACGAGGCCCCTGCTTCTCATTCAGCGTCTTTACATTGGGCCTGGACAGTCGCCCTCTGCGTCGGCGCGGCGTTGCCACGTTTGCTCTACCTGTTTGTGTTTTCGGACCCGGAGAATCCTGGAATCCGCAGATATGGCGACGTCTGGCATCACTGGCAGATCGCGTACCTGACAAAGGAAATCGGCCTCACCGCACCAAACGGTCCGAGGCTCTGGGACCTCAAGGGACTCGACTACTTCTGGGGAATTCTTCACCCCCTGCTGATGGTCGTTGTGTTCGATCTGACCGGGTCAATTGACATTGTTCTCAACCGACTCGTCAGCCTGGCCTTTGGCGTCCTCGTAGTCGTGCTGCTATTCCACACATGTCGCCGCCATTGGGGCACTCAGGTTGCATTGGGTGCAGCGCTGATCGCCATCTTGCTTCCGACGAGCGTGATGAACGACGCGTCCGGAATGCTCGAGCCGCTGGGTGTTTCGTTGGTGCTGTTGGGAGTCTGGGCCTGGCCGAGAAAGGGCGGGTTCTGGGCGGGTCTTGCTTTCGGGCTGGCGACCATGGCGCGAGCTGAGGCCTGGGTATTCAGCCTCGGGCTGGTTATTGCAGCGTTCTTCCGCCGCGAAGGCCGGCAGCAGCGACTACCGCTGCTCGTCGGGTTTGTGGTTGTGATGCTGCTCTACATGAAGGTCTTGCAGGACAAGACGGGAAACGCGATCTACCCACTTTGGTGGAACTTCCTTGCGAACGCAGTCGGCAAGTGGGAAGTCGTGCCAGTCAGCGCATCGCAAGCTTCGGTGCGACCGGTGCTTGGAGCCGCGCTCATACTCGCGGTCATCGGTCTTGGGTGGTCCTTGGTCAAGCGACCACCTTCATACATGCTGCTCACATTCGGATTCGGCTATTGGGTGTTCGTCGCGGGAATGCTCGGGTTTACCTCATACCTGGCGAGCTGGGTCTGGTGGATGCCGATTACACGAGCCTTTGCGTTTCCTTACGTTTTTGCGGGTGTCCTCCTGGCGGTGGCGTTATTGGGCTGGTTACCGCGTAGGTTCGGGCGACGCGCGCTGCCGGCAGCGTGGGCAGGTATGGGTGCAACCCTCCTTGTCACCCAACTTGCCTGGCTTCCCATTGCGGCAGTCTTCGGACCATCTGAGACCGAATGGCAGGCCGTGAAGGCGGAGAGCATCCAGCTTGGAGCGTGGTACAACCAGCAGCCCTACTCCGGCCACGCGCTTGCCGTTCCCCCTGAACGGCCCGACATCACCTACGGACTTGCCCGCTTTGGGGGCGTCGAGGGAAAGCATCTCGTCAGCGAGATGTACGACCCATTTGCATATCTGCCGGCGAGCTACAAGTACACGGATCACCAGGCTGTTGTCACGACTCTGGTCGAGTGCTGGCTCAGTGATAACGACATTCGGATTATCGCGGTGCCCTTCGTCGACCCGAACTTTGCTTTGCTGCAACAGCTCAGCCCGAGTTGGTTTATCAGCCTTGGCTCGATGCCCGAGGCAAGCTGGGAGATCGTTGGAGTCTCCGCGCCACGTCCGACAGCTTCCGACTGCGCGGTGGCCCGATCAGCGAGTCGGTAGCCACGTCGTTCGACTACGAGGCAAAGCGATGGGGCGTCGCGGCAATTCGCCCACGTCCCTGGTACATGAACGGGCTCAAGCTTCGTTACCTCCTTTCCGACCTGAAGGACGTGCATGGCAAGGTGTTGGACGTTGGCTGCGGCGGGGGGTCGGTGGCGAAAGCTGTGAAAAGGGAACGACCGGATCTCGCTGTGTACGGCTGCGACCTGAGCCGGTCGGCGTTGTCGATTGCCAGTACCTCTCCCGATGGGGTCGACTTTCGCCTCGCGACTGCGGACCGGCTCCCCTTCGCGGATGGCGAGTTCGATTTCGTTTGGATATTCGATGTCCTCGAGCACGTCGAGAACCCTGAACAGCTACTTCGCGAGGTCGCTCGTGTCCTCAGACCGGGCGGTGGACTGCACGTCGTGCTTCCACTCGAAGGCCAGGCTTGGACGTTATACCGCTTGGTCGGGTGCGGTACCAGATGGACTGCGAAGATCCGCCACTGCGGTCATATAAAGATCTTTTCGGCTGACACTTTCCGGACGGTCGCATCGTCATGTGGACTCCCAGTCTCGAGCAGGCGCTGGAGCTACCACCTGATGCTTCAGGTAATCGACCTACTGTACTTCTCCTGGTTGGATGTGCGAGGGCCGGTGAGTGGCTCGGTTGAGGACATGTCCGTATCGCGTCGCGGTCTGGTCGGCGGCGTGATGCGAGGTGCAACTGCGCTCGTGGCATCTGCGGCTTGGGCTGAAGCCAGAATTTTGCGAGCTCTACCGGGCGGCTGCGGTCATTTCACATGCGAGCGCAGTGCGTCTACTAGCTGACTGAAGCCGCCCACGCGATGAGATCGTTGAGGCCCCGATCGAACTGGATCTGAGGCTCCCAGCCAAGGTCGCGCTTAGCCTTGCTGATGTCACTGACGTAGTACGTCTGGTCGCCTTCTCGCCAATCAGCGAAGCTGAACTCCGGAGTTTGGTGGGTGATCTCACCGATGCGCTCGATGACCTCCAGCAGGTTCCGCTGGTTCTGCGGGCCGCCCCCGACGTTGTAGATCTCCCCTCGCGTCTTGTCGATCTGTTCGATCACCGTCGAGTACAGCGAGCAGAGGTCGCGCGCGTCGAGCAGGTCCCTGACCTGCGTCCCGTCTCCATAGATGGTCATCGGCCGCTTGTTGAGGATCGAGTGGACGAAGTGGGCGACCCACCCCTGGTCCTCCGTGCCGTACTGATGCGCTCCGTAGATGCAGCTCTGGCGCAGCACCACA
>DATARC010000009.1:0-4711 GCA_036264335.1 Candidatus Dormiibacterota bacterium
CTCGTAAGGCGAGGCATCCATGGCCTCACCGCCACCACCTAAGTATTCTCTCCGAGACGGCGCCTTCGCCCCGCTAGCTCAGTGGATAGAGCATCTGCCTTCTAAGCAGAGGGTCCGGGGTTCGAATCCCTGGCGGGGCACCACCCAGGTCTGAAGTCTCGCCGGGCGCCCACGCTCCTGAACAACGTCAGCCGGCCGCTTGAAGTCTTGACGCAACGTATTGCAGCCCGTCCCATAGTGACGTATCCAGGTCATAGCTTGGCGTCCACCCCAGGGCACGGAGCCTGGAGGCGTCTCCGACCACGTACCCCTGCGATTCGCCGCGCTCGACCCGGCTTAGCGTCACCGCCCCGCCGGCCTGCGCCAGCAGCTTGTCGACCACCTCCCCAAGCAGCACCGGCACGCCGCTGCAGATGTTGTAGACCCCAGGAGTTGCACGTTCGAGCAGCACCACGCATGCCGCCGCCGCATCGCGCACGTCGAGATAGTCGCGCCACTTGTCCAGGTCGCCGACCTCAAGCACCTGCGGGCCGCCTTTGCGCATCGCCTGGGCCAGGCGCTCGGTGATGTCGCCCACGGCCGTCGCGCATGAAACACCGGGGCCGATGAGGTTGAACGGGCGTCCGTAGACGATGGGCATGCCGCTCTCGAGTGCTTTGTGGGCGAGCTCGAACTGCCGCATCTTGCTGATGCCGTACGCGCTCGTAGGCCCAAGCGGATGCGTCTCGCGAATCGCCTCGCGGTCATTGCGGGGAGCGTATTCGGCGCTCGAGCCGATGACCACGAACTTTGTCACTTGCGCGCCGCCCAGCGCATCGATCAAGTGAGCCAGCGCGGTGACGTTCGCCGCCGTCAGCGCCCGAAGGTCAGAGGTGCCCCCCAGGCCGACCGTGTGCAGCACCAGCGATGGGTTCGAGTCTGCGACCGCCCCCCTGACATCATCCCCCTTGGTGAAGTCGCAGGTCAGCCACCGAACGCCGGCCGGCCTGTCGGCCGTCGATCGCGTGCGGACGGTCCCGTAAACCTCCATGCCCCTTTCCGCCAGCAACCTGGCGGCGTGGCCACCCAGCTGGCCTCCGGCGCCAGTGACCAGGACCCGCACGTCAGGGCTCATTTCAAGAAATGTTCGCGGTGCTCTTCGAACCGAAGCTGGGCCTCGTTGAAGTCTTCCTGCCGCCCGATGTCGAGCCAGCGGCCCTCGAATGGATAGGCCTCGACGCGCTGGCCTGAGCCGAGGAGCAGCTTGACGAGATCGGGCAGGTCGAGGTAATCGCCTTTTTTGATCAGCCGGCGTACCTGCGGCTCCATGACGTAGATACCCATGCTCACGACATAGTCGAGGGTCGGCTTCTCGACGTACTTGCTGACCCCGCCGTCGACAGTCTCGAGCACACCGAAATCGATCTTCACAGTCCGCTTGTGAGTGGCGATTGTCATGATCGCGCCGCCGGCGCGGTGGTGGTCCACGAGGTCCGCGTAGTCGAGGTCAGTCAGGATGTCGCCGTTCATCACCAGAAACGTCTCGCTCAGCGAGTCGATGTTGGCCAGCGGCCCGGCAGTACCAAGCGGTGCCGATTCGTGCGCGTACTCGATTCGAATCCCAAGCTCCGAGCCGTCGCCGAAGTAGGTCTTGATCAACGAGGCGAGGTGCCCGACGGCGATGACCACGTCGTCGATGCCCGATGTCTTGAGCTGCTTGAGAACAATCTCGAGAATTGGCGTGTCGACAATTGGCATCAGGGGCTTGGGCAGGACTGTCGTGTAAGGGGCCAGGCGGCTGCCTTTGCCACCGGCGAGGATGACCGCTTTCATCGCGTGCCGCGCATCAAACGAGGTACTTGGCAGGGTCGAGGTCGAGGCGTTTTTCGGAAAACCAATCGATCGTGCGCTTGAGGCCTTCCTCGAACGGCGTCACCGAGCTCCATCCGAACAGGTCATGCGCAAGAGTCGCATCCGCGATCAACGCTTCCACCTCGCTCGACGGCGGCCGGACGCGGTCTGGGTCATCCTTGACGGTGATCTTCTTTCCCAGCGCGTTCGAAACACACTCGACCATCTCGCCTACGGTGAGGCCGCGGCCGGATCCGATGTTGACAACGCGTCCGACCGCCGCGTCTGACGAGGCGATCCGGATGAACCCATCGACCGTGTCGCCCACGTAGTTCATGTCGCGGATCGGTGTGAGGCTCCCGAGCTTGATCTCGGATCCCAGCAACGCCTGGCGGATGATCGTCGGCAGAATCGCCCGCGCGGATTGCCTCGGGCCAAACGTGTTGAAAGGCCGCAGGGTCGCCACGGGCAGCCTGTAGGTTCGCCAGAAGCTTTCCGCGAGCTTGTCCGCCCCGATCTTGGATGCCGAGTATGGCGATTGGCCTTGCAGTGGATGCTTCTCATCGATAGGGGTGTAAATCGGCGTGCCGTACACCTCGCTGGTGGACGTCTGAACCATGCGGCCCACCTCGCCGGCTCGCACCCCCTCGAGCACGTTGAGCGTGCCGAGGATGTTGGCGTCAACGTACTGACGCGGCGACTCATACGAATAAGGAATGCCGACCAGGGCGCCCAGGTGAAACACGACGTCCGCTTTTTGCAGAGCTTTTCGGACATTGTCAGAGTCGCGCAGGTCGCCCCACACCATCTGGATCTCGCTGCGAATCTCCGCGGGACATTCGTCGAGCAGGCCGGCCTCCGATCGCGAGTTGTAGCGCAGGAATGCTGTGGTCGAGGCGCCGAGGTTCACCAAGCGCTCGGTCAGGTGACTCCCGATGAATCCCCCCGCCCCGGTCACAACTACGCGCTTGCCGCTCCAATCTTCGCCGGGCTTTTGAGGCACCTATGTATCGCCGGATTGTATAGAAGTGGCAGTGGGCGGTCGCACCCGGCGAATCGTGGTTGGCCTCGCTTGCTCAGCGCTCGAGGTCGCGCTCCTCGAAGTGCGTGACCGTCACCGTTGAGTCGTGGATCGATGAGCTGGTCAGCGTCAGGTCAGCCTGCCAGCCGGCATCAGGCATTGCGTTTGAGCTGTCGGTGATGTCGGCGATCTTGTCCCTACCGGCGAACATCACCAGGCGCACCGTGTGCTGGTCGGCGAGCGTCGCGCACATGCCCTCGATCGCCAGCGGCGTGGCGCCGAGCTTCGCGGTCGAGGTGCCACGCTTGAGCATCAACGGCGCGGTCAGCACGCCACCATCACGCCGGTCGATCGACCAGGCGCCTGCAGACGTCATCACGAAGTCGTAGCGCAGCTCAGCCGTGTCCTGCCCACGCCAGCAGCTGACTCCGTACCCTGCCCCGACCGGCGCATCGCTGGATTGAGTTGCGGTGACCGAGATGGCGATCTGGGCCACCGGTGTGGAGTACGGAGAGTTGGCGAAATGGTCCAGCTGGCCTCTGGCCACCACGACATAGCCTTGCGGCGCGTAGCCGAAGGTCGTCCCTGAGGGGAGCGAGCTCGTGGTCCATCCCGAATTGGGATCGCGGAAATCGTCAGTGAACACGGCCTTGCCGCTGGTCGAGGTCAGGTCGGTCGAAGCGACGACGGGGCCCGCCTTGGGCGTCGCGCGGTGGACCACATTTAGGCCGACCAGGATCACGCCGAGCGCGATCGCCGCGATCACCAGCAGCGTGACCGCCGACACGATGCCGACGAAGAGCCGGCTGCGCGATCGCCCCGCCTTTGGCGGCGGTGCCGCCGGAGGGGACATATAAGAAGGAGAGACGGAAGGCGGTGGCGGGAGCGTTGTCGATGCCCGAGGCGGCACCGGCGGTGCAGGCATCGGGAAGTGAGGGGTCGGGTCGAGCGGGGTGGACGGGGTTTCCTCCAGTGGTAGACGAGGGGTGGGGTCCAGCGGCGTCGATGGGGTCTCCTCGCTCACGGCTTTCGCCCGCGGGCCGTGGTCGACCTTTTGGCTCCGGTGCGGACGCTTCTCTTGGCCGGGGATTGCTTCGCCGGCGCCGGGACGGCGATGACCGGAAGCGGCGCGTCCCCGCCGGCGGGCGCCGGCGGTGGCGGCTGGGCCTTCTTGCGCCAACGGGCCACCCAGGCAGGTCCCAGGGCAGCGATTCTGGATTTGGCGAGGTTGCTCTGCATCACCCAAGCAACGTCCTTGTCCGTGGACCGCAGCCACTTCTCCATCAGCGGGCGCGCGGCATCCGGAAGCGCAGCTGCCGCCACGCTCCAGCCATAGGCGAGGGTCTGTCGCAAGACGCGGAACTCTTCGCTCTTGCGCTCGCTGGTCGTTGCGAGCGACCTGGTCATTCGGTCCAGGATCTTGAGCACCCTGACCACGTGTTCCGGCTCCTTCAGCAGGCTGGGCTCGCAAAGGCCCGCGGCTGCGGCGCGCTGCTGGTAGGGGCCCTCGGTCGACCATTTCTCCATCTCCGCGAGGAGGCGCGGTATGCTGTACCGGCCCAGGTGCTGCAAGGCGATCGCAACACCTTCACGCACCCGCCAGCGAGGGTCGGCGGAGAGCTCCCGCAGCCACGACATGACCGGCACGGGGTCCGACACGGCTAGATGGCCCAGCCCCGCCGTGCCGCACAAGGCGAAGAACTCGTCGCTGGAGGCTGAGAGGCGCCACAGCCGCTCAGCGTCAGCCTCCTCACCGACCGCCTCCACGAGCTCGAGGTTGGCGCGTGCCCCAGGCAGGCCGGAGTTCTTCTTGAGATATGGCTCCCATTCGCTCAACCGCCTGAGCTCGGCGCGATACTG
>DATARC010000088.1:0-10126 GCA_036264335.1 Candidatus Dormiibacterota bacterium
GCCGCGATGGCGTCTGCAATCTCCGGCGTCAGCAGATGGATCAGGGTCACTGGCTCAACCTGGCGCGCAGCTCGTAGAGCTTCTGGAGCGCTTCCAGCGGGCTGAGCGAATCCGGCTCGATCTCCTCGAGCTCCTTGCGCAGCGGGTCGGGGGCCATCTCGATGGGCAGACCAAGCTGCTGGTCAGGCGGCTCCAGCGGGCGTTGCCTCTCCAGCTCGGCGAGGACCTGGCGGGCGCGCGCGATCACGCCTGACGGCAGCCCGGCAAGCGCGGCCACATGGATTCCATAAGAGCGGTCGGCTCCTCCTGGCACGACCCGATGCAGGAAGCGCACCGTCTCGCCCTCGTCGAGCACCTCCACTCGATGATTGCGGACACGCGGCAGCGACTCCGACAGGGCGGTCAGCTCGTGGTAGTGGGTCGCGAACAGCGTGCGGCAGCCGAGCCGTGGCGAGTCGTGCAGGTGCTCGACGACCGACTGGGCGATTGACACGCCGTCGTACGTCGAGGTCCCCCTCCCCACCTCGTCGAGGATCACCAGCGAGGCGCGCGTCGCATGGTTGAGGATGTACGCGGTCTCGGTCATCTCGACCATGAAAGTCGACAGGCCCGCAGTGATGTCGTCGTGCGCGCCGACACGGGTGAATATGCGGTCCGCGAGGCCCACCACCGCACGCTCGGCAGGCACGAAGCTGCCGCATTGCGCCAGCAGCACGATCACTGCGGCCTGGCGCAGGTACGTCGATTTGCCGGCCATGTTCGGCCCCGTCAGGATTGTGATCTGCTCGTTGTCCGGATCGAGCTCCAGGTCGTTGGCGACGAAAACACCGGCCGGCAGGCTGTTCTCGACTAGCGGATGGCGGCCGTCTTTGATGCTGAGCCGCAAACCCGCGTTCACCTCGGGCCGGCGCCAGCCCAGGTCGGTCGCCGCCATGGCGAGGCTCAGCAGCGCATCGACCGCGCCGATCGACTGGGCGGTGGCGCGAAGTCTCGCGGCTGATGCGGCCACCCTGGCGCCGAGCTGCGTGAGGATCTCGAGCTCTCGCGCGACGATCCTCTCTTGCGCCGTCAAGACCACCGCTTCCTTCTCCTTCAGCTCCGGGGTCAGGTAGCGCTCGGCGCCGGTCAGCGTCTGCTTGCGGATGTAGTCCGCTGGCAGCGAGGTGTTGTTGGCGTTGCTGACCTCGACGTAATAGCCGAAGACTTTGTTGAAGCCGACCTTCAAGGAGCGAATTCCGGTGCGGCTTCGCTCGGACGCCTCGAGCCCGGCGATCCACTCACGCGCGCTGCGCGACGCTTCTGTGATGCCGTCGAGATCTTCGTCATAGCCGTGCCGGACCGCTCCGCCGGCGCGCGCGGCTGCGGGCGGATCCTCCACGAGTGCGCGCGCGAGCTCGGCTGCCAGCTCAGGCGCGCCGGCGATCTCGGTTGCGAGCGAGCGCACAGCGAGGGCGCTGCACGCTGTGAGCGCATCCTTGACGGCCGGGATCGCTTCGATTGACCGTCGCAGCGCCACCAGCTCGCGAGCGTTTGAGCGCCCCTGCGCCGCTCGCGAGACGAGCCGCTCCAGGTCCCCGACCTCCTTGAGAGCCTGAGCCAGGTCTTCCCGGAGTGTCGCGGAAGAAGTCAGCTCGTCGACCGCTCCAAGCCGCAGCTCGATCGACTCGACGTCACGCAGTGGCGCGCCAAGCCACGAGCGCAGCTTGCGAGCACCGATCGGCGTCCGCGTATGGTCGATCAGGTTCGTCAAAGCCGGCAGCTCAAGGTTGCGAACCGTCGCCGGATCGAGGGGCATCGTGGCGTCGGGCGAATACGTACGAACGCTGAGAGAGCCAGGCGTGACCTGGTTCTGGTTCTGCTTCAGGTAGTCGAGGATGACTCCCGCCGCTCCAACGGCCAGGGGCGTGTCGGCGGCCCCGACCGACGCCGCGTACGCGATGCCGAGAACGTCATGCACGCGCTGCTGGCCGCGAATCGGGTCGAATCTGTACTCGTCGATCGCCGGCGGCGTGAGCAGCTCGGCCGGCGCCAGCCGCTGGAGCTCGGCGGGCAGGCGCTCGCTTGGAAGCTGGCACAGCAGCAACTCCCCCGTGGATACATCACAGGCCGCGATGCCTGATTCGAGGCCGCGCGTCCACGCCGCGACGAGGTAGTTGGGTCGCGAGGGGTCGAGGTAAGCGTCCTCGACCACGGTGCCTGGCGTCAGCACACGCGTGACGTCGCGGCGAACTATCCCTTTCTTCGGCGGTGCTTCCATCTGGTCGCAGATGACAACTTTGTGACCCGCGCGCAGCAGCTTGCCGACGTAAACCTGCCACGCGTGGTGGGGAACGCCGCACATTGGCGAGCGGCCGCTCTTGCCCAGGGGCCGGGAGGTGAGGGTGATGCCCATGACAGGGGCCGCGACCTCGGCGTCCTCGAAGAAGATCTCGTAGAAGTCGCCCATCCGGAACAGCAGGATCCCGTCGGGGTGCTGCTCCTTTACGTCCCGGTACTGGCGCATCGCGGGGGTCGAGGCATTCGCAGATGAGCCCTGCGACTGACCCGACACGCTCTTCATGGCGCTGACGCCACTCCAAGCAGCTGGCTGGGTGTGGCTTGCAGCACGCGGAGGTCGATGACGTCGCCCGCCTCGATTCCAGAGCCCTTCAACACGATTGCCCGCTTGCCCTGCCGGATGCGGCCATAGACGCGCCCCAGCTCATCGTGGCCTTCGACCAGGACCTGCACGTCACGGCCAACCCAGCGAGCGGTCTTCGTCGCAGCGATCGATTTCTGCAGCGCGAGAAGGTCATTCAGACGGCGCAGCTTCTCCGCGGCCGGCACGTCGTCGATCATCTTGTCGGCGGCAAAAGTTGACGGCCGCGGGGAGTACATTGCCAGGTGGACGACGTCGAACTCGACCTCTTCGATCATCCGGCGAGTGTTCTGAAAGGCCTCCTCCGTTTCGCCAGGAAAGCCAACTATCACGTCGGTCACGAGCCCGATATCAGGCATGAGGCTTCTGGCACTCTCGATGATCGACAGGTAATGCCGCATCTGGTAACCACGCGCCATACGCTTCAGGATCCGGTCGTCGCCCGACTGAACCGGAAGCTGAAGCTCGCGGCAGATGACGTCGCTCGCGGCCATCACTTCGAGCAGCCGAGGCTCGAGGTCCTGTGGATGGGAAGTCATGAAGCGAAGCCTTTTCAGGCCTGGGATCTTTTCCACGGCTGAGACCAGGGCGGCCAGGCCGCCGCGACCGTCGGGGTCGTGGTAGTCGTCAACGTTCTGGCCGAGGAGCACCACCTCTTTGGCTCCGGCCTCGACTGCTTGATTGCACTCGGCCAGCACGCTCTCAAAGGTGATATGCCTCTCGCGCCCACGGACTTTCGGCACGATGCAGAACGTGCAGTTGTGATCGCACCCTTCGATGACCCGGACGAAGTGGCTGATGCCGGTTCGCCCAGCTGCGGGCAGCGGCTCGCCCTGCGAGTAGTCGTATCGAGCATCAAGGCCGGCGACGAAGGAGTCGTACTCGCCGATCGGCACGACCACCGGCTCCAGCATCGGGAACCGTCGCCCGAGTGTGGCGCCTTCCTTGGCCACAATGCAACCGGTCACCGCCACCGTGCGGTCCGGAGTCTTCCACTCTTTGAGCTCGTGGAGCTTGGCGTAGACGCGGTCCTCCGAGGCCTGGCGAACGACGCAGGTGTTGAGGATGGCGACGTCGGCCCGGTCAAGAGAGTCCTCGACGTAGCCGGCGGCCAGGAGCTTGCGTGCAAGGCTCTCAGAGTCGGCGGTATTCATCTGGCAGCCGATCGTCCAGATGTGAAACGACCTGCTTCGCGCGGGGGCCTCGGCGGTCAGCGGCTCTCCACCAGCAAGCGGATTCCAGTGCGCTCCTCGCCGTCGATCGAGATGTCGATGAAGGCAGGGATGCAGACCAGGTCCAGGCCGCCGGGAGCGACGTAGCCACGGGAGATGGCGATGGCCTTGACCGCCTGGTTGATGGCGCCCGCTCCGATCGCCTGCACCTCGACCCGGCCCTTGCTCCTGATCACGCCGGCGATGGCTCCGGCAACGGCGACAGGCTTGGAGGTGGCCGAAACCTTCAGCACCTCGACTGGTGCACGCTCGCCTGTCATTTTTGCTGGAACCCCTTCAGGAATGCTCTTTGTCGATTCTCTGGATCGATGTTGCCCGGCCGGTGGAACTGTTAATGGTAACCAGTACCGAATTGAATGTCACGGGCCCCGAGGCGACCACGAACCGGGCCGGGACCCCCGTCAGGAAGCGCTGGAGCACCACGTCCTTGTCCATCCCGATGCAGCCGTCCCTGGGGCCCACCATGCCCACGTCAGTGACATAGGCGGTGCCGCCCGTGAGGACCCTGGCGTCGGCGGTCGGGATATGGGTGTGGGTGCCGACCACGGCGCTGGCCCGGCCATCCAGGTGCCACCCCATCGCTGTCTTCTCGGAGGTGGCCTCGGCGTGCATGTCGCAGAACACGATCTTTACGTCCGGGTGCTCCGCCAGGATCGCGTCGGCCGCCCGGAAGGGGTCGTCCAGCGCCTCTACGAAGATGCGGCCCATCAGGTTCATGACCAGGACCTGATGACCGCCGGCTTCGACCACGCACCACCCCACGCCCGGCGCCCTGGGTGGGTAGTTGGCCGGTCTGAGGACCCGCTCGAGCTTGGGCAGCTCGGGGAGGAAATCCTTCTGGGCGAAGACGTGGTTGCCGGTGGTGATGACGTCCGCTCCCGACGCTCTCAGCTCGGCGACCAGCTTGCCGGTGATGCCGAACCCGCCGGCCGAGTTCTCGCCGTTGAGGATGGTCAGGTGGGGAGCCAGCTCCTTCTTGAGGTTGGGCAGGATGGCCTTGACGGCGTCGCGCCCGGGCGAGCCGACCACGTCGGCGACAAAGAGGATCCGGAAATCGTCGGCCACAGCACGAGAAGTCTATTGGCAACAAAAAAGGGGAGCCCCGATGGGCTCCCCTTGAAAGCTTATTTGGCGTACTCGATTGCCCTGGTTTCGCGGACCACTGTGACGCGGATCTGGCCCGGGAAGCTCAGCTCGGTCTCGATTCGCTTTGCGATGTCTCTCGCCATCAGCTGGGCAGCGGTGTCGTCGATCTGCTCCGGCTTGACCAGGATCCGGACCTCGCGGCCGGCCTGGATGGCGTACGACTGCTGGACGCCCTGGAACGAGTTTGCGATCTCCTCCAGCTTCTCCAGCCTCTTGACATAAGCCTCCAGCGACTCCCTGCGCGCACCCGGGCGGGCAGCGGAGATGGCGTCTGCCGCGATGAGCAGCAGCGCCTCGAGGCTGTGTGGCTCCTCGTCGTAGTGATGAGCCCGCACGGCGTGCACCACCTCTTTCGGAACACCGTGACGCTGGAGCAGGTCCGCCCCGATCACGGCATGCGAGCCCTCGACCTCGTGGTCGATGGCCTTGCCGACATCGTGGAGCAGCCCCGCCAGCTTGGCGGTGCGAACGTCGGCGCCGATCTCCGACGCCATCATGGCGGCGAGATAAGCGACCTCTTTGGAGTGATTGAGCACCTGCTGCCCGTAGCTGGTCCGGAAACGCAGGATGCCCAGGTGCCGGACGACCTCGGGGTGAAGCCCCTGAAGGCCGACCTCCAGCACAGCCGCCTCGCCCTCCTCCTTGACCCTCTGCAGGACCTCGACTCTGGACTTGGCGACGATCTCCTCGATGCGGGCCGGATGAATCCGGCCGTCGACGATCAACTTGTTCAGCGCGACTCGAGCCACCTCGCGGCGGACCGGGTCGAAACCGCTGATGATCACGGCTTCCGGGGTGTCGTCCACTATCAGGTCGATCCCCGTCGCCTGCTGAAGGGCCCGGATGTTGCGGCCCTCCTTGCCGATGATGCGCCCCTTGAGCTCGTCGGTCGGCAGCGGCAGCACCGAGACCGAGACCTCTGCGGTCTGGTCGGCGGCGATTCGCTGAATCGACTCGGTGACGATCTCCCGGGCACGGCGCTCGCTCTCGTCGCGAGCTCCAAGCTCCGCCTCCCGCACTTTGCGAGCAACCTCGTTGCGGAGCTCCTGCTCGACCTGGCTCATCAGCACTCCCTGGGCCTCCTGGCGAGTCATGTTCGCGACCCGCTGAAGCTCCTTCTCCTGCTGCTTGTAGGTGTCGTCGAGCTGCGCTCTTACCTCGTCCAGCCCCTTCTCCCGGTCGCCGAGCTCACGCTCTCGCCGGCTGAGGTCCTCGGTCTTTTTGTCGAGGTTCTCCTCCTTTTGGAAAAGACGCTTTTCGATCTGCTGTGACTGTCCCCGGTACTCCCGGGCCTCCTGTTCGGCGGCGGTGCGGATCTTGACCGCTTCCTCTTTGGCTTCGAGAAGCTTCTCCTTGGCCTGTGTTTCGGCCTCCGAGAGCACCTGCTGGGCTTTGATCTCCAGCGCGCTGCTTCCGTCGCTTTGCCGGCGTCGGAGCAACAGGTAAGCCACCCCAAAACCGGCAAGAAGTGCCACCACCAATAGCGGTACGAAGACGTAGATAGGCATGTGACATGCACCTCATGTATTCGATTGTCAAAGTGCGGATCCAATGCAGGGCGAATGGCCCCGCGTCGGGTTGGCTCAATGACTGCGGGCGCCCAAAAGCGCCGCGGAAGGAGAAGTTTAGTCTTCGGGCGGTTGGGGCGCTCCCGCCAGCACCGAGCGGCACGCTTCTCGCACCACCGGAGCCGGGAACCCGCGCCTCAGCAGCTTCGTGCCCACCGAGTCGAGCATCTCGCGGTAGCCCATCCCCGCCTTCCTGGCGTACAGGCGTTCGGCAAGCCGGGTGGCCGAGGCCACCTGTGCCTGGGTGTCGAAGGCGGCCACGGCCGCATCGGCATCCGCGCGATCGACGCCCCTGGCTGCGAGCTCCGCCGACAGCGCACGCGGACCGCGGAGCGCACCGCGGCGCTGAACCAGCCCCCTGGCGAAAGACGAGTCGTCGAGGTAGCCGAGCTCGACCAGCCGGGTCATGGCGGCATCGACCGCTTCGGCGCCGAAACCCTTGATCCGCAGCTTGCGGCGCAGCTCCCACTGGGAATGCGCGCGCCTGGCAAGCAGGCCCACCGCCCGCTCGAGTGGATCACCCGATGGAGCGGTGGCCGGCCTACCGGCGGAGGAACGCCGTTTAGAGCTCCTCTGCTGCACCCGCCGCGGCCCTCGCCGGGCCCAGGACTTTGAGGGGCGAGACGCCGCCTGCGGCCTTCTCCCGAACCTTGGCCTCGATCTCTGCGGACAGCGTTGGGTTCTCGCGCAGGTAGTTCCGAACGTTCTCTCGACCCTGCCCGAGGCGCTGGTCGCCATATGACATCCAGGTCCCGCTCTTCTCGAAGATGGCGTACTCGAGCGCGGCGTCGATCAGGGAGCCTTCGCGCGAGATGCCTTCGTTGAAGAGGATGTCGAACTCGGCAGACCGGAACGGCGGCGCCACCTTGTTCTTGACCACCTTGACCTTCACCCGCGCGCCGACCGAGTCCAGCCCGTTCTTGATCACCTCGACCTTGCGGATGTCAAGGCGAACCGACGAGTAGAACTTCAGCGCGCGGCCACCCGGCTGTGTCTCCGGGTTGCCGAACATGATCCCGACCTTCTCTCGCAGCTGATTGAGGAAGATGACCGAGCAGTTCGACTTGGAGATCGCCCCTGTCAGCTTGCGCAGCGCCTGCGACATCAGGCGCGCCTGCAACCCGACGTGGGCATCGCCCATCTCGCCTTCGATCTCTGCCTTGGGCACGAGCGCCGCGACCGAGTCGATGACGATGACGTCGATCGCACCCGACCTGACGAGCACCTCGACGATCTCGAGCGCCTGCTCGCCGGTGTCCGGCTGGCTGATGAGGAGGTCGTCGATCTTGACCCCGATCCTCGAGGCGTAGAGCGGATCGAGCGCATGCTCGGCATCGACGAACGCCGCGACGCCGCCAAGCCTCTGGGCCTCCGCGATGACATGGAGCGCCAGGGTGGTCTTGCCGGCCGATTCCGGGCCATACAGCTCGGTGACGCGGCCGCGGGGGATCCCCCCCACTCCCAATGCCAGGTCGAGCAGCAAGGCGCCGGTCGGGATGACGGTGATCTCCCCGTGCAGCGCGGCTTGCTCGCCGAGCTTCATGATCGCGCCCTTGCCGTAGCTCTTGACGATCTGGGAGATCGCCGAGTCGAGTGACTTTGCCTTCTCTTTTTCGTTTTGATCCATCGATCCTCCTAAGTCGTTGCGGCGAGTGTTCTACGTCGCGGTGCTGAGGTCAATGCGTGCTTAACAGCAGTGCTCGAAGTAGGCCGTCCGGCAAGTATGACGAACAGGTGTTCGCAGGTCAAGAGGCCAGTTTTCCGACGCTCGAGCGAACCGCTTCCAGCAGCAGCCGCAAGGCTTCGTCGGCCGCCTCGCGACGGTTGCTCCAGCGGTCGCCCTTGAACCTGTACTCGTGGCACGTGGTGCCACGCTCGCTCGCCACCGCAATGTAGGTGAGGCCTACGGGCTTGGCCCCCTCCGCCCCTGGGCCTGCGATGCCGGTGACCGACGCAGCAAGCGAGGTCGCGAACTTTGAGCGGGCGCCTTCCGCCATCGCGATCGCGACCTCGCGGCTCACCGCACCTTGCGACTTGAGCAGGTCGGCCGGCACGCCCAGCTGCGCGCGCTTGACGTCGTCGGAGTAGGCGATGACGCCACCGATGAAATATGCGGAGCTCCCCGGCTGGTCGGTGATGAGAGACCCGAGGAGACCACCCGTGCACGACTCCGCGACCGAAACGGTGAGTCGGCTCTTGGTCAGGCGGCTGCCCAGCTCGCGGGCGAGGGAGTCGACTTTCGACAGCGCCTGCGGCGTCTCCCCAGGGTTGACGGTCCCGCCGGCCGAGGGAAACAGGACGTGCCGGAACCGCCACATGTAATCGAGGCCGCTCCCGACCGTGAAGATGATCGCGACGCCGACCGCGAGCTCCGCGAACGGCACCAGGGGCGGGTAGGGTCGCTGGAGGATCAGCAGCACGACCGCCGCCATCTGCGTCATCGTCTTGGTCTTCCCCATCGGGGCCGCCGAGATGATCCGGCCCTGGCTGGCGCCCACCGAACGCAGGATCGTGATCAGCAGCTCGCGCGAGAAGATGACGACCACCACCCACGCAGGGACAAGGGCTTCCTGCACCAGCACGATGAGCACCGAGAGCACGAACAGCTTGTCCGCCAGCGGGTCGAGGAACTTGCCCAGGTCACTGACGATTCCACGGCGGCGCGCGATCTGGCCGTCGAGGGTGTCGGTGAACGACACGACTATGAACAACGCCGCTGCGATCTGGTCGTGGCCCGGGAAGCGCGCGACGAGAAGGACCATCAGCACGGGGATCGCCACGAGGCGGCTCAGGGTCAGCGCGTTAGGCAGGTTCACTCAGGTTTCCTACCCACAGAGTTTGCGACGAGGGCTCTCCGCGGTGCCACCCGCAGATCGCCCGCGGACTCATTCGATCCCGAGTCGCTCCAGGAGCTCGTCGACATCCGGCAGGTTCATCATCACCTCGCGCGACTTCGAGCCCTGGTAGCCGCCGACCACGTGGTTCTCGGCGAGCTGGTCGACGATCCGGCCGGCGCGCGAGTAGCCGACGTTGAACTTGCGCTGCACCAGCGAGACGGAAGCGGCGCCCTCAGCCGCGACTGCGCGAGCGGCCCGCGCGAACAGCGGGTCGAGCTTGCGCTCGGCGCTCTCGCCTCTCTCCCACTCCGTGCCGGCGCCTTCCTCGAGGATCTCCTCCATGTAGCGCGGCGGGCCCTGGGCCTTCCAGAAGTTGACGACGCCTTCCACCTCCGGGTCGCTGACAAAAGCGCCCTGGATTCGGGTCGGCTTGCCGGCGTCGACCGGCTGGTAAAGCATGTCACCGCGGCCGAGAAGCTTCTCGGCGCCGCCTGAGTCCAGGATGACCCGGCTGTCGACCTGTGAGCCCACGGCGAATGCGATGCGTGACGGGATGTTGGCCTTGATGAGGCCGGTGATGATGTCGGTGGACGGACGCTGGGTGGCGATCACGAGGTGGATGCCGACGGCCCGCGCCAGCTGCGCGATTCGGCAGATGAGCTCTTCGATCTCGCCGGCGGCGACCATCATGAGGTCGGCCAGCTC
>DATARC010000095.1:0-19690 GCA_036264335.1 Candidatus Dormiibacterota bacterium
GGTCGGCCTCTTCGCGCTCACGATCCTCTTGAGCCCAGACCACCTGGGCAGCACGCACGCCGGCGCAGTCGCCGGATTGTGGGTGGTGGGAATCTGCACTGCCGGTTCGGTGATCGTCTCGCTCGCCGCGATACCCGAGGCTCCCCTGCAACGTGTGCGCTCGGCAATGCGCACGCAGATCCCGCCGAGAGTGGTGATCACAGGCATCGCCTTTGTGGTCACGGTGGCTGCCCTGGAATTCATTCTTCTGACCCCGATCTCGTTTTTGTGGTTCGTGGTGTTGGGCGTGGGCGTCGTCGCCGGCGTGGTCGCGGTAATCGGCGCGATTGGGATTCCTCAGGTCCGCGCCACGCTCGCCCCCCTGAGCGATCGCGACTTCTTCTGGGTGTTGGCCACGCGGTTCTTCAACACGTTCGGCATCTGGACCATCGCGCCGTACCTCGCCTTCTTCTTCAGGGATGTCGTGCACCGGAAGGACTACGCCTTCGAAAGCTCGCTGTGGCTGCTCGCCGTGATCGGCGGCGGCGTCATCCCTGCAGTCCTCGGCGGCTACCTCTCCGATCGCATGGGTGGCCGTCGCAAGGTCTTCGTCTACATCTCGAGCGGTCTGCAGGCCGCTGTCTCCGCTGTCCTGCTGTTCACCCTCGTCACCAACCTCACCGTCCTTTACGCGCTAGGCGTGTTGTTCGGGCTTGGTTTCGGCGCGTACCAGGCGGTCGACTGGGCGCTCGCCTGTGACGTGCTGCCCGACCGCGATAACGCGGCCGCCAAAGACATGGCGCTCTTCCATGTCTCATTCACCCTGCCGCAGGTCTTCGCACCGGCGCTGGCCGGTCAGCTGCTGTATCACCTGAACGAGTCGGCGGGCGGCAATCTCGGTTACCGCGTCGTCTTCGCCACGGCCGCCGTGTGGTTCGTGTTGAGCCTGGTCTTCGTGCGACAGATCAAGGGAGTTCGCTAGCGGGCTCAGTCCCATGTCGGCGGACCGCCACCAGCGCCGCGATCCAGATCGCGGTGATGCCCACCACTCCGAATTCCGCCATGAGCCTCAGTACGACCAAATTCGAGTAGCCGGACGCCAGAAGCGACTGCATCCAATAATGCGCGGGTCCAATCAGGATCCAGCCAATCGCCACCAATCCCAGAATGAGCCAATCGCCGCGCCGAACGCTCCAGGCCACGAGGACCAGCATCGGGAGAAGGAGCAAGACCAGGTGCGTCCCCCACGAATAGCTGGCCACGAGCGGAGTGGCGGCCACGATCGCTGCCGCCTCGAGCGCGCGTCCTGACCATTCGCTTGCGGGCGAACGCAGGACCAGAAAGGTGATCGCGACGACTGCGATCGCGACCACCACGGTGATGATCCGTGCGGCGAGGGGGCTGCCCCGCTCCGCTCCAAAGAACGTGTCCGGTTGGAGCAACCGCGTGATGGTGCCGCCCGGCGAGTGATTCTCGAACAACCCGGTCCCTGCGCTGATTGCAGGTAGGACTCGCGTCAGGTACTCGATCAGGTACTGAGGGGCCGCCACCAGCCATATGCCAAGGCCCGCCACCACCGCCGCGGCCAGCATCCGCCAACGTCTCCCCCACACGAGAAGCAGACCCACTGGTGCCTGGATCAATTTCAAAGCAACCCCGAGGCCAAGCGCGGCACCACCCCCCCATCGGTGGGCGACCCAGGCGTACAGCCACAGCCCCGATAACGCAAGCAGCAGCAGGTTGACCTGGCCCTCGACGATGTTGCCATTGACAGGCTCGAAAGCGAGCGCGATCAGAAAGAGCAGCGTGGCGAGATGCCAATCATCGATGTGCAGGGCTCGCAGCACGAAGAGGAGAAAAACAAACAGTGATGCGTTGAGCACGAGGATGGTCGCGACAGTGACGAAGTGGCTGTCGATCGGTACAGCGGGCTGGAGCAACCAGGCGAGGGGCGGCGGCATCACGTACTGGGGACCGGTCGGCTCGAGGCAGCCGAGCGTCTGGCACAGGTCATATGGATCCTTGCCTTGTACAAGCCTGGCCGCCGCTCGCATGTAGCTTTCCTGGAAGTCGCCCAGATAGGCGCCGTAAACCAGTGGCTGCACAACGTCCTGCCACACGTACAGGACTGCAATCGGGATTCCGGCCCAAGCGAGTAGAACTGACCTGAATCGCGGATTGGCCAAAGCCGGTAGCCGTCTTGCTGCCGGCGTGCTCACGCTCCGGAGATTATGGGTGAATCCACAGAGCCGGGAATCGGACAATAAACGAGGCGGCGCCTGCAGCGGACACCGCCTCGGCCGGTTTCCGTCGGGTGACACGCATTTTGGTTACTGCGCCTTGCGGCCGTTGCCTACTTTTGGAGGCCAACCCTGCGTGGACTGCGTCGGATCCGGCGTCGCTGAGATCCAATTTGGCCCCTCATAGCGAGACTGTCAAGTGGTGAGTTTTTCCAGCACAAAGGCACGCCTGATCTAGAAGCTCTGATCCCTTTGTCGAGGCGCACAATGGTGCGAGAAATCCTCAGGGAGGTGGCTCGATAAAGGTTGGGCAAGCTCAGCTATGTACAAGGCGCCGGCGCGGTTCCCCTGCTGGGCGAGACCATCTTCCAGAACCTTCGCGACACCGCTGAGCGCTTCGGCGATCGCGAGGCGCTGGTGGTGGCGCACCAGGAACATCGCTCCACCTATGCGGAGCTCGTCGAACAATGCGAAGTCATCGCGCGCGGCCTCGTCGCCCGGGGCGTGCGTAAGGGCGATCGCGTGGGGATCTGGGCGCCCAACCGCTTCGAGTGGGTCATCGTCCAGTACGCGACCGCAGCGATTGGGGCGATCCTCGTCAACATCAACCCCGCCTACCGCACCTCCGAGCTGGAGTACGTGCTCAAGCAGTCCGGCACCAGCTTCCTCGTCCTGGCCGCCAGCTTTCGCCAGGCCGACTACGTGGCGATGCTCGCCGAGGTCAAGGGCCGCTGCCCAGAGCTGAGGGAGGCGCTCGTCCTCGAGGACGGTTGGGCGGCGCTGCAGCGCGACGCCGAGAAGGTCAGCATCGACGAGCTGAAAGCGATCGAGGGGTCGTTGCAGTTCGACGACCCGATCAACATCCAGTACACCTCAGGCACCACCGGATTTCCCAAGGGCGCGACGCTGACGCATCACAACATCCTCAACAACGCCTATTTCGTAGCCGAGACCTTGAAGTATTCGCAGGCGGACCGAGTCTGCATTCCGGTCCCCTTCTATCACTGCTTTGGCATGGTCATGGGCAACCTGGGCTGCACGAGTCATGGGTCCACCATGGTCGTCCCCGGTGAAGCGTTCGACCCCGTCGCAGTGATGGAGGCCGTTGAAAAAGAGAGGTGCACGTCGCTCTACGGCGTCCCGACGATGTTCATCGCCGAGCTGGGGCATCCGCGCTTCGCCGACTTCGATTTCAGCTCGCTGCGAACAGGCATCATGGCCGGCTCGCCGTGCCCGGTTGAGGTGATGAAAAAGGTCCAGACCGTGATGCACATTCCAGAGATGACCATCTGCTACGGAATGACCGAGACCTCGCCTGTCTCGACGCAGTGCGCGACGGATGACCCGCTGGACCGCCGCGTCTCGACTGTGGGTCGCGTTCACCCCCACGTGGAGATCAAGATCGTGGACCCGGCAACAGGGGCGGTCGTCGTCCGCGGCGAGACCGGCGAGTTCTGCACCCGCGGGTACAGCGTCATGCGGGGTTACTGGAACAACGACGAAGCCACCCGGCAGGCGGTCGATTCGGCGCGCTGGATGCACACGGGTGACCTTGCCACCATGGACGCCGACGGCTACATAAACATCGTCGGGCGAATCAAGGACATGATCGTTCGCGGCGGCGAAAACATTTACCCCCGCGAGGTCGAGGAGTTTCTCTACACCCACCCCGACGTCGCCGACGTTCAGGTCATCGGCGTGCCGTCGGAAAAGTACGGCGAGGAGGTGATGGCGTGGGTCAAGCCTCGCGAAGGCGCCAAGGTAACAGGCGAGGAGCTGGCGGCCTGGTCCAAAGGCAAGATCGCGTCATACAAGATCCCGCGCCACTGGAAGCTGGTTGACTCGTTTCCAATGACGGTCACCGGCAAGGTGCAGAAGTTCAAGATGCGCGAAACAGCGGTCGAAGAGCTGGGCCTGCAAAAAGCAGCCGGAGTGAGAACCGCGTAGTCCGGTCTAGATAAGGCTCTCGTAGGGGAACGCGGCAGCGAAGGGTTCGTAGAGCAGCAACACCTGCTCGATCGGCATCACGTCGCGCAGGAAGATCGCGCCCGCTGCAACACCCGCCGACCCCACGATGCCCGACCCGTCATGAGGCGCGTTCTGCTCCGCCCCCTCCTGCGCCGCGCGGAAGGAGTTGGTGCGCCCAGTCTGGTTGGCGGTCGCGATCGCCAGCTTCCACGCCGCCGAATAGAGGCCCGCGGGATCGAGCTCATCGGCCGCTGGGGTCACCACCCCGATCGTGCCCGCCGGCGCAGCGACCTTCGGCGGCTCTGAGAGCACCTTCGCCACCGCAGCGACCTCGGACTCTGCTTCGCCCGACAGCGAAGGCAGCTTCTGGATGAACGACGCGATCTGCCTGTCCACAGACGGCGGCGCCTCATAACCCGGTCCAGGCAGCACTGTCGCGAACGGCCTGTAGATCGCCGCGAACTGCAGTGGGTACAGCTGCTCCCTGACAAGAATGGCGAGGGCCACGACCTGGGCCGACTCCAGCGCCGCTGCGGCGGCGGCCGGCTCCGGCAGCGCTTTGCCTATCGCCTGCTTGATCTGGGCGACCCTGAACCCGCTGGTGAAGGCGTTGACCATCGACTCGTCGGCTCCCGACAGGAGTGGATCCAGGAGCTGTTCCATGGCGGTGTTGGTCGGGCGCTGGCGGGAGAGGATTCGCGCGAGTGCGATCCACCGCCATTGCTCGGGTGTCAGCGATTTGCCGGCAGCAGCCAGAAACTGCCCGGCTTCGGTGGCGCTCAGCGCGTACCCGGCCGCGCCACCACCTGCTCGGGCAGCAGCTCTTTGACTCGAAGCTTGTCGATCGGGTGGTATGCATCGACGATGCGCATCGTTCCTGACGCTGAACGCAGGACCATCGATTGCGTGTAGGCATACACGACGTCGTAACGAACGCCTTGCAGCAGCTCGCCGGACGTGATTCCAGTGGCTGCGAAGAAGATGTTGTTGCCCGAGCACAGGTTATCGATCGACAGCACCCGGTCGGGCTGGTGTCCCTCTTTGACGGCGATACCTCGTTCCTCGTCGTCTCGGAGGAGCAGCTTGGCCTGCATGTCCCCACCGATCGCCTTGATCGCGCATGCGGCGAGAACCCCCTCCGTGGCTCCGCCCGAGCCCATCATGCAGTGAATCCCATACCGGGTCTCCAGTGCCGCCTCGAGCGCTCCGCCCACATCACCAGCCGGAATCAGCTTGATGCGCGACCCGACATCGCGGATCTCGGCAATGATGCCCTCGTTTCTCGGCCGTTCGAGCACCACCACGGTCAGCTCCTGTGGCGGCAGGCCCTCCGCCTTCGCGATCCTGACAAGGTTCCATTCGACCGGCATGTCGAGATCGATGACGCCCTTGGCACGCCTGCCGACCACCAGCTTCTGCATGTAGTGGATGTGGGTGGTGAACATGGTGCCGCGCTCGGCGAGGGCAATGACCGAGATGGCTCCAGGCAAGCCGGCCGCGGTCAGGCTGGTGCCTTCGATCGGATCGACCGCTACGTCAAGCTCGGGCTCGAGTCCGTTGCCGATCTGCTCCCCGAAATAGAGCATCGGCGCCTCGTCCTTCTCGCCTTCGCCGATGACCACGGTGCCTTTCATGTCCACCGAGGCAAGCGCGTTGCGAATTGCCTCGACTGCGCGGCCGTCGGCGCCCATCTTGTCCCCGCGGCCCTGGAGTGGAGCAGCGGCGAGGGCTCCGGCTTCCGTGACCCTGAGTAGCTCGAGGGCTAGGTTTCGGTCCATTTCCTGGTCCATCTAGGCAACACTCCCCGTCGTCATCGCGCCGGGTAGCGTATCCGAATCCTCAGCTGATGCCACGCCGCCGGATGGGCAGCCGGCTCGCCTCCACCCAGAGGTCATTCTTGCTTGCCAGCCTGCGGTCGCCTCCTGGGTCGACATAGACGCAGGTGCGCTCGAGAACCGCAGTCACCCTGACCGTGACGCCGTCGAGGGTGGCGTCGAAGGCGTCGATCAGCACCTCATCCTCATCCAGCGGGATGTCGCTCAGCCGCCGCGTGCCCCCGGGCCGGGGCCGCGCCGACACCAGGGGGCCTATCGACTGAGCGCGCATTCTGGCGGCCGGGAGGGACGACTTGCGAACCGTATCGGCTCCCGTGGTCGGGGTCGATCGGGGAGCGGTGGAGCGTTTGGAGGAGGGCCCCGGCGAGCGCTTCGCGGCGCGAGGATGGCGCGAAGCGCTGCGCCGCGGTCTGGACGGGGTCCCTGATGGGCCTCTAGAAGAACTCACCCCACATTTTCCTTACCCGGCCGACCGGGTTAGGGACGCTCCTCACCGCCGAGACCGCGGGCCGAGATGCCGCGTCGATCACCACTCTGTCCTCTCGCTCGGGCACACCTTCGGGGTGCACCCTGATCACGCCGTGGTGAACGCCACCTTCCTGCACGACCAGCGCCCCCACCTTGGCATCGCCTTCCAGCCGGCCGGTGCTCGTGATCTTGAGTCGGCTGGCGGCCACGATGTTGCCGCGCACGAAGCCCGCGATCGTCACCCTGTCGCTGCGGATGTCGGCCTCGACATGGGCCTCAGCCCCGATCCACAGGTCCCCGTCGCATTCGACGCTGCCGCTGAAGTTGCCTAGGATCTGGCCACCGCTCTTCAGCTGCAGCCTTCCCGACAACGCATCGTCAGGACCGAGAATGGTCGACTTCGGCTCAATGCCGTAGGGGTCGGGACCCCCGTTGCTCCCGGAAATCGCGACAGTTTCCACCCCGATGTCCGTCATCTGGACCTCCCTTACCCAGCCCCCCAGCTGGCCTCAACGCAGCATAGACACTAAGGAACCAAGGCGAATCGTGCAATTTCAGAGGCTCGAGTGCGAGCGCAGGTACGCGAGCACCGCTTCCCGGGTCGGCTCGACCTCACCGTCCATGATCAGCTCGCCCAGGCGCTCCTTGATCCGCCCGACCTCAGGCCCCGGCTGCAGGCCAAGCTCCCGCATTATGTCGTCGCCGTCGATCGGCGCCGCCAGGCGAGTCGGGAGCTCCGACAGGACGCTCGCCAGGCGCGCCGCCAGCTCGTCGAGCTTCTCGGGCTCCGGATAGGCAGACGCGCCGATATCGGCACGCGCGAGAGCCATCAGCCTCTCGATCTGGGCACCGGCATCGCGGGCAAGCCGCCGCACGGCGCCGTCAGTCCACTCCGATCTGTAAAACACGGGGCGTAGGTGCAGCCGCACCAGGGTGACGACGGCCTCGATGTCCCGCTGGGGGAAGCGCAGGCGTTCGAGCGCGCTTCGCGCGATGCCGGAACCAACGGTTTCGTGGCTCAGGAACGCGCCGTCCGGGGTAGCGGTGGCCGGCTTGCCGACATCGTGGAGGAGCGCACCCAGCCTGACGATCAAGTCGGGCGGGGTGAGCCCGACCGCCAGCAGGGTATGGCCGAAAACGTCGTGGGTGTGATACCCACCCTGCTCGACCCCCTTACACGCGGTGACCTCCGGCAGGACGACCTCGAGCAAACCTCCGGCGTCGAGCAGCTCCAGGGCCAGCTTGGGCCGGTCGGATTCGAGCATCTTGCAAAGCTCGTCGGTAATCCGCTCGACCGATACCACGGGCGGCACCAGCCGGCCGCTGAGCTGCCGCATGGCCGGCAGCAGGTCCGGGGCCAGCTCAAAGCCAAGCTGCGCAGCGAACCGCACCGCCCGCAGCATCCGCAGCGGGTCGTCGCTGAATGTGCGAACGGGGTCCGCCGGAGTGCGCAGGAGGCGGGACTCCAGGTCCGCCCGACCCGACCCGAGCCGATCCTCGATGTTGCCGTCGAAATCCATCAACAGCGTGTTGATGGTGAAATCGCGACGCCGTAGATCCTGTTCGAGCGAGGCCGGTCGCACGTCAGGCTTTCTCGATTCGCTCCCGTATGACTCCGAGCGGGCGGACACGAACTCCACGAGATGGCCTGGCAAAGTCACCTGGGCGGTGCCGAACCGTTCGAAGATGACAGGCGGCTGGGCGCCGGCCAGCTCGGCAAAGCGCTCCGCAAGCTCACGCGCGCCGCCGTCCTCGACGACCACGTCCAGGTCGGGCTTGCTGCGGCCGAGCAGGTGGTCGCGGACGTACCCGCCCACCACCCAGGATTTCAGGCCGCGGCCGGCAGCGGCTTGTTTGAGAAGTCGGAGCAGCTCGCGATCGTCTATTGGTTGATCCGCGCCCACTCGACAGCTCCCACCTGCCCCGCGCGATCCCCGAGCTGGGCTCGGCGCAGCACGGGCCGCCGGGCGGGCCTGATGAATGGAGATGAGCGCAGAGTCTCGAGCAGGAGCGGCTGCACCAGGCCCCACGAGCGCGTCACGCCGCCACCCATCACGAAGATCTCCGGATCGACGACGTTGGTGAGGCTGATCAGCGCCTTCCCCATGTACTGGGCCGCGCGTTCCACCACCAGTCCGGCTGCCTTGTCGCCTCGAGCCGCGGCGGCGAACAGCTCGGCTGCGGGATGGCCGGTCTCCCTCGCCAGGTTCGCGCCGCCGCAGAAAACCTCGAGGCAGCCGTGCTGCCCGCACTGGTCCAGGGGGCCGTTCGCGTCGATGATCATGTGGCCAACCTCGCCCGCGGTCCCGTGACCGCCGCGATGCAGCTTGCCGTCGATGATCAGCCCGCCGCCGACGCCGGTTGACCAGGTGATGTAGACCATGTTCCGCGTGCCGCGGCCCGCTCCGCGGTGGAACTCCCCCAGTCCCGCCATGTCGGCGTCGTTGGCGACCAGGGCGGTGGCCCCTGTGGCCTTCTTCAGCATCGCCGCGAGCGGCACGTTGCGCCAGCCCGGAAGGTTCGGCGGGTTGACGAGGACCCCGCGCTTGATGTCGATCGGACCCGGCGCGGCGATCGTGATGCTGCGCAGCTTGTCGCGGCCCCGATGCCTCTCGATCTCGGCCGCGGCCCAGTCGACCACGTTTTGAGGTGTGCCCAGGAGCGGGGTTGAGGTCTTGAAGCTGGCGAGGAGCCTGCCGTCGGAGCGCGCAAGCGCAACCCGAACCTGCGTCCCCCCCAGGTCGATTCCAGCCAGCATTGCCTTGCAAACTGTAGCGGCGACGTACGTGATCAGGACGCGATCAGCTGCTGTCCTCGGAGCGCGGCCAGGATCTCGAGCGGCGCGCGTGCCCGGTTGAACGTGTAGAAATGCAGACCGGGAACGCCCCGTTCCAGGAGCTCCGCGCACTGCGCGATGCAGTGCTGGACCCCCAGCTTGCGCACAGCATCGTCGTCGGGTTGCTCGTCAATCGCGCGCTGCAGCGCGAGCGGGACCGTCGCGCCCGACATCGCGGTCATGTGTGCCAGGGATCTGCGGCTCGGCACCGGCATCACGCCGGGCACGATGGGCACGCGAATGCCCGCCAGGCGCGCCCGCTCGACCAGGTCGAAATAGAAGCGGTTGTCGAAGAACAGCTGCGTCACCAGGAAGTCCGCCCCCGACTCGACCTTGAGCTTCATGTAGCGGAACTCGTGCTCGAGGTCCGGGCTCTCGGGATGCTTTTCCGTGCTGCATGCGGCGCCGATGCCAAAGCCGTAGCCGTTGCGGCGCACAAACGAAACCAGGTCGCTGCCGTGCAGCAGCTCAGGCCCGGCGGGCACGAACGGCTCGTTCGATTCCTGCGGATCGCCGCGGAGCGCCAGCACGTTGGCCACCCCCTCCCTTTCCATCCAGTTCAGAATCCGGCGGGTCCTGTCGGCCGAGTTGGCGCACGTGAGATGCGCCATCGCCTCGATGTGGTACTGCCGCTTGATCCGCGTCACGAGCTCGAGGGTCTTGTCCCCAGTCCGCAACCGGTAGGTGACCGAGACCCAATCAGGCGCATGTCCGGCCAGCTCCGCGATCGTCCTTTCCAGGACGTCAACCTCGGACTCATCGCGGGGCGCCATGAACTCGAAAGAGATAGTGGGCCGGCTGCGTCCGAGCAGCTCAGAGATTCGCATTCAGCTTGTCCTTTCCTGGTCGCCGCGTGCGCTGGCCATGGCCCGAAGGTTAGCGAAAAAGAATTCTCAGGTCGCCGACCCTCCGTGTGACCTTCGCTCCGTCCAGGTGCTCGAGCAGAGCCAGCACCGGCCTTCGACTCGCGCCCATCCGATCGCGGAGCTGCGCAACAGTCACCGACCCGGTTGCGGCGATCAACTCCTTCACGATGCCGACTGCATTCGCATAGCCCTCTTGCGTGAACGCGATGTCGTCGCTCAACCGCACGATCGCGCCTGACTGCGCCAACGCCCTCACCACCTCTGGTCCGGCTCCTGACTGCTGCATCGCCTCCGTCAACGATGGCGGCGCGAAGGGCTCACGGCCAAGGAGCTCCAGGAGCTTTCCGGCCGCACCATCGCCGGCATCCATCGCGACGCGATGGCCTGGTAATGCAATCGCACCCAGCCGGTCCTCGAGCCTGCCTTCTGCCAGCAGCGCCGTCAGAACCATCGGAAACGAGCTCGAGTGCAGCCGCAAGCGACTCCTCAGCTCCTCGCGAGCCATCCCCGGGCGGAGAGGGTGGGAGGCGTGATACGCCTTCACCTCTTGGGTGGCACGCTCGGCCAGCGACGACCAGGCTTCGGTCGCGATAAGCCAGTCCCCAAATCGCCGCGCATCCAGCCGGCTGATGTCGGGCTCACCAGCCATCGTGGCCTTCATCAGAGCCGCAACGCTCACTCCTCGCGGGTACTTGTGGAGCTCCTCCTGCAACATCTCTCCGGCGGCGCGCCGGTCGAGCGATTCGCTTACCGCGCTGTCGTGACGCGAGTGCTTACGCGGATCGACATCGACGAACCGGCCGCCTGCGACGGTGATTGGGGGGCTGGGGACGCGGAGGACGAATCGGTCGTTCACTGCCGCAGCGATGGCACGCTCGAGGTACAGCTGGACCCACGCTTCGCGACCAGGTTCTACCGCGTCGCCGGTGAGCACGATGACCCGGCACCCGACCTCGGCGGTGCCGGTGTGCAGCAGAACTTCGGCGCCGTGCCGCAGCGCGCGCGGGGCGGAGGCCAGGACTCGGATGTGGGCATCGATCCGCCTTGTGGACCGAACGCTCCCCGGGAGCGCGAGCACGTCGCCGCGCGTCACGTCGCGCTTTTCGATGCCCGTCAGGTTCACCGCCACCCGCGTCCCGGGCCACACGTACTCGACGCTCTGGTTGTGACGTTGAAGCCCGCGAATGCGCGTCAACCGCCCGCTGGGCACGACCTCGACCTCGTCGCCCACGTGGAGAGTGCCATCGACGAGGGTGCCCGTCACCACGGTGCCGAATCCGCTCATCGTGAACACACGATCGATCGGCAGCCTCGGCCGCCCCAGGTCCGAACGTGGTTCGGCTGCCTGGAGCAGCGCGTCGAGCGCCTCGACCAGCTCCGGCAGACCCTGGCCGTGGAGCGCCGATACTGCAATCACCCCCGCGCCGGCCAGCGCGGTGCCGCCGATCGTCTCGCGCACCTCCGATGCGACGAGCTCGAGCCATTCATCGTCGACGAGGTCTGCTTTGGAGAGCACCACGATGCCTCGACGGACCTCGAGGAGATCGACGATCTCGAGATGCTCCCTTGTCTGCGGCATCACCCCTTCGTCGGCCGCGACGACCAGCAACACGGCGTCGAGGCCGTGCGCTCCGGCCAGCATGTTGCGCATGAAGCGGGCGTGGCCGGGGACGTCGACGATCCCGATCTCGCGGCCGCTGGGCATCGACATATGCGCGAACCCGAGGTCGATGGTCATGCCGCGGCGCTTCTCTTCGGCGAGCCGGTCCGGATCGATCCCTGTGAGCGCGGTGATCAGGGTCGACTTGCCGTGGTCGATGTGGCCGGCCGTGCCGACAACGAAGCCGGAGCCGGCGCTCACTTTCGGATGCTCCGCGCTGCGACCTCCACCGCATCGATCAGCATTTCGTCCTCTCCCGTGAGCACGGTCCTGGGGTCGAGGCAGCAGGCGTCATTCTCGATGCGGGCGATCACGGGCGGGTCTCCACGCCGCAGGGCCGCGGCGAACCGCGATGCCGGGCCTGCCAGCGCAACCAGGAAGGTCGGGAGTCCGTGGCCGGGAACCGAGCCGCCGCCCACCGCCGACTCGCCCGCAACGAGGCGAGAAGAAACCCCTCGGTCTTCGAGCTTCACCGACCACAGCGCCGCTCGCCTGCGCACGTCCTCGACCGGGACGCGCAGCATCCTCTGGACGGGGATCTCGTCGGCACGGCCGGCGCTCCGCTGACGGAGCGTCGCCTCCAGCGCCGCCAGGGTCAGCTTGTCGATGCGCACCGCTCGCGCCAGCGGATGCCTCGCCATCTTGCGCACGCCGGCCGCACCGGCTTCGGTCCCTGCCAGGACAATGCCGGCCTGCGGCCCACCCAGCAGCTTGTCGCCTGAGAAAGTGACTATGTCGCTGTGCTTCAGCGACTCAACGATGGTGGGCTCGTCTGAGATGGGCTCGATGGCTCCGCTCCCGAGGTCGTCGATCAGCAGCAGCCCCCGCGCATGTGCTACGGCGGCCATCTCGCCGAGCCCGGCCGCCTCGGTGAAGCCCGCAACGCGGAAGTTCGAGGTGTGGACTCTCAAGAGCGCCGCGGTTCGATCCGTTACCGCCTCCTCGAAGTCACCCGCACGCGTGCGATTCGTGGTTCCGACCTCGACCATTCGCGCGCCTGACATGCGCATCACGTCCGGCATTCGGAACGAGCCGCCGATCTCCACCAGCTGACCGCGCGACACGATGACCTCACGGCCCTTGCACAGGGCCGAAAGCGCGAGCAGCACAGCCGCCGCGTTGTTGTTGACCACCAGCGCTGCATCGCACTCGAACAATGTCGTGAGCAAGCCGGCCACCAGCGCCGACCGCTCGCCGCGCCGGCCGGAGTCGAGGTCGAGCTCGAGGTTGGTATAGCCGGCAGCCGCCGTCGCCACCGCCGCCACGGCCGCGCGCGACAGGGGAGCGCGGCCAAGGTTGGTGTGCAGGATCACGCCGCTGGCGTTGATGACCCTGCGCAAGGCGGGCGCCATCGCCTTGCGCAGGCTCGCCTCGATCTTGGAGAGGCGCTGGCCGTCGGAGACCGCGACCCCGCTCCGCTCGGCTGCCACCTGGTCCCTCAGCGCCGACACCACGTTCTCACGCCCGAAGTCGGCCACCAGAGCCGCGTAGCCCGGCTGGTTGATCAGCGAACCGATGGCAGGCAGGGATCCAGCCCCGCCAACCCCGGTATTGCGTAAGTTCCGCATTGACCCAATGAGATTAGGCTCGCCGGGGTGTAGAACGGCGACATCGCCAGCCCAAGCAAGCTCCTGCCCTGGAACAGCTGGAAGAGAAAGATGATGACGACCAGCGCGATCCAGATGTCCCGACGGCGGGCGTACGCGTTGACGAAGAAGCGCGGGTTGCGGCTGCGAAACAGGGTCTCGATGACGTCCCAGCCATCGAGGCCCGGGATCGGCAGAAGCTGAAAGGCGAAGATCGACAGGTTCAGGAAAACGATCGCGTAGAGGGTGGCGCCGATCAGGCCTACGGACAGAGTGAATGTAGAGGGGAGGCCGGCGCTGGTGAGAAGGCGCAACAGCAGGCCCAGCACAATCGCCACCAGGAGGTTTGCGGCCGGACCGCCCAGCTCGAACACCAGGCGCTGCCGCACCGAGCTGATCCGGTTCGGCTGTACCGGTACGCGACGGCCCCAACCGACGAGCGCCACGAACACAGCGATCACGCCCAGCGGATCCAGGAAGCGGCGCGGATCCAGCGTGAAGTAGCCGAAGTATCTGACCGAGCGATCGCCCTGGACGTAGGCTGCGGCGGCGTGACCAATCTCGTGAACGGGAATGGCGATGAGCAGGGCGGGCACGAGGACCAGCGCCGCCAGAACAAAGGCGACGAACCCGCTCACTCGATGGGGATCTTGCCCACGCGTCTTGGTGAGCGGCGGCGGGGCGTGCGAGCCGCGGCAGCTCTCGACCGCGGCCGGCCGGGCGCCGGCGCCGTCACGCGATTCTCGTAAATGAGCATGAGCGCGGTTATCAGTTCGCGCTGGGCATTGAGCAGGTGGACTTGCGCCGCCGGCGGGACCATGTCCGATACGACGTGCGTCACACGAGAGCCGAGCTCGTTTATCAGCTCGATCAGCCGCTCGCCATCGCGGGTCATCGCCTCTCTCCTTTCGCTCTGCGACCGGCAACTGTCTCCTGCGGCTGTCCTGGTTCCGCGCGCCGCGCGAACCGTACGCGCAGCTCGCCATCCGCGATGGTGGCCCCGGCCGTGTCGCGCTTGGCCAGCACACTCGGCAGTGCGATCTCGCGACGGTAGTTTCCCATCGTCACGTACAGCTCGCCGTTGTGACGGCTGAGATCCACGTTGGAGCGATCGGCAAACGGCACTTTCAATGTAAGGACGTAGTCCGAGCCGTCCTTGTCAATCCTCTGTGGGCTCGTGGTGGCGAAAAACTCGGCCGGATCGCGGTTCCCGTACGTCGCTTGCGCCATGCGCAGCAACATCGCCTCCCCCACCACCTCCTGGTCGAACAGCGGCGCATTGAGTATCGGGATGCCCACGAACGATTGCTGGACCTCAACCTCGTAGCGCTTGTGAATCTGCTGCCATTTCTTGAAAAGCTCGTCATGGACCTCAACCGGGAGCAGGCGGTTGACGACGACTGCATCGGTCACGTAGCCGAACAGGCTCAGGTAGCTGTATGCGCGCTTGGCCTCTTTGACCACCATCTTCTCGAGGTTGAGAACGATCCGCACCGTCGTGATCGCCGGGTCTGTCAGCACATTGCGCATCCCGCCCAGGTCCAGGAGCAGGTCTTTCAGCGACGCAAAGACCTCATCCGACGGGAGAGGGATGCCCATCATGGGCTGCAGCACGGGTCGCGCCACGCGCATCGCGCGCCGCTCCCACGGATAGATCTTGTCGAGCCACCATTTCGCAGCGTCTGGAAATGTGAGGAGCTGTAGCGTCTCGCCAGTGGGTGCGCAGTCGACGATCAGAACATCGTGCTCATTGCGCTGCGCGTAGTGCTTGATCCACATGAGCGATGCGATCTCGTCCATGCCGGGCGGGTTCGCCACCTCCTCGGCCACGACCTCGTCGAGTCCCTGGGTCGCGAACACTTCGACCGCGTACTCGTGCAGCCGGGCCCAGTGACGTTGCATCTCGTGCAGTGAGGAGACTTCGTGCGCCCACAGGTTCTTGGAGATGGGCGTGAGATCCGTGCCGAGCTCGACGTCGAACGAGTCGCCCAGTGAGTGAGCGGGGTCGGTGCTCATGACAACTGTGCTGTAGCCGGCACGCGCGCACTGGACGGCCGTGGCGGCGGCAACGGACGTCTTGCCCACGCCGCCCTTCCCTGTAAAGAGGATCACCCTCACCAGGTGAGTGTATCGATGATGGGAAAGGGGCCCGACGCCCCCGCGGCCGGTTTACTTGATGACCAGGGGCACCGCGAATGAGCCGACGGCGAGCAGAACAATCATCGCCGCGCCGACCACGAGCAGACGGACGAGGTCTTTGCTGAAGTAAGGAACGCGGTCAAGAGGAATCGCGGGGTCGCCCGACTCGATGACACGTTGGCCGCCCCGCTGCTTGACGACCTGGTTCCGCGCGCCGAGCGACATCTCGACGGCACGCACCACCGCCTGGTCGCCACCGACTCGCGCCTGCGACACGCTTTGGCGCGTCAGGGGGACGCCGGGGGCGCCGGGTGTGCCGGCGGCTCTGACGGGCGCTCGGAACTTGCCGCGCGCCTTCTTCTTGCTCTTGCGACTCATACCGGACGAGTTTAGGTGGTTGGGGGTCGGGGATTCAGGACAGCGGAGATGGCCGGCCTGTTCGACCCTCCCCGCCGAGCGGGGAGGGTCGGGGCGGAGCAGGCAGGCGGGATTGAAGCGTTTGGTGCGTCGTGGGGTGCGATTCTTGCTGGGATCCGCCTGCCTGTCGTTGGGCCGTGGGACTCAACCGAGTGAGACGTGGGCTACGACATATTGTGTCCCGCGCGCAGTTATACCGCTGAATGTAGGGACTGTCAAGTCTTAACAGCGCTTTTCACGCTACCGTACGCACGATTGTCGCGCGGCGTTTGAGAGAGGATACGAGCGATGCCTGGGCCGCTCCCGAATCGACCGCCGCCCGGTGCGGGCAGCCAATCGTTCGAGCCCGCGCCGCCGCAGCCTCCTGCCGCCGCGCAGTCGGTGGGATTGCGCTGGCTGCCTTTGGTATTCGGCGGTGGTGCGGTTTTCTGGCTCGTCTACCTGGCTGCGTTCGCTGCCGTCATCGCCGCCCCCGCTGGACGCGACCAGCTCCACCAGACGTTCGTCCAGGACGGCTTCAAGGGCGATCTGTCGACGCTGCTCGTGGCGTACGCGATCGTCGGATTTGCGTTCTTGATCGTGGCCGCAGCTCTTCATGCGACCGCCTATTTCGGGCTCAAGGCGCGCCGGCCATGGGGTTGGATCGCCGCCGTGACCGTCGCTGCCGCGTGGTCGTTTGTCATCGTCGGCATCCCGGTGCTCGTCCTGCTCCTGAGGTCCAGCACCCGGCACGCATACAGGATCCCCTGAGGCGCTTAAACAGGCTCCGGCTGCACGCGTAGGCGGATCGGTCCAAGGAGAATCCAGAAGCCTGCGAGCAGGGAGACACCGATGCCGGCATACAGGGCGGGAACGATCCCGTAGGTGCTGCCGATGATCCCGCCGATAAAAGCGCCGATCGGGTTGGTGCCCCAGATGATCGTTCGGACAGTGGCATTCATGCGGCCCTGAACGCGGTCAGGGACGATCGCCTGCCGAAGGCTCACCTGGTTGATGTTGTAGACGGGGTTCACAAAGCTGCCGATGAACATCGAAGCGAACAGGAGCGGAACCGCGAAGCCGTACTGGGCGATGGGCACCAGGATCAGCGACAGCCCTCCCAGCACGATGGTCACGAACAGCGTCGGCCCGAGGCCGATTCGCCGTGGAATCCATGCGGCCGTGAAGGCGCCCAGCAGTCCGCCGACTGCGCCGGCGGCGAAGACGATGCCGACTGTGCCCGGGCTCAGGTGCAGGACTCGGTAGACAAAGATCAGGAAGACCGCGAAGAACAGATTCGACCCGAGATTCGACGTCGATGTGCTGCCGGCGATCTTCCAGATGGTGGAGTTGCCGAAAACGACGCGAATTCCTTCCCACATCTCGACGAAGAAACCGCGTCGTCCCGATTCGCCCATCGGCGAAGGAGTTGGCTCCGGGCGCCGTATCCACAGCAGCGAGACGACCGATATAAGAAAGGAGGCGGCGTCCGCGGCGACCGCCCGGGCCGGGCCGATCAGCTGAATCAGCACACCGCCCAGCGCCGGCCCCGCCATCTGGGCCACCGAGCTGGTCACCTGCAACTTTGTGTTTCCTTCGATAAGGTCAGCGCGCGGTATCAGCGCGGGGAGGTACGACTGGTAGGCCACGTCGAAGAAAACGGTGCCGACTCCCGCGATCAGGGCGACGGCATACAGCTGCGGCATCGAAAGCACGTTGAGGGCGAACGCGATGGGCACGCTGGCGAGGGCCAGCAGCCTCCCCACGTCGCAGGCGATCATGATCGGCCGGCGTCGCAAGCGGTCGACGTAGACGCCCGCCACCAATCCCAGCACGGGGAACGCCAGGTTCTCGCAGGCTGCAAGCAGCCCCACCTGGAAAGGCGTCGCGCCGAGCACGAGGATCGCCACGGTCGGAAGGGCGAGCAGGCTGACCTGGCTGCCGATCTCGCTGATCGCCTGCCCGCTCCAGAGCTTGAGAAACTCGCCGTCGCGCCACAATCGCCCCCCGAACACGGGGGGTTATTTTGAGGGCTGGAGCGATGCCTAGACCTCGGTCGTCAGCTCCGCATACTCCTCTTCGCTGATCAGCTCCTCGAGCTCGCTCGGATCTTCGATCCGGACACGAAGCAACCAGCCCGTTTCATAGGGCTCGGTGTTCACCAGGTCCGGATTCTGAAGTGCTTCGGCATTGACCTCGATCACCTCGCCGCTGATCGGCGCCTCGATCGGCGAAGAGGCCTCTTCTGACTCGAGGTGGCCCATCTTGCGCCTCGCTTGGAGGACGTCGCCGAGGTCAGGAAGGTCGAGCGCTGTGATATCTCCCATCTGGTCCCGCAGGTAGTCGCTGAGGCCGAGAACTGCCTCTGCCCCTTCGACTCGCACCCAAACGTGAGCCTCGCTGTAGCGAAGCTGGGCCATACCAGAATGATGAGACAGCCGGGGCAAGCTGGCTAGGCATTTTTCGGGGCCGGGCGCAGCCGAAACGCAAGTCCAAAGGCCCCCGCCCCGTTAGACGGGACATGCGCTATGTGCTGCTGGTGATCCTGATCGGCCTGTTGGTGTTCCTGTCGAACCAGCTGTGGATCCTGTTCATGGGAGCGCCACTCTTCTAAGAAGCGCCGGTGAATCCGGCCCAGACGCTGGGTTGGGTCAGTTGGTTTTGCCGATTCGGAAGAACACGACGTCGCCATCCTTTACGCGGTAGTCGCGGCCCTCGACGCGCAGCTTTCCCGCTGCGCGCAGGGCTTCCATCGATCCGGCTGCGACGAGCTCGTCCACCGAGGTCACCTCGGCGCGGATGAAGTGCTTCTCGAAGTCGGTATGGATCTTGGCGGCGGCGACTGGCGCGGGTGCGTCCTTCTCACACGGCCACGCTCGAACCTCGGGCTCCCCCGCCGTGAAGTAGGTGATGAGGCCACCAGCCTCCCAGACCGCTCGCGCGATTCTTCCCAGCCCCGACTCGTCGATGCCGTAGCCCGCGCGCATCTCGGCTTGCTCGCCGGGTTCAAGCTCACCCAGCTCGGATTCCAATCGCGCTGACAAGACGATGGCCGGGGCCCCTTCCGTCTCGGCGAGCGTCATCACCTTGCCGGCGGGCGCTCCCCCCGCAGGGAGCAACTCTTCTGCAGCGTTGGCGACGTAGACGGCGGGCTTCATCGTCACTGGAAAAATGCCCATCAGCAACGTGCGTTGATCAGGTTCGAGCTTGAGCGTGCGCAGCTCTTTGCCCCCATCCAGGTGCTCCTTGGCGATGGTCAGCACGTCGTGCTCACTCTGCGCGTCCTTCTTGCCGGCACGCGCCTCTTTGGCGACGATCTCGAGCCTCCGCTCGACCGAGGCGAGGTCGGCCAGCACCAGGTCGAGAGCGAACTCCTCCAGCTCCGCTGCGGGATCAGGATCAGGACCGAAGCACCTGGCCACCTTGACGAGGACGTCCGCCTGGCGCGCAAAGGCCACGCGCTGAGCGCGACTCCCCGGCGGGGTGTCCTCCACCCTGACCTGGGCCGGCGTGACCTTGAGCGGCTTGACCGCGGCCGCCAATCGGTCCAGGCGTTGGTCGGGGACATCGACCATGCCGACGCCGTCCGCGCCACGCCCCGACGTCAGCGCATTGAACAGCGTGGACTTGCCCGACCCGGCCGGGCCGACCACCGCAACATTTACGGGCAACTAAAGCTTTTCCAGGTCGAAGGCTTTGTGAAGGACGCGAACGCCC
>DATARC010000122.1:0-11123 GCA_036264335.1 Candidatus Dormiibacterota bacterium
GACAAGCTGGCTTACGACGAAGGCCGCGATCGAGGTCGTGACGGAAGGCTGGTCGGTTACGGCATTGCATGTTGCGTCGAGTCGACCTCCTTCGGACGCGGCGAGCCCGCCAGGCTCCGCATTGACAAGGACGGGACCGCAAGGCTGTTCGTCGGATCGACTCCCCAGGGCCAGGGCCATCAAACGATCGCGGCACAGGTGGCCGCCGAACGGCTTGGCTGGCAGCTGGACAAGATCGTGGTTACGGCCGGCGACACGCAGCACGTTCCATTCGCGCTGCTGACGGCCGGCAGCAGGAGCGCAGTGATGATCGGCAACGCAACGGCTCGAGCGGCTATGGCGATGCGGAGACGGCTGCTCGAGCGTGCGGGCGAGGTCCTGGAAGCCGATGTGCAGGATCTCCTTCTCACCGAAGGGTTCATCGAGGTGCGCGGCGCGCCCGCCAAGCGGGTCCCAGCCACCGACGTGGTGCCCCACGACGGCCTCGAGGTGCTCGAGAGCTTCGACCCCGGCCGCCCTCTCACCTTCTCGAGCGGCTGCCATGCGGCGGTGGTCTCAGTGGATCCGGAAACCGGTCACGTCGATGTCGTGCGGTACGTGATAGTTCACGACACGGGGAAAGCGATTAACACTCGCCTCGTGGAAGGTCAGATGCACGGCGGCTACGCGCACGGCCTTGGGTACGCGCTTTACGAGGCGGCGCTGTACGAGCCCGACGGAAATTTCCGAAGCGCCAGCTTGCTCGACTACACCATCGTCAGCACAGGCGAGGTGACGGTGCTCCCGGACCTCATTCACATCGATACGCCGACCGACACGAACCCCGAAGGATTCAAGGGTGCCGGCGAGAGCGGGACGATTCCGGTCCCCGCAGCCATCGCCAACGCGGTTGAAGATGCGTTGCGGAAGCGCAACCCTGACATCGTGGTCGATCGCCTGCCGATCACCCCCGATCGGATCGTCGAGATGCTCGACCCTGGGAACTGAACCGCCACTCGGGACGCCGTCCCATCGACCCGACCTACCCTCCAAGGGGGAATGGGTCTCTTCGGTCGACTGGAGGCGCAACCTGGCCGCCCTCTGGTTTGCCGAGTTCACCGCCATATTCGGGTTCAGCTTTGCCTTCCCCTTCCTCTCGATCTTCATCTCGCAAGACCTGGGGGTGCACCCCGGCCGCGACCTCGACCTTTGGACTGCTGCCGCGGGCAGCGTGTCCGGCCTCTCGATGGGTATCGCCAGCCCGATCTGGGGCATCATGGGCGATCGGTTCGGGCGCAAGCCGATGCTGCTCCGCTCGATGGTCGGCGGAGCGGTCACCGTCGGCCTGATCTATTTCGTGCAGACCCCGGACCAGCTCGTCGTCCTTCGCTTCCTGCAGGGTGCGACCAGCGGCACCGTGGCTGCGGCCACCGCCCTGGTCGCCGTTGAGACTCCACGCAACCGGGTCGGCTGGGCCCTGGGTGTCGTCACCTCGGCGGTGGCTCTGGGAGGCGCCATCGGACCCGTCATCGGTGGCCTGGCCGCGGCGCTACTCGGCTTGCGCCTGGTTTTTCTGGGGGGCGGCATCCTCCTGCTGGTCTCGACGATTCCTGTCTTCCTGGTGGTGCGTGAGAGCCCGCTGCGCCGTCGCGATCCGAAGCGCCTTGGAACGCTGGGTCTGATCGACCAGCGGCCGGGCGCGCGGCGGGCGCTCGCCGGACTGATCGGGGCGCAAGGGTTGACCAGCGTCGCCAACAGTGCGACTCAGATTCTCGTGGTGCTGAGGCTGCTCGAGATGGTAGGCGGCCAGGCGGTGGCCGCGGTCACAGGCGTGGCGTTCGGACTGTCGGGAGTCGCGACCAGCGGCGCCGCCATCTTTTACACGGTGGTCACCAGACGCATCGGTTATGTGCGCACCACCGTCATCGCCGCGATTCTGATGGCGGTGGCGATCGGATTGATCGCCGTGGCCCCGGCGGTGTCGGTGGTGGTCGGCGCGGTCGGGCTGAACGGCCTTCTGAGCGGTGTGATCATCCCGGCCACTGCCAGCATGATCGGCCTCGAAACCCCGAGCGAGGCGCAGAGCACCGTATTTGGAATCAACGCCAGCTCGGTCGCCTTTGGCTTCTGCCTGGGACCTCTCGTCGCAGGCGGTGTGGCGGCGACGGAGGGCGTGCCGGCGGCGATCGGCGTCGTTGCGGTCATCGCCCTGGGCCTGGCGGTGCTGCTGGCGGTGGGCACCAGGGAACCGGCGCGATAACGCCAGACCTCCGTATGGTGTTGCAGGTGAGACGGTTGGGTGTGGCGCTGGCTTTGCTTGCCCTTTGTGCTTGCGGATCTGGCGACGCCGGGCTCCCTCTGATCTCGACGGCCCCAGGCTGCGACAATGAGATCAGGACCTGCATGGACCAGAGAACCACTCCTCCGCCCACCGTGATCGACCTCACCAAGAAGTACACCGCGACGGTGCACACCAATCGTGGCGACTTCGTGATCGCGCTCGTGGACCCCAAGGTCGCGCCCCAGACGGTCAACAACTTCGTGTACCTGTCGCAGAACCACTACTACGACGGCCTGAAGTTCCACCGCGTGGTGCCCGGCTTTGTCGTCCAGGGCGGCGACCCGCTCGGCAACGGAACCGGCGGGCCCGCCTACAAGCTTCCCGACGAGACGAACCCTTCCAAGTGGCCGCGCGGCACGGCCGGCATGGCCTCGAGCTCGGCGGGTGTGAGCGGGTCCCAGTTCTTCATCACCATCGGCGACGCGCCGTTTCTCGCGACCGGCGGCGTATACAACCACTTCGGCCAAATCACCTCGGGCATGGATGTCCTCGACCAGATCCAGCAGGGCGACAAGATGACGTCGATCGACATCGCGGTCTCGTGAGGGGGGCGTTTCTAGCAGTACTCGCCGTGACCGCTCTCGCAGCGGCGGCGTGCGGCTACGCTGATCCGTACGTGACGAGCGGACCGGTTGCGAACGAGAGTCCGGTGCCACCTTCACCCAGCCCGTCGCCCAGCCCATCCCCCGGCGCGGACGATTTCAACGCGGGCGCGGGCCTGCCGGTGGTCACCTATCCCGATGGGCTACAGATCATCGACCTCAAGGTGGGCACCGGCGCTCTGGCCGTCACCGGCAAGCAGCTGAGCATGCAGTACACGGGTTGGCTCACGAGCGGGCCTCCACCGTTCGATACGAGCCGCCAGGCGGGCCGGTCGGCATTCGTGTTCACTCTCGGCGCAGGACAGGTGATCCCCGGCTGGGACGAGGGGCTTCAGGGCATGAAGGTGGGCGGCAAGCGCAAGCTGATCATCCCGCCCGCCCTCGCGTATGGCGCGAACGGCCAGACCGACCCGAACACGGGAGCCACGGTGATCCCGCCGAACGCCACCCTGGTGTTTGAGGTTGAGCTGCTCAAGGTCGAGAAGGCGCCACCGCCGTCGCCGTCGCCGAGCCCAAGCCAGAGCCCAAGCCCGAGCGCGACGCCAAGCAAAACGCCCTAAGCCACCGGGCCCGCGCGTCTACGTGACGGCGAGGATCCCGTGCATGCCGGAGGCTTCGTGGCCCGCCTGGTCGCAGAAGAACGTGTACGTCCCGGCCGCGATGTTGTCGACGGTGAAGACCGTGCTGTCCCCCGCTGACACCAGCTCGCTCTTCCCGATTATCTTGCCGGTGCTGTCCCTGATGACCATGTCGTGAGAGGTGCCGTTGCCGTCGTTGACCACGTAGAACACGACCTTGCCGGCCGGAACCTGGATGTCGCTGGGTGTGAACTTGAACTCAGTCATCGACACCTTCGTCGACCCCGCAGGCGGCGCTGTTGATGCGCCGCCGCCACATCCAGCCAGAAGAGCCATCGTAGCCACGGCAGCGACCACGGCTCTCAAAGCTGGTAGGCGACCCCCACATAAAGGATGAGGAACAGGAAGAACCACACGACGTCGACAAAGTGCCAGTAAAGGGTTACCGCAGCGACGCCCACGTGGTGCTGGGAGTTGAACTGCCCTTTGGAGGCTCGATACAGGATCAGCGTGAGCAGGATGAGCCCACCGAGAACGTGGGCTCCGTGGAACCCGGTCATGATGAAAAAGGCGCTGGCGAACTGGTTGACCTGCAGGTTCAGGCCGCGTGAGAAGGCGTTGATGAACTCGTACAGCTGTCCGAACTCGAATGCCAGGCCAAGCAGGATCGTGGCCGTCCACAGGATGAAGAACCGGCGCCTGTTGTCGTGCGAGAGGGCATCGGCCGCGAAGTGGCAGGTGAATGCGCTCGAGAACAGGACGACGGTGTTGACGATGGGGATTGGGGCCACCGCGACGTAGAACTCCTTCGCCCCGGCGGGAGGCGAAGGCGGCCACGTGTTGTGTGAGCCGAACAGGTAGAAGTACATCGCGAACAGGCTTCCGAAGAACATCACCTCGGAGGCCAGGAAGATGTACATGCCCATCATGCCCGGCTTGATCGCCGGGTACTCAGGAGCCGGCTCGTGCGCCGGAGGATGCTGCATGGTGGCCACCGCCATCAGTGGTGCACCTCCACGCCCGGCTCGGTGGCGTCAGCGGGATACATCTTGACGTCCTCGACCAGCACCCATCCGGCGACGCCGTAGAGGAAGATCACCGCGCCGATGACTGCAAGGCCGATCCGCGTCGTCGAGGAAAACGGGATGGCCGCGAGCCCGAGGAACAGGATCCCGAAACAGATGATGAAAGGCCAGTTGCTGTTCGGGAACAGGTGGATGCCAAGCTCGTGGGCACGAGCCGCGAAATCCACCGTGTTGTCGACCTCCTGGGGAATCTCGAGGTCGAAACGCGAGGCCGCCTCCCGGGCGGGGTCCGCGGCGCGCCAGGCCAGGAAGGCCGCGGAAGCGGCCTCGCTCGACGGCCACAGCTTGTAGCCGCAGTTGCGGCAGAGGTCGATGAATCGGGCCGTTCTCAGCCCGCACCGTGGGCAATCGACGGCCAGGCTCGGGTTCTAGATATCGACGTATCGAGGCTTCTTAGCTGCCGCCACAGTCGATTTTGGATTCTATCGGGTTTATCTCTCCGCCCTGACTGCCGTGCCGGCTGAAGCCCCTCTTCTTCGTCGGATAGACTTTGGGCCGTGAAAGTTCGCGGCCGCCTGCCGCTCACAGTTCTCGGGCTTGTCGCCGGCGCTTTCCTTCTCAACTCCTGCGAGGGACTGGGTGGCGTCTCCCCCATCTTTCCGACACCCGTTTCGCCTAACGGACAGGACATCTACAACACCTATATCGGCATCTCGATCCCCGCGATCATCATCTTCATCGGCGTCGAGGCCGCCCTCCTGTGGGTGGTGCTTCGCTTCCGCCGATCGAAGCAGCCGGTGGGTTATGTGCCGCCCCAGATCCATGGGCACAACGGCCTCGAGATCGCGTGGACCGTGGCACCCCTGATCGTGGTTCTGGTGATCGCCGGCTACAGCTTCGTGACTCTGCAGAAGGACTTTCAGCCGATCACGAATGCCGACATGGACATCTCCATCACGGGCCACCAGTTCGGTTGGACTTACGCATACCCGGATGGCTTCACCGTCCACCAGGAGGGGACGCTGGCGGGCGACGTGACGCCCTTCGTGGTGCCGGTCAACAAGTTGGTCCGCCTCTCGTTCGAGTCCACTGACGTCATCCATTCGTGGTGGGTCCCCGCCATCTCCGGCAAGACGGATGCCGTCCCCGGCTACACCAACTACTCGTGGCTCAAGATCGACCGAGCAGGCACCTGGCGCGGCGAATGCGCCGAGCTGTGCGGCGCCGGACATAGCACGATGCAGATCATCGTGCAGGCGATGGACCAGCAGGAATACGACGCGTGGGCGGCGAAGCAGAAGGCGGCAGCCCAGGCGTCCCCCTCCCCGTCAACGACCCCCAGCCCATGAGCGGCTCGCAGGTAGGATAAGGATTCGATGGCGGCCACCCATACACTGCCCCGTCCCAAGCAGTACGACGACACATTCTTCAAGCCCATCAGCCTCTGGCTGACAACGACGGATCACAAGCTGATCGGGATCATGTACATGGTCACCGGCATCTTCAGCTTCGTGCTGGCGGGAATTTTCGCGCTGGTGATCCGGCTCCAGCTATCTCAACCGAACCTCTCGGTCGTCGACGCGGAGACCTATAACCAGCTCATCTCGGCGCACGGCGTGACGATGATCTTCTTCTTCGTCACGATCTTCCTGACCGGGATCGCCAACTACATGGTTCCGCTCATGATCGGCGCCCGCGACATGGCCTTCCCGCGTGTAAACCTGCTTGGTTTCTGGCTGGTCCCGGTATCCATCCTGCTGTACTACGGTGGCTTTCTGTTCGGCAAGGGCGCGCTCGACGCCGGCTGGACGGGTTACGCGCCGCTGACCGAGAAGGCGTACCAGAACGGGAGCCTCGGTGTCGACTTTTGGGCGATGAGCCTGATCGTTTGGGCGATCTCGGGGATCATGGCCTCGACCAACTTCCTCACCACCATCGTCGCCCTGCGCGCTCCGGGCATGAAGCTGACACGAATGCCACTGTTCGTATGGGCGCAGAGCTCGACCTCGATCCTGCTCCTGATCGTGGGGGCGCCGCTTGCCGCCGCCATGATCCTGGTCGAGTTCGACCGGCAGCTCGGCACCCAGTTCTTCACGACGCAGGGCCGGCCCGTGCTCTACCAGCACCTTTTCTGGTTCTTCGGACACCCCGAGGTGTACATCATGATTCTGCCGGGATTCGGCATGATCTCGGAAATCGTCCCCGTGTTTGCCCGCAAGCCGATCTTCGGTTATATGTCGATGGTGGCGGCGCTCTTCGGCATCGTCTTCCTGTCGATGACGGTTTGGGCGCATCACATGTTCACAGTCGGCATGAACACATACGTCGAAGGCTTCTTCATGTTCATGACCATGCTCATAGCTGTGCCGACCGGCATCAAGTTCTTCAACTGGATCGCGACCACCTGGTGGGGCTCGATTGAATTCACAGTGCCCATGAAGTTCGCGTGGGGATTTCTCGCGACCTTCTTGATTGGCGGCATCACGGGTGTGTACCTGGCGTCGGTGCCTGTCGACACTCAGCTGCACCAGTCCTACTACGTCGTGGCTCATCTCCACTACGTGCTCTTCGGAGGCAGCGTGTTCACGATCTTCGCGGGTGTGTACTACTGGTTCCCGAAGATCACGGGCAGGCTGCTCAGCAGGAAGCTCGGCGAATGGAACTTCTGGACGCTCTTCGTCGGTTTCAACGGGACGTTCCTGATCATGCACACGCTCGGTCTGGAAGGCATGCCGAGGCGCATCGCCACCTACGCCAACCCGGCGTGGGGCACCACCAACATGATCATCACCGTCTCGTCATTCCTGATCGCGTTTTCGGTCCTGCTCTTCCTGATCAACATCATTCGTAGCTGGCGTAACGGTGAGATCGCCGGCGACGATCCCTGGCAGGCCAACTCGCTCGAGTGGGCCACGGCATCACCACCGCCGCCGTACAACTTCGAGAAGGTGCCGCCGGTCCAGAGCTACATGCCGCTTCGCGATCTGCGCGAGGCAGCCGGGCAGCCACCAGTGCCGGCGCCGGCGCTGTCGAGCTAGCGTTGTGATCTTCCTCAATGCCGGTGAATGGGTGCCGGCCTGGCTTTACATGAGCATCACTTTCCTCGTCGCCTCGCTGGGTGTCGTCGGATTGGGGTGGTGGGTCCTGCGCGGCGACGCCCGCAACCGGGCAGCTGACGCTGAGCTCGAGAAGTCCAAGCCAGAGGGACCGCCAAAGCACTAGGCACTGTCCGGAGCGGCCAAGACTGACAAGGTCATGGCCAGGGAATCCCGGCCGACCCGGCTGAGCTAGTGACTTCACTGGCTCGACTAACCTAAGGGCATCCCTAACTTTGTCGATCTGGTGATCGTGGCTGCGACTTTGATCGGCCTCGCCAACGGCTACCGCCGCGGCTTCTGGCTTTCGATGATGCAGTACCTCGGCCTGCTGGTAGGCGTCCTCCTCGGAGCCATCGCCGCGCAGCCCGTCCTCGACTACATCCACGTCACCAGCCCCGTGGCGCGTCCCCTTGGCGCCGTCCTCGTCCTCATCATCGGAGGCAGCCTCGGGTCCAGCATCGGTTATGCAACCGGTGAGCCCATCCGTAAGCGCATCCTGCGAGGGGGCCGGCACAGCATCAGCGACTCATTGGGCGGCGCCGCCTTGTCAGCCCTGGCCGTGCTGGTGATGATGTGGTTCCTCGGCCTCAGCTTTTCGCGCGGACCGAGCCAGGACGTGGCACAGCAGATCCAGCAGTCGTATGTGCTCCGTCAGCTCGACACGATCGCGCCGCAGCGGCCGGCCTTCCTCGCCCGGGTGGGCGACATCCTCGCCGGAGTGCAGTTTCCGGCAGTCTTTGCGGGCCTCGAGCCAAGGCTGCCGGCTTCGCTGCCCGTTCTGGGCCGGGACTCGATCAACACCTCAGGTGTCAACAACGCCGCCCAGTCCGTGTTCAAGGTTTCGAGCCTTGGCTGCGGTGGCCTCGTCACCGGCAGCGGTTTCGCCATCGGCGACGGCCTCGTGGTGACGAATGCGCACGTCGTTTCCGGAACTCACGCGCACCGACTGCAGACACCGGGTGGCGACGACCTCGCGGCTACCGTCGTTTATTTCGATCCGGGCCGCGACTTCGCCCTGCTCAGCGTCCCGGATCTGACCAGCCCCGGGCTTGGGTTCGCACCCGCGTCCCGGGGCACGAATGGAGCCGTCGTCGGCTATCCCGGCGGCGGCCCGGAGCGGATCGAGCCGGCGGTCGTCGACGGTGCTGTCGAAGCGGTGGGCCGCGACATCTACAGCAACAACACGGTCACCCGCCAGGTCTATGTGATCCAGAGCGTGGTGCGACCGGGCAACTCCGGTGGCCCGCTCGTCGACCTCCAGGGCAAGGTGCTGGGAATCGTGTTCGCGACCTCGGCCAGCGACCCCAACCAGGCTTACGCGCTGACCGATGACGAGATCAACTCGGACCTGAACGACGTGGCCGGTCGCCACCCCGTTGACACCAGCCGCTACGCCTGCGCGGCGTGAGGCCGATCGACCTCCGGCAACAACGACTCCTCAACCAGAGGCTGATCGGAACTCGATTCAAACGGCCTGAAGAAACCGTCAGATGGTTGGGCGCCGTGCAGTCACAGGACTATCCCGGCGCCAAATGGGCGTTGGGCCAGCGGACGCGGGGAGCGACCGACGCCTCGATCGACGAGGCGTTCGCCCGCGGGTCGATCCTGCGCACGCACGTCCTCCGGCCCACGTGGCATTTCGTGATTCCGGAGGACATCCGCTGGATGCTCAAGCTGACCGCGCCACGCATTAACGCGAGGATGGCTTTGTACTACCGTCAGGTGGAGATCGACGATGCGCTCATCGCGCGCAGCCGAGCGATTTTCAGGAAAGTGCTGCGAGGCGGCAAGCAGCTCACGCGTTTGGAGCTCGGGAAAGCGCTCGCGACTGGAGGAATTGATGCAAGCGGCCTCCGCCTGATGTTCCTGGTCGGCATCGCCGAGCTGGACGCAATCGTGTGCAGTGGAGCGCTGAAGGGAAAGCAGCAGACGTACGCGCTACTCGATGAACGAGCCCCGGAATCCAAGCTGCTCACGAGAGATGAAGCGTTGGTCGAGCTCACCAGCCGGTACTTCAGGAGCCACGGCCCTGCCCAGCTCTCGGACTTCGTCTGGTGGTCGGGACTCACGATGGCGGACGCGAAACGAGGCGTCGAGCTTGGGCAATCCGACCTGGCCCAGGAGGTCATCGACGGCAAGAGCTATTGGTTCGACCCGTCGATGAAGATCGCTCCTCCCGCCTCAGAGATGAAAATCCACCTCCTGCCCAACTACGACGAATACTTCATCGCTTACAAAGACCGCACCGCGGTCGCCGAGGTCGCGCTTTTCAAGCAGGCGGCGGATGCGATTCGCTTTCTCTACGGCTACATTGCGGTACTGAACGGCCGCCTGCTCGGCGGCTGGAAGCGAACCATCGAGAAGGACCGCGTGGTCGTCAAAGCCAAGCTCGCACGGCCACTCGACCACGATGGGAAGGCAGCGCTGAACGCAGTGGCACAGCAGTACAGCGCCTATATGGGCAAGCCGGTCGAGGTGACCGTCAGCTAGACGCCGCCGTTTCCGGCTCGGGCTTCGCCTCGTCGATCAACATCACGGGGATGTCGTCGACGATCGGGTACACGACCTTGCAATGCGGGCAGCGCAGCTGATCCCGCCCATTGAGCTCCACTTTGGTGTGGCATTTCGGGCAGGCGAGCACATCGAGGAGTTCCTGAGAGATCACCGGCGCATGGTAGTACGGTTGGCGCCATGATCCTGCGCCGGCTCTACCTGTACCTCGTCAGCGCCGCGGCCCTGGGCACGCTGGCGGCCGGACTTTCAGCGCTGGGCTACACCCTCCTGATGTTCGTTTTCAACGATCCCAACGCCGAATCGAGCAGGGGCGCCCTGGCCGGCGCCACGGCAGCGACTGTGGTTGCACTTCTGGTTTGGGGGGTGCACTTCTGGTTCGCGCGCCGCTACGCCTACCGGGATCCCGCGGAGCGGGCTTCGGCGATACGCCGCCTTTACGTCTACTGGGCTTGCCTGGTGATGTCGATCGGCGCCGTGATCGCGCTCGACAGTGCGATCTCCAACTTCCTGCACCCGCTGCTCGATTGCGCGCCGCTCAACAGTGCTTTCGTCTACAGGCCATTCGACTGCACATCGACCAACCTGCAGGCTACGTCCCAGGCACTCTGGATCACCGTGGTGCTCGGCGCCCTATGGGCTCTGCATTACAGGATCGCCGTGCGCGACCGTGCCGCCGTCGGCGAGCAGGGACGCTCCGCCTCGCTGCGCCGCTGGTACATGTATCCCGCGCTGCTGGTTGGCTTGCTGATGATGCTGTCGGGCGGCGCCAGCTTGATCATTCTCATCTGGCTGCGGCTCGTTGACAGCACTCTCGGCACGGACCAATCCCGCTATATGGGTGACGCGGCAGGGCTGCTCATCGGAGGTCTCGTGCTCTGGGGTTTCCACGCTCGCGTGCTCGCGCAGAGCTATCTCGAAGACGATCGCAAATCGACGCTGCGCGCGCTCGAAGGTTTCGTCGCGGTTGCCGTGTCCATGGTGTTCGC
>DATARC010000123.1:0-10389 GCA_036264335.1 Candidatus Dormiibacterota bacterium
GAGCCGGTCGACATCCACAACTTCGGATGACCGACGGTAAATAATCACTGGGATGTCGGCGTGGCGGAATGGCAGACGCGCCAGCCTTAGGAGCTGGTGTCCGAAAGGGCGTGGAGGTTCGAATCCTCTCGCCGACACCAGTCTAACGGCACGGGGGAGTCAGGCCTCCCCGTGGAACCCCCACCGTTGCCCACCGCGCCTGTAGGCATGTGGAAATTGAAAGGCCAGGTGACGGCCGGAGTAAATCCGGCCTGAGGTCCACGCTGGGCATTCGACTTATTGCGTACCAGGTGGCCTAGAGTTCACTCTTCATGGCGAGCGGGTTGACATGAGCAGCAATGGCAACGGTCAACACGTAGGCGGATACCGGGTCCTGCGCGAGATCGAGACCGACAGCCTCGGCGTTGTCTACGAGGCGGAGCACCCGCGCCTGCATAGAAAGGTCGCGTTGCGAACGATCGAGCCGACAGTTGCTCGCGATGTCAGCTTCTCGCGCCGGTTCATGCTCGAGCTGCGGTCATACGTTGCGCTCGAGCATCAATCCATCCCTCGTCTGTATGAGCTTGCGTACGAGGGCGATTCCCCTTACCTCGTAACCGAGATGATCAACGGCCGAACCCTTGACGTGGTCTTCGGCGAGGGTGTGCGCTATGAGCCGCTGGGCGTGATCGCATTGTTGCGCCCGATCGCTAGCGCGCTTGACTACGCACACAGGCGCGCGACGGTTCATCGTGATGTCAAGCCGGCGAACATCCTGCTCGCGGACGACGGGCGCACGCTGTTGACGGGGTTTGGCCTCGGGATGGTCGCTTCGTTCAATACTGTTCCTGGCACAGGCGGCCCGGTCGCGCCTGATTACGTGGCGCCGGAGCGATTGGTCGGTCGTGAGGTGGACGGCCGGGCCGACGTCTATTCGCTGGCGGCGATCATCTTCGAGGCGGTCACCGGCCGCCGTCCGTTCTCATCGAAGAGCTGGATCGAGACGCTCAGCCGCCGGCTGTACGAGCCGCCGCCCAGCGTCCGTGACTCGGCGCCGGAGCTTCCAGCGGCATTTGCCGCTGTGCTGCAGCAGGCGATGGACCGGGAGCCTGACCGCCGGCCTACAACCGCCGGCGAGCTGCTGGACCGCCTGGAGCGCGCGCTGACCGGCAAAAACGCAGGACCAGGGCCGGCTGGACTGCTGGCGAGGGCGAAGCAAAAACTACCGCGCCGCGCCAGGGGGGCCTAAGGGCCGGTTCGTCCGTCGATCATCAGGACGCCGCTGCACGTGAACAGGCGGTCCACCCTGTAGCCCGGGTTGATGTTCGTCGGGTCTTGAGCGATGGCGGCGCCGATCTGCTGCACGATCTGAGTCGCCGGGACGCTGAGGTTGAAGACCGTCGCGCCGACGGGAAAGATCTCGAGCGCTACGCCATGCCAGAACAGGACCACGGTCCCGGTCCAGCTCACTCCGTTATACGTTCCGGTCCCCGTGATGATGCCACCGGCCACCGAGTCACCCGCAAAGCTGAGGTTCAGGTTCGACAGTCCAGGGACGCTGACGGCTGCGGCGAGATCCTGCGGGGTGTAGCCGTGGCGCACTGCCCCGTTCTGAGCCACAGTCGTCGTTTGACATGGCTCTTGCGAAGCCACCGCGACAAACGGTTCCTCGCCGGCCGCGCCTAAACCGCTGATACCGGCGACCGTGATCGTGTAAATCCCCGCGGGCGCGTTGGGCACCAGGACGACGATGGGCGGCGGTCCCTGCTTGGTGTAGACGGTGCCGTCAGGAGCCTTGACCTTCAGGGCCATCAGGCTGCCGCGATAGCCGAGCGCGGCTTTGACGATGCCGCCGCCGGCATAGCTGTACGAGTAGGACTGCTGCTCGCCGTTGTGAAGTGGCGCGCCGATGAAGTCCTGCTCGGTGCCTGGAGTCGTCCCTGCTGTCACCTGGTCTGAGGCCGCCATCTGGGGTCCGAAGGGATCATTGGGGTCCGGCTGGATGGCGCCCGCAGGCCCGACGTTGCCTTGCGCGTCCACTGTCGATTGTTGCGGCGCGACCAGGTGGACGGTGTTCTTGCCCTGCAGGTCGAGCACACCTTCGAAGAGCTTGACCACCATCGTGCCGTCCGGGTTCATCAAGACCTCGAACTTGGTGCCTCTAACCGAAGCGACCGCGGACTGGCCCGCGACCTTGAACGATGCGCCGGCGACGAGATGCTGGACGTTGGTGAACGTCCGCCCGGCCTTCTGCAGGATCGAGACATCGTGGAGGTTGCCGCTTTTCGCGAAATGGGCCGAGGTGAGAGTGATCTGCGTGTTGCCCGCCAATCGGGTCAGGGTGCCGTCCGGCAGCTGGATTGCGGCTCGTCCCTTGACATCGGTCTTGATCGAGTCGCCTGGCTCGATGATCGCGCCTGTCACGCCGTTCGAAAAAGCCCCGCCGTTGTGCGCGACCGTGACGGCAGGTTGGTAGACGGTCAAGGTTCCAGCCGCATTGACGGCCGCCTGCGCCGCGCTGTTGAGCCAGAAGAACGCGGCCGCGGCCAGAAGCAGCACGACCAGCAGCACGATGATCAGGCGGTAGCCCCCGCGCCGCTTCGGCTGCGCCTTGCTCGAGGTGATCGACATGCGCGGAACGATACCTAAAGGGATCGCGGAATAGGTCGCCTTAGCTTCGGCGCCGGGGCCTCAGGTACTAGGCCCGGTGTCCCTCGATGACCATGACACCGCCTCCTGCTCCCCGGCACGAGTACACCCTGTCGACTGTGAAGTCGGTCGGCACGCTCAGCGACTGGCCGATCGCGGAGCTCAGCTTCGAGGCCACCTGTGTGGTGAGGTTGATGCCCCGCACAGTGACCTCGGTCAGGACCACACCGAGGTTTGGCGTGGCCGCATAGAAGATCACGGTCCAGGCGATCGGCACCCCGCCGAGGTTGGAGTAATACGACACGCGTGCCGATGCGGGCGATGTGCCTTGGACCTGGAGGGTGACCCCAGAGCTGGCCAGGGCCTGCGACAGCTGATCGTTGCTGATGGTCTGGCGGACAAACCCACCGGTATCGACGGGTTGGCCTCCGCAGGAGCTGTTCGTCGCGATTGAAACTGCCCACGGCTCACCGCCGGGCACGTCTTCAGCGCGCACGATGAGCCGGTACCGGCCGGGCGGCCCGTTGAGGTTGCCCTGTACAGGGCGCGAGCCCTGTCTCGAGGCATGCACGGTTCCGTTCGGATCGATGACCGTCAGGGTCATGAAGCTGCCTGGATAGCACAGGGCGTACGTGATGGTGCCTCCCGGCGAGCTGTAATCCGTCTCGGCGGTCTGGCCGGTCGTGAGGCCTTCACCGACTGATGTCTGCAATGTGCCCTGGTTGGTTCCCGACGACACAGCCCGATTGCACTGGGCGGCCAGCGCGAAGGGGTCGCCGGCCTCGGGCTTGATCGGTCCCTGGCTGGACAGCCTGCCATTCGCATCAGATTCGACCTGCTGGCCTGCGGTGAGCGAGATGGTCGACGTTCCGGTGACTTTCACCGTGCCGTCGAAGACCTTGATGAGGTTGGTGTTGTCCGCGCGCACCAGAACCTCGAACTGGGTCCCGCGCACCGATGCGTTGACCGAATGGCCACCCACCTGGAAGCTAGCGCCCGAGACGAGATGCTGGACATTCGACAAGGTCCGTCCAGCCTTTTGCGCCAGGCTTGCGGACTGAAGGCTGCCGTCATGCGACAGCTGCGCCGCGGTGACGGTCACTGTCGTGTTCGGCGACATGCGCACGTAAGAGCCGTCGGGAAATTGAATCGCAGCGTGCCCCTGGTCGCCAGTGCGCACTGTGTTGCCGGCGGTCAGCTCCTGGCCCGGCGTGGCAGTGTGAAAGCCGGCTGAGTTGTTGGTGTCGACGTCGACGGGCGTCGAGATGATCTGCAGTGCGGCCGGCGCGGGCACGGCAGCCTGCGCCTGAGCGATGAAGAAGTAGTAGCCGCCGCCAAAGACCAGAAGGACCACGAGGACGACCGCAACCAGGCAACCTCCGCAACCACAACCGAGGCACGACCTGCGTGCCTTGACAGGGGGTGGGAGCGGAGTGCCGGCGGGCGGCGGAAGTTGGGTGCCGGCCGGTTGAGGAGGCGGCGCGCTGACAGGCCCTTCGGGTGGTTGGACTGCCATGCGGAGGGAAGAGTATCGCTAAGGGGTCTTGAAGTCGATCACCAGACGGGGTGGATCCGAAAGCGTGAATGATCTGAAGCAGGCAGGCTTCGTCAGGCCGAGGCCCCAGGCCAGATAGCCCTCGAAGTCCTCCACGATCTTGGCCTCGACCAGCACCGCGTACTCCGAGTGGACCATGTCGACTGAGCCGGTATATGAGCCGGATGCCGTCGCGGAATGCACCTGGACCAGCACGCCGGCGGACCCAGCCAGCGTCACCGCCTGACCGCTGCCGCCGCTCTTGAACACGGGCTTGGCCTGGCGTTTGACCGTGTAGCTCGGCACCTTGGTGTCGAACTGGAGCACGAACCGGTCGAAGCCCACCCACTCGCCGAGCCTTGCGGTCGAGAGACTTGCGGTGCCGGCAGCTCCCCCGCTCGCATCAACGCATTGGAAAGCCGCGACGCCGGCCGGCGGCTGCGGGGGGCTCACAGGTGGAGGCGTGATCCGTGGCGCGGACGCCCGTTGCGGCGGGGCGCTGGTGGTGCCGGCGGCCGGGGTGGACGAGGAGACTGCACCGGTCAGCCCGCACGCGCTGAGCAGCACGCATATGCCGACAGTTGCGGCGATTCGCATTGGCCAATGGTATTGTCGAGCCCCGTTACGGCTGCGCCGAGGTGGCGGAACTGGCAGACGCGTCGGTCTCAAAAACCGATGTCCGCAAGGACGTTCGGGTTCGACTCCCGATCTCGGCACCACAGTGGAATGTCCTTCACGTTTGGCCAACAGTGTGGCCCATGGGCCAGTTCCGACTTGACAAGGGAGTGTGTTATGGATTCTGTTACGCCAGTGCACGCACGCTGCCTTACGGGTAACTGTTAGGTTTGGCCACCTTGATTGCAGAAGTCTCTCGCCCGGATGAGGCGGCGGAAAGCGTCCAGCCCGATTACGCGGTTCTGAAGCGTCGAATCAATGACGCAGGGCTCATGGACAAGCGCCCGCTGTTTTACGCGTTCAGCATCACCACCAATCTCACGCTGTTCTTCGGCTGCATCGCCATCCTGTTTCTCGTCAGGCAGGTGTGGGCGCAGGCCTTGACCGCGGTCTTCCTCGGTCTCATCTCGGGCCAGCTCGGATTCCAGCTGCACGACTCCGGGCACCGGCAGATGTTCAAGTCCAACTGGAAGAACGCGCTGGTCGGCTTGGTCACTGCCGACGCGCTCCTGGGCATGAGCTACGGCTGGTGGGTGCAGAAGCACAATCGCCACCACGGCAACCCGAATGACGTCGACCTCGATCCCGACATCGACGTGGGCGCCATCGTGTACACGCATGAGCAGGCGATGGCGCGCAAGGGCAAGCTCGGCCGCCTGCTTGCCATGTACCAGGTGTACTTCTTCTTTCCGCTGACAACTTTTCTGGCATGGAGCATGCATGTGGTCGGCGCGACCTATCTCATCAAGGAGGACTCTCGATACAGGCGCCTGGAGTTTGCGATGCTCGCGGCCCACGCCGTCGTCTATCTCGGCGCGATGGTTTACTTCCTCGGTCCGTGGTCGGCGCTCATGGTCGTGATCATCCACAAGGCGGTCGGCGGCGCTTACCTGGCGTCGGTGTTCGCTCCCAACCACAAGGGCATGCCGCAGACCGACAGCACGACTCGTCTCGACTTCGTGCGCACCCAGGTGCTGACGGCACGCAACATCTATGGGCACCCTCTCACGGACTTCTGGTACGGCGCGCTCAACTACCAGATCGAGCACCACCTTTTCCCAGGCATGCCTCGAATCAACGTGAAGCGCGCGCAACCGATCATCAAGCAGTTCTGCGCCGAGCGCGGCATCGCCTACCACGAGACGACGTTCTTACAGTCCTACCGCGAGCTACTGGGGTTCCTGAACGAAGTGGGCGAACCCCTAAGGACCGCGAAAGCTACGTCGTAAAGGTTCGGTCTCGCCGACGACCATTCGTGCCCTTTTGGCGTTGTGATCGGGGCTTGGGTACGGCCATTCGTGCCCGAATGGTCGGGTTGGTGGTTACCAGCTACCCCCACCGCCGCCGCCTCCGCCGCCGCCCGAGAATCCGCCGCTGAACCCGCTGGAGCTCCCCGCGCTCGGCGGCACGTAGGTGATGGCGCTCGAGATGCTGGCGTTCATCGACTCCAGGTTGCTGGCGAGGAACGCAGCTTGCAGGGGCATATTGCCCGTGTACCAAGTGCTGATGGCCGCGGCCGTGTCGATCCCTTCGAACGCCTTGGCCCACTGCGTCACACAGCCGAACACGATCGCGTAAGGCAGCAGCTGAGTGAAGATCTGGGCTTTCTCCGCGAACTGCTGCCGGTACTTCTCGGCGGTGGTCATATAGAGCCGGAAACCGAGCGTGCGCTGCAGGAGGTTGCGCCCCGCGGCTGTGCGCTGCGGCATGAAAGGGAAGGTGGCGGTCAGCGCGATCCCGGTGATGATCACGGCCACGCCGATGAGGCCCCAGCCAAAAGCCAGGCCGAGGGCGACGGTGGCCGCGAATCCGACGAGCACCAACGCGAAGCCCAGACAGCCCCACGAGGCGCGAGCCTGGTTGGGATTGCTCGTGAACAGACGGCGCGACAGCGCGTCGGCGTAGATCTGGCCCTCGGCCATCTTCAAGGTGGGCGCGAAAGCACCTTTGAGGTCGGAGAGCTTGACAGTGTCGCGGCCCGCGAACATGCCGTCGTAGAGAGTTCGCTCGTACGGCATGAGCGTCTCCATCGGTCCGCTTTTCTTGGTGAGCGTCCAGTCGGACTTGCCAGGGCCTTCGGCGATCGTCAGATATCCGCGGACAGCGAGGTCGATGATGGTTGCAGTCACGTCTTTCGTATCGGCGCTCTCGTCGAGAATGAGCCCAAGCTGGCCAGGCCGCAGGTCTTGCGGAGGTCCGAACTCCACAACGAGCGTCTCCCTGGCACCCAGCGGCAGGGTCTGCTCCGGTTCAGACGGGGACGTGGCCGGCACCGAAGGAGTGCTCGCTAGGTAGTGCTGCGTCAGATAGGCACGGTCCCGCCCGTGCACCCACCAGTTCCAGGCCACGAGGCCGACCCCAACCACGGTCAGCAGCAGGAAAAGCGTGACGGTCAGTGGGCTGACATCGAATGCGTCCTGCGGGAACTGCCGTGACCGCGGTTCCAGGAGAGGCGGCGGGACCGTGACAGCGCCAGGCTTCAGGGCGACCGCCACGGACATTTGTTCGCCAGAGCCGAGCGGGCGGGTGGTTGAGAACTCAGCGTGATCGCCCAGGGCGGTATGCGAGCAGCTCTCGGTCGAACCTGAAGGGCCTTCGTAGCAAGCAGTGTCCTTGAGAGAGCCCGCGGGCACGTGCACGGTAGCCGACACCTCTGACTTCGGAACCGGCCAGAGGGCACCGTCCACGTTCCAGAACAGCTCGTCCTGGTCGGCGAACGAGTTCATCGCGCCGGTCACCTTGTAGGTGATGACGTATCGCTGCTGCCCTGAGACAAGGCGGTTGGGGTCGCCGATTTTGATCACCTCGTTGTCGCTGTCGACCGAGTCGTCGTGAGACAACGGATTGGTGCCGTCGGTTACCGACTGGACGTCGAGCAGGTAATAGCGATCCCGCGTGTCGTCATAGCGGTAGCGCAGCGGGATCGTCCGGAATATCCCGTGCTTCTGGAGGGAGCCGAAATCCACCCGGATGTCCTCGGTGACCGTCAGCGTGGAGTCGGCCGCGACGGCGATGTCCGAGTGAAACGAGGTGATGACCCAGCCTTCGTCGGCGTGGCCTGCGAGGTACGATCCGACCAGCAGCCAGCTCGCCGCCAGACCGGCGAGGATTGAGCGGACTACGGTTCGGGGAAGACTCATGCCGGAGCGGATGTTACTTCGGGTGTCAGAGCTTCCGGCCCAGAGTGAATGGGCGCGTGGCCGGTCCGTATTCGTATAGTCCTGCTGCGGGCACCGTGTCCGCACACTCCACCCGTCTGATCAGCACTGCCTTATGACACCAGCAAATCTGCGGCACGACATTCGGAATGTGGCGATCATCGCTCACGTCGACCACGGGAAGACGACGCTGGTGGACGCCCTTCTGAAGCAGAGCCACACCTTCAGGGACAACCAGGACGTAGGCACGCTGATCATGGATTCCAACGACCTCGAGCGCGAGAAGGGAATCACGATCCTCGCCAAGAACACCTCGGTCCGGCACGGCGAGGTGACCATCAACATCATCGACACTCCCGGCCACGCCGACTTCGGCGGCGAGGTGGAGCGCGTGCTCAACATGGCCGACGGCTGTCTGCTGCTGATCGATGCGGCCGAAGGCCCGATGCCCCAGACGCGCTTTGTGCTGCGCAAAGCCTTCGAGGTCGGACTGCGCATCATCGTCGTGATCAACAAGGTCGACCGCAAGAATGCCGACCCCAAAGCGGCCCTGGAAAAGGTCCACGACCTTTTCCTCGAGCTCGCAGAGGATGCCGACCAGCTCGAGGCGCCGGTCATCTATGCGGTGGCGAAGGAAGGCCGTGCCGGCCACCAGGCTGACGCCCTGACGGCCGACCTGGAGCCTCTGTTCAAGACGATCATCGAGTTCATCCCCGCGCCTGTCATCGAGCCGGGCGGCTTCCAGATGCTGGTTGCCAACCGCGCCTATGACGATTACACGGGACCGATGGCCATCGGGCGCATCTCTCGAGGGAGCATCGCCCCTGGCGACACCGTTGCCGTCCTCACAGCAGCTGGGGAGCCTCGGCGCGCCAAGGTCGTGCAGGTCCTGGTTTACCGCGGGCTCGACCGCATCGCGGTGGCAAGCGCCAGCGCCGGCGACATCGTCGTGCTCACCGGTCTCGACGCGGTGGCGATCGGCGACACGCTTGCGGATCCGGAATCACCCGACCCGCTGCCACGAATCGAGATCGACGAGCCGACGGTCAGGATGACGTTTGGCGTCAACACCTCGCCTTTCACCGGCCGCGAGGGAAAGTTCTCGACCACGCGCCAGCTTCGCGCGCGGCTCTACAAGGAGCTCGACGTCAACCTGGGCCTGCATGTCGAAGACACAGAGGCCGCCGAGCGCTTCCTGGTGAGCGGCCGAGGCGAGCTGCATCTGGCAGTGCTCATCGAGACCATGCGGCGCGAGGGTTACGAGTTCGAGGTTTCGCGCCCGGAGGCGATTGTCAAGACCATCAACGGCCAGAGGATGGAACCCCTCGAGCGTTTGACTGTCGACGTTCGCGAGGAGAATCTGGGCGCCGTCACCGAAGCACTTGGCAAGCGGCGTGGCGAGATGATCGAGATCAGCTACGACTCCAAGGGCGGCGTACGCCTGGAATACACGATCCCCACGCGAGGCCTGATCGGGTTCCGCAACAGCTTCCTGACGCTCACAGCAGGGACTGGCTTGATGGGCTCGATCGGCATCGGCTACAGGCCCTGGGCGGGCGACTTCCGCGAGCAGCGGAACGGCGCGCTGACCGCCTCGTCCGCCGGCACGACCCTCGCCTTCGGGCTCGCGGGCGCGCAGGAGCGCGGCACCACGTTCATCGAGGCGGGGGAAGAGGTATATGAGGGCATGATCGTCGGGATCCAGAAGCGTCCTGGGGACATCCGCGTCAACGTGTGCAGGGAGAAGAAGCAGTCCAACATCCGCTCGTCCACCTCGGACATCTCGGTCCGGCTGACCCCGGCGTCCAGGCAGAGCCTGGAGCAGTCGCTCGACTTCCTGGCCGATGACGAGCTGCTGGAGGTCACCCCGAAGCATCTGAGGCTGCGGAAACGCCACCTCACCGAGGTGGACCAGTCCCGTGCGCGCCGGTCGTCGCTGACGCCCCGCCCCGAGCGGGTCGGCTCCCGCTAGAAACGGCCCTTGACGGCCCAGGGTTGGGCCGGCCCGGTCTGGGGTATACTCAGGTTGCCGGCACAGTGCAGGCGCTCACCGCAGGCTCCGTTTCTCGAACAGGCCCGCCGAGTTGAGTTGGCCATTCGTTCGAGAGATAGGAGATGGAAATGCCTACAGGCACCATCAAGAAACTGGTCGCGGACCGTGGCTTCGGCTTTATCGCAGCCGAAGACGGTAAGGAATTCTTCTTTCACAGGAGCGGCACCGAAGGCGACTTCGACAGCCTCCAGGGTGGCGAGAAGGTTTCCTTCGAGATCGAGGCGAGCCCCAAGGGGCCACGCGCGAAGAGCGTTCGTACCCTCTAAGGGTTAAAACGACCAATCAAGCCCCGGGCCTTTGGGCCCGGGGTTTTTTATTTCCGCAACGTCCTCACCCGCGCC